>CAJFUP010000023.1 GCA_904420225.1 uncultured Lachnospiraceae bacterium
CGCAGAATATGTTCCTTTGGGGATTATTCAGCCTGATGATGATTCTGGCCGTTGCCGCCATGGGAACAACAGTGATCTCCTATTTGAAACACAAAAAAATGTAATATTGTAAGATAATAAAAGAAGCAGCCGCCTTGTTAGACATGGCGGCTGCTTCTTTTTATCTGTTACAAATCAGATTTCTCTGGCTGCTGAGAATTGGACTTGTCCGCAGCGTCAGGAGGAGTGTCAAAGCTGTCTGCCGAAGGATCGGTATCAGAGAAGAGTGTTGTGCACACGGTTTCTTCTGTGGGCAGAGGGGATTCAACTGGCTGAGAAAAATCTAAAGGTTCCTTCTCAAGGGGGGATTTTTTGGGGGAGAAGGATTTCGTTACATAAATGGTGCGTTTTTTCTTTCGCTTCTTCTTAGCAGGGAAAAGAAAAGGAAAAACGGTTTTGTCGCTGACTCCAGTATCCCTTTTTTTCCATGGTTTTAGCTGAAAAATCAAACCGAGGCCCGCCGTTAAAATTCCAGCTATCCATTCCCAAGCGCCGGGAGTTTGGAACAAGGTATGTTCTCCCAAAAGTATGGATAATAGCAATATGGACCATATGCCGCCTCCCACAGAAGTGACAAGAATGATGACGATATGGTCATAAATATTCGCCAGAATTCCCACAGCCATGCCGATGATGATAAAAATCAGCAGGGTTTGATGAGTAGCCATTGGGAACAGGATATGAAGTCCCCAAAAGGTAAGTCCTCCGCTTAGGACAAACAGACCAACACGGTACATGGAAAAACAAACAGCGCCGCCCAAGAATGCGCCTGCGGCACTGGCAATAACCGTGACGGAGGCAGGCTGACTGAAATAAATTGACGCCCCTGCTCCGGCAGCGGTTCCTGCCGCAATACCCAAAAGCGTTCCCCATACTTTGCGCAGAGGATAACCAAAAAGGCAGTTGAGCAGTGCAATAACAAAACCGGTCCACAAAACCGCTCCGCCATATGGACCCAGCATGAAATCGCGGATGGCTCCGGAAATTTGTTCCAGCGGTAAGTTGGGCATATTCATACAACTCATTCCTTTCTTATGTTTCAAGATGGTTCAGATATGGCAGATATCTTCTGCCTGCTGAAAATCTTTTTTTAAATTATAGAATGATTTGGAGTCTTGTCAACCAGGGGCAGGCTGCGATTGCGGAAAATAATTGCTGTAATGCGAATGAGGGGTTGTGTTGAATTTTGTGAAATAATGTGGCATATTGTTGAAAATATGGAAGAAAAGTGTTTGTGAAAAAACAAACAAATCAAAACAGACAAAAAACCACACATAAAACAACAAAAATACAGAATAATGGCAATTGAAAAAATAGCACAGATTACTTATAATAAAATCATCAAATGAACAAATGATACCGGCAAAGGCAAACGCAAATCAAAAAGGAGGAAAAGGTATGAGAATTTTAGAGTCAAAATTTGTGAAGGGGTTTATAAAAATGGCGGACGATGGCTATCAGCAGGGATGGCATGAGAGAAATGGCGGCAATCTGTCTTATCGGCTTATGGAGAGCGAAGTGGAAAGCATTCGTCCCAGACTCAATGCTCCCGGAGAATGGCAGCCCATTGGCGCCCATGTGCCCGGACTGGCGGGAGAATTTTTCCTGGTGACAGGGAGCGGAAAATATTTCCGAAATATCATCGTGGATCCGGAGGTCTGCATTGCCATCATTGAACTGGATGAAAAGGGGGAAAATTATCGTATTCGCTGGGGATTGGTGGAGGGTGGACGTCCCACCAGTGAGCTGCCCGCTCATTTGATGAATCACGAAGTCAAAAAGCGCGTGACGAACGGCAGGCACCGGGTCATCTACCATGCCCATACCACCAATGTCATTGCCCTTACGTTTGTCCTCCCTTTGAACGATGAGGTCTTCACCAGAGAACTTTGGGAAATGGCCACAGAGTGCCCAGTGGTATTTCCGGACGGCGTTGGTGTGCTGCCTTGGATGGTGCCGGGCGGGGAGGAGATTGCCATTGCCACCAGCAAATTGATGGAAAAATATGATGTGGCCATTTGGGCTCACCACGGGATGTTTTGTTCCGGAGCAGATTTTGACTTGACCTTTGGTTTGATGCATACAGTGGAAAAATCAGCGGAGATTTTAAACAAAGTGCTGGCCATGACTCCCAATAAGCTGCAGACCATTACACCGCAGAATTTCCGCGATCTGGAAAAAGGCTTTCATATTCATTTGCCGGAGCGTTTTCTGTATGAGAAATAAAAAGTGGCGGAAGATTCCAGGGAATGTCTTTTTCAATGGATCCAGCGAAAAATATGTCCTATAAGAAATGTAAATGAAGAAACAGCCATCGTCAAGGGGCTGCCGCGAAAGGGGAAAATAGGTTTCCTTTGCGGCAGCTTTTCCTTTTCCAGAGGATCCATCTTTTCTTTGAAGTCTGTGGGGCGATTCCAAAATTTAATAATTTGTTCTGGTGGACGCGGTTCATAATTTGTATTATGATGGTGAATATGGGATAATGGATGTGGGTTGATTCCATCCGATGGATCCCAAAAACATAGAAAGCAGGATAAGTATGTATTACACAATGTATGAACTGGCGTGGCTGTTTTTCGCGTACTCCTTTTTGGGCTGGGTTTTGGAAACCATTGTGGGGACGATTAATCGCAAGCGGTTTGTCAACAGAGGATTCGTATCGGGCCCCATTTGTCTGGTGTATGGCATTGCCGCAGTGATTATGAGTGTTTTTCTGTGGGAGCTTCTGGATAATCTCCCCGCTCTTTTTCTGGGATGCTCCATCGTCGCCACAGTGATAGAGTGGCTGGCGGGGAAGACACTGGAACGGTTAAATCAGAAAAAATGGTGGGACTATTCTGGGAAAAAGTGGAATTTTGACGGCTATATCTGCTTATTTTATTCACTTTTATGGGGCGTCTTGGGGGTGGCGGCTCTGAAAGTGGCAAATCCCGTTTTGGTATCTGTATACCAGCTTCTCCCTGGAGTGGCAGGAAAAATCCTCATCTGGGGATTCCTATCTGTGACAGCGCTGGACATGGCGGTTTCCATGGCGGCGGTCTTTCATGTAAAGCAAACCGTGCCGCGAGTCAGCCGTTGGCACAGAAAATTGGCAGTTTGGACCCGGGGATTTGGCCTTTGGATAGTGGATAAGGTATCTGGGCGTATGAGCAAGGCGTACCCAGCGGTTATGGAAAATGCCAAAGCAGTGGAAAAAGAGGGGCGTTTTGCGGAGGGATGCGGGTTTTATAAATTGTTTTGGCTGTTTTTCCTGGGATCGTTTTTGGGAGATATTGTGGAGACGATTTTTTGCCGGATCACCATGGGACAGTGGATTAGCCGCAGCAGCTTGGTATGGGGACCCTTCAGTATTGTCTGGGGGTTGGCGCTGGTCATTGCCACGGCCTTAATGTATAAAGATAAGGATAAGCCGGATCGGCATATTTTTATGGTGGGCACGCTGCTGGGAGGCGCTTATGAGTACATATGCAGTGTTTTTACGGAGATTGTGTTCGGGAAAGTTTTCTGGGATTACAGTGGCATTCCCTTCAATCTGGGAGGGCGTATCAATTTGCTGTATTGTTTTTTCTGGGGTATTGCTGCAGTGGTTTGGATTAAGATTCTCTATCCTCCGCTATCCCGGCTCATCGAGAAAATACCCAAGAAGGTCGGTGTTTTGTTGACGTGGATTCTGGCGGCTTTCATGGCTGTCAATATGATTGTATCAGCTGGCGCTTTGATACGCTATGACAGCAGGGGAAAGGGGATACCGGCTCAGAGTGGATGGGAACGATACATGGACGCTCATTTTGGAGATGAGGTCATGAATAGAATCTATCCCAAAGCAGTGGAAGTTTCCCTTGACACAAAGGAGCAAAAAGACGGGGATCAGACGAATAAAGAGCAAACTCCGCTTTTAAAGGGAACGGAAAATACGGGGTTGGATATCGGAAAAAAAGTCAAGAAGAGCGGAACAAAAGTCGTAGTGTTTTAGCGGCAGTGTGATATGATGATACCATGAGCAAACGGTCATGAATTGAAGAAAAACATAAGACAGAGGAGGATTTGCCATGAACAGAATATTTCATGTGGCGGTATCGGGAAATGATGTCTGGGCAGGAAGCGAGGAGCAGCCGTTTCGTACCATATCCAGAGCTGCGGAGGTTGCGGAGGCTGGAGACCGGGTGGTGGTCCATGGCGGGACATACCGGGAATGGGTGAAGCCGAGACATAGCGGAACCAGCGATATCAGCCGGATTGTCTTTGAGGCGGCAGAAGGAGAGCACCCGGTCATCAAGGGTTCGGAGCGGATTCAGAGCTGGGAGTGTATCGGAGGAACTGTGTGGAAATGTGTGCTGCCCAATGTTTTTTTTGGGGATTATAATCCTTACCGCGAGACACTGCACGGGGACTGGTTCATCGCACCGGAAGACGGCCATCTGCACACGGGGGAAGTGTATCTCAATGGAAAGTCCTTTTATGAGGCGGCGTCTCTGGAAGAGGTGAAGAATCCGCAGAAGAGGATCAAAGGATACAATTCCCCCTGGTTGGAGAACAAAGAGCGGATCCTGGATCCAGAACAGACCATATACCAGTGGTATTGCGAAGCGGATGAAGAATCCACGGTTATTTATGCCAACTTCCAGGGGGCGGATCCCAACGAAGAACTGACAGAAATCAATGTCCGCAAGTGCTGCTTCTATCCAGAGGTTCCGGGGAAAAATTATATTACAGTCCGGGGATTTGAGATGGCGCAGGCGGCATGTCCCTGGGCGCCGCCCACTGCCGATCAGCCTGGCCTTTTGGGACCCCATTGGAGCAGAGGATGGATCATAGAAAATAACTGGATTCATGATGCAAAATGCAGCGGCATCAGCATTGGAAAAGAGGCATCCACTGGCCATAACCTCTGCACCAGACATCACAGAAAACCGGGATATCAATATCAAATGGAAGCTGTTTTCCGCGCCCGGAGAATCGGATGGAGCAAGGGAACCATTGGCTCTCATATTATCCGCAATAATGTGATCCATGACTGCGGTCAGAATGGAATTGTGGGACACATGGGATGTGTATTCAGTGAGATTTATGGAAATCACATTTACAATATCGCGGTAAAACATGAGTTTTTTGGATTTGAGATCGCCGGTATCAAGCTTCACGCTGCCATAGATGTACAGATTCATCACAATCGCATTCATAATTGTACCCTGGGGACATGGCTGGACTGGCAGGCACAGGGAACACGGGTTTCCAAAAACTTGTATTACAATAATGACCGAGACCTGATGGTGGAAGTAACGCATGGCCCTTACCTGGTGGACAATAATATTTTTGCCTCCGCCTACAATTTTGACAATGTGGCCCAGGGCGGCGCTTATGTCCACAACCTTTGCTGCGGAACCATGCGCAGGGAAGATGTTCCTCATCGCTCGACGCCGTATCATTTTCCCCACAGCACCGAGGTAGCGGGGACCACCGTGGTGTATGGCGGAGATGACCGTTTTTATCAGAATATTTTTGTGGGCGGAATGGAAGAAAAAGAGAAAGGCTTTTTATGCGGCACAGCCAGTTATAATGGAAGTCCTTCGTCTTTGGAGGAATATGAGAGGGAAGTGGCATCCAGAGGAAATGGGGACTTGGAGATGTTTATGGAAGTAAAACAGCCTGTCTTCACAGAATCCAATGTATATCTAAACGGGGCGGAAGTATATGAGAGGGAGCTGAACTGCTACGTGAGCCGTGAAAATCCCCGCGTATCTGTCACAGAAGAGGCAGATGGCGTTTATCTGACTTTGGAGACAAGCCCAGAGATGCTTTCCGTACCCACCAAGATCATCACTACGGAAACATTGGGCATGGTGCGTATTGTGGAAGCTCCCTATGAGGATCCCAAAGGTTCCTCCATTGTCTTAAACCAGGATTATTGTGGCTGTCAAAGGGCAGATGCGCCTAAAGTCGGCCCCTTCGAGAATTTGAAGCTGGGAGAAAACAGGATTTGTGTCTGGAGAGAGCAGGGGATAGAACGATAAGGGAGCCAAGAAAGATTGGAGGGTACCGCCCCAGTCGGTTACGATATTGCAGGTGAAGGCCTGTGATGGTGGGGATGAAATTCGGCGAAAGGAGAAGATACAATGAAAATCGTGGCAAAGACGCCACCCATGGGGTGGAATAGCTGGGACTGTTATGGAGCCAGCGTCACCGAAGAGGAGATATTGGGAAATGCCGAATATATGGCCAAGTATCTAAAGCCGTATGGATGGGAGTATGTGGTATGCGACATTCAGTGGTATGAGCCCACGGCGGACGGCTCCCGTTATCATAAATTTGCCGATCTGGCCATGGATGAATATTCCAGGCTGATACCGGCAGAAAATCGGTTTCCATCCTCTCGGGGCGGAAAGGGGTTTGCGCCTTTGGCGGAAAAAATTCATGCCATGGGGCTGAAATTCGGCATTCATATCATGCGGGGGATTCCCAGGCAGGCGGTTCACAGAAATACAAAGATTTTGGGAACCTCAGCAACGGCTCGGCAGGTGGCCAAAGAATTTTCAGTTTGTGCATGGAATACCGATATGTACGGGGTGGATTCCCACTGTGAGGGGGCACAGGAATACTATAATTCCATTTTTAATTTGTATGCCTCCTGGGGGGTGGATTTTGTCAAGGTGGACGATATCTGCAACATGAAATATAAACCGCAGGAGCCTTATGCCGACAAAGACGAGATTGAGATGATTCGAAAGGCCATAGACCAATGCGGAAGGGAAATGGTCTTAAGCCTTTCTCCGGGTCCGGCAGTGCCGGAGGAAGCAAGGCATTTGAAAGAGCATGCCAATATGTGGCGGCTTACAGATGATTTTTGGGATAATTGGCCAGCTCTCCTGGCAATGTTCGAGCGGTGCAGCATATGGGCGCCCCATGTGGGGCAGAATCATTGGCCGGACTGCGATATGCTGCCGCTGGGGCATATCGGCATCCGTTCCAGTGAAGACGGTTCATCCGATCGGATGAGCCGATTCACCAGGAATGAGCAAAAGACGATGATGACTCTGTGGAGCATTTTCCGTTCCCCTTTGATGATGGGAGGAGAGATGCGGGATAATGATCCGTGGACCCTTTCTTTGCTGACCAATGAGCGGCTTTTGGCCGTCCATCGGGAGGGAAGAGGGGCCAGACAGTTTTCCAGAGAAGACGGACTCATTGTGTGGCACAGCCGTCTCACCGATGGGCGGGACTGTGTGGCCGTTTTCAATGTGGATGATCAGGAGAAGCAGGCGCGGGTGGACCTGGAAAATGTGGGGGTTACACAGCAGCGCCGGGCAGAAGAGATCTGGGATCAGCCGTTTGTACTGATGGAAGGCAGGCTGAGCGGAGAAATTCCGCCCCACGGCTGTCTCTGTGTTTTGCTGGGGGAGATAAGTTGACTTTTTGCCAAGGGGATATGATAACAACTATAGTAGGGCAGAATGGAGGAGAGGAACTGTGAAAGTATTGTTGCTGAATGGAAGCCCCAGAAAAGAGGGGTGTACGTATACGGCTCTCTGCGAAGTGGCAGGGGCTTTGGAGAAAAACGGAATCGAGACGGAAATCATCCAGGCAGGGAATCCGGCTGTGGAATTCGTCAGGGCCGCCGCTGAGAAAATGAAGACAGCCGACGGTCTGGTGGTGGGGTCACCGGTATATTGGGCTTCTCCCACAGGGGAGATTGTGACCTTTATGGATAAATTCTGTGGAATGGCGGGAAAAGATATGCTGAGAAAACCTGCCGCTGCCGTGGCCTCTGCGAGACGGGCCGGCACTACGGCCACTTTGGAAGTGCTGAGCAAGTATTTTTCATATCACCAGATGCCCATCGTTTCTTCTTGTTATTGGCCCATGGTTCACGGCAATACGCCGGAAGAGGTCAAACAGGATCTGGAAGGTATGCAGATCATGCGGATGCTGGGGAATAATATGGCCTGGCTGTTAAAATGCCTGGAAGCCGGAAAGGAAGCCGGAATCCCGGCGCCTGAGCAGGAACAACAGGTGCGAACCAACTTTATACGGTGATGCCAAACCGCAGAATATGACAGAAAAAAGAGGGGAGACTTTTATGGTCTCCTCCTTTTTAGTATGCCGGGAATAGATGGCACCGCCATTTCAGTTGGTCTGCTGAACTGCCGCCAGGCTGCGCTTTTCCCAATGGCAGAAATGATAATATATGAGCATTACGATACTGCATACCATCCAGCCTGCCGGATAGCCGAAGGCCACCAGCTGGACAGTGTTGAAAACATGAGATACGATGAATAGATAAATTTGGCGAAATACTATGAAGCAGCTCATCATGATGATGGTGGGAGCCGTGGCGTTGCCCGCGCCTCTAAGGGTACCGGCATAGATCTGGTTTAAGCAGGAGGAGGGGAAGAACGGCATCATGAACCGCAGAAACATGGCGCCATGAGCCACCACATCCGGATCCTGGTTAAACAGTGAGACAAAATTGGGGGCAAAGATCAAGATGGGGATCATCAATGCGATACTGATGGAAAGGGATAAAATGAGTGCCGCATTGGTCCCTTTTTTGGCGCGCTGGATATTGCCGCATCCCAGATTCTGTCCCACGAAGGTGGTTACAGACAGAGCCACTGTCTGCATGGGAAGCATGCAGAATTTATCAATTTTTCCGTAAGAAGACCACCCTGCCATGCAGGAAGAACCGAAGCTGTTGATGTACGACTGGACAAATACATTGGAGAAGGAAGTAATAGCCTGCTGCAGTGCCACAGGAATTCCCACCTTACAGATTTGTCCCAGCATATTTTTATATACGCGCACATCCCGCCAAATGATCCGATAGGACTCCTGCTCCCGGGTCAGTGTGATCAAAACCAGGACAGCGGAGATCCCCTGGGCAATGATGGTGGCGATGGCCGCGCCTGCCACACCCATTTTAAAACCCGCAACAAAAAGAATATCCAGCACGGTATTGATCAGGGCTGACAGAATAAGGAAATACAGCGGACGTCTTGAGTCCCCCACCGCACGCATGATACCGGACCCCATGTTGTAAAACATGAGACCGGCGCTTCCGGCAAAGTAGATCTGCAGATAGACGGTGGATTGGTCGATGACATCATCCGGCGTCTTGGTCAGCCGCAGCATGGTGGGAACCAAAAGGACTCCCACAATGGAGAATACAATACTCATGATGAAGGTGATGGCAATGGTGGTGTGAACCGCGTGGTGAACTCCTTCTTCATTTTTGGCTCCAAAATAGTGGGAAATCACCACTCCGGCGCCGGTGGACATTCCCATGAAAAAGCCAATGATGGTATTGATAATATTGTCAGTGGTGCCAACGGCAGCCAGGGCTTCTTTTCCCACAAAATTGCCAACCACAATACTGTCCACCGTATTATACAGCTGCTGAAATAAATTTCCGATGAGAAGAGGAATGGCAAATAGGAGCAAATGCTTCCAGATATTCCCCTCTGTCATGACTCTGCTTTTCGCTTTTGTACGTGCCAAATAAACCGCTCCCTTTCTTTATTTATCACTGCATCATTGCTTTAACTGTAGCATTTTGGGCAGGGATTGGACAATGGATTTTCTGCGCCTGTTTTACAGAAATTTTACATATCGAGATAAAATTTACTTGGATTTTCCCAAACATGCGGGAACATTTTACAATATTTTCCTACAATAGTAGAGGTTGCTTATAATTGTCTAGTGATTGACCGAATGAAAGGAGAAGATGATGAGAAATAGGCGATGGAAAAGGGCAGCGGCCCTCGCACTGCTGGCGGCCATGACAGTCAGTAATGTGGCGTCTTCGGCGGCAGAATCGTCCGCCGCATCTGTCTTGAATGAGACAGGCAGCAGCCAGACGGATATGCAGGAAACGGAAACAGACACGGAACAGGAAACAGAAGAAATCAGCTCCCAGGAAATGTCTGGGACGCAAGAGTCTTCTGCCATGGCGGAGCACACGGAGGAAGGAAATGGATCTCAGGAAACGGAAGAGACAGATTCCGAGACGATCCGTGGGGAAACGGCAGGAGGGACAGACGGGGCAGATGGGACAGAGACCAATGATGCCGGACAGGGATTTACTGTGCCGAATCAAGTCACAGATGAGGCGGATGTCTCCCCGTTGATTGTAACAGAAATTGTTTCGGCGGGACCGTCCAATAAGAAAATGACGTATACGGAGGTCTACAACAACTCCGATGCGGTAATTAATTTCGGGGATTACACCTTTTACTACCAGTACCCCAGCGGCGGCGGACAGGTATGGAATACAGGGGATCTCTATGTGGAGCCAGGCCATACAGTAGTTCTCTGGCAGAGCAACAACAAAGGGGATACCGTAGAGGACTTCAATGCGTTTTACGGCGTACAGCTGGAAGAGGGAAAAGATATTTACCAAATCAACTACGGCGGTATCCATACCACAGCAGAGAGATGGTTCGCATTTGGAAGGGATGAGGACAGCATCATCGCTTTTGCCAAGTGTAATGTGGGAAGCGCGGATATCACAGACCGGGACAGCAAGTTGGCCATTCAGTATGAATACGCAGGACATGGCAGCGACTCTTTGAAGAAAGAAATTTCTCAGGCTACTCCGGGAACTGTGGAGGATTGGCAGGTACCGGACCAGCTGGTGCACTATGAAAGCCCGGCTCAGATTAGTGTGTCGGACGTGATGGGACCGGAAGTATCTGACAGCAGCAGTGATTCCATCACTGTAACTGCCACAGTCACCGGCAATCAGGGATATGCCAAAGCGTATCTGTATTATAGACAGGATGAAACCGAAGAATGGTCCAGACAGGAAATGGATTGGCAGGAGGGTACCGATACCGTGACTGCCCAGCTGTCCAAAGCAGAACTGTGGAAAGATCAGGTTACCTGGTATGTAAAAGCCACCTACGGAAATGGATGCGAAGCCAGCAGTGAAGAGCATACCACCCAAGTGGAAGAAGCGGAAGTATCTCAGATGGGACCGTTCATCGTAACAGAAGTGGTAACTCCGCCGGAAAATGCGTCCGGGGATTATGCGGGAAATACGCAGTTTTCCTACGTGGAGCTGTATAACTGTACCAATGTTCCCGTGAATTACAGCTACTACAATTTCTACTACGAGTACACGGGTACCAGCACAGCGGACAAGACTTGGACAGTCAGTGATCCCGCTGTCATGATTCAGCCAGGCGAGACGCTGGTATTATGGCTCACCAGCAATGGGAATACGGTGGATGACTTCAATGCATATTATGGAACGGATTTAGTGGAAGGCGAAGATATTGCCATCATCAATTATGCCGGTTTTCATAATACTCAGTGGAGAACGCTGAAATTCGGCCATACCCAGGATACCATTTTTGCCAGCGCCTCCTTCAATGAGGGAAATGAGGCCACCATTGATCGGACAGGGAACGAGTCCATCCAGTACACGTATCCCAGAACAGAGGATGGGAGAAGCATCATGGTTTCCACCGATACACCTCCCAGTCCAGGAAGCGTAGAAGATTGGCAGGTACCGGATCAGCAGTACGATTTCCAGGGTTATGACGGATATCCGGAAGATGACGGAACTGCGCCGATTTTAAAGCCCCATGACGGTGTTCCGGAATCGGTGAATGAGGGCGATGAACTCAGTGTTATCTTCGATATCTCCGACACTATGGGACTCATTGGAACAAAACTCCACTACCGTTTGGACGGGGGAGAGTGGACCACGGTCACAGAAACCAGCCGCATTGTTCCCTATTTTTATGTTGCTAGGATTTCTGCCGATGCCATGTTTGGTCATGATACGCTGGAATTTTACGTGGAAGCGTTCAACAATTTCCGCAGTGTCAAGACGGAAACGTACCAGCTGAGCATCAATCGCATCAATGATGTGGATGGCGTTCGTTTGAATCTGGCGGATCATGAGGTCATCAATGGAACGTATACCATCACCGCCAATGATGGTGAGGAAAACAAAGATACCAAGATTTATGTGGACGGAGAAGAAGTGTCCGCTGTCCCCATGCTGGAAAACGGCGCATATTACGCTTTTTTGGCCACAGACAGAAATTCCTATTTCAAAAACGTGGTGACAGCGTCCTATGGGGACAATGATAGAGAAATCATCCAGTATATCGGCAAATGGCAGGATCTGGATGCCAAGGCTGTCCATATTGACAATAAGTACTTTACTTATAACGCCCAGGAAAAGAGATATGAGGTCACTCTCACTCTATGGGCCGGGGATTCAGGAACACCCTTTGAGGATATCTATATTCCGGATGAAAATCATGAAGACTATAAGGTAAGCCAGGTGCGTTTGCTTCTGGCCAATGGCAGAGAGTATCTTCCAGTACTGATTGAGCCTGACAATGAGAAGACCGATACGAATACTTCTCTTGATACGGTTCACACGATTGGCGACAGCTCCGGCATGAGTCCCTGGATGTCCGCCACGTTCCATATCCCGGAAGAAGAAGTGACAGCTGTGGGGTATGCGCTGGACACCACCACCCTGGCAGATGGTACCCATACGGTAACGGCCACGGCGGGAGATGTGACAAAGACAGTGGAAATCGTTGTGGACAACACGGTGCCGGAAATTGAATTGGGAGTGGAAGACGGCGAAATCGTGGAGGGTACGCTGGAAATCAATCCTCAGATCACGGATGCCAATGCCGTATCGGCGGTCAGCGTGGTGCTGGACGGTGAGGAGATCTCTGTGCCTTACTCCCAGGCGGTTCGCAATATGGAGCAGGGAGAGCACACCCTCAGTGTGATTGCGGAAGATGTCGCCGGAAATGTGGCAGAAAAGACGGTATCTTTCCAGATAACTGAGGTGGATCCAGTGATTGCGTCCGCAGAAACAGAAGGGATCACAGATACCCAGGCATCGCTGTCGGTGAAGCTGGAAGATGTCAACACAGAAGGGGCATCCGTGTCCTTCTATGAAGGAAGGGTGCTGACCGTGGAAAATGGCGACATTACTGTACAGCAGGGAGAAGGAAATGCGCCGCTGTCTGTGAATACAGGAAGCCGCACCATCCAGACCGTATCCCCCACAGGCGATTTGCCGTATCAGATGTTTACTATTGAGACCGGTGAGGTGAACAGTGATGACAGTATTTATGTCAACTGGGAAGGATACGCCGACTACGCCGACAGCAGTCATGCCATCCGTATGTATGTGCTGAATGTGACGGACGGCCAGTGGGAAGTCATCGCAACGCCGGACGCAGAAGGCAGCATGGAGGCTTCTTTCGCAGCCCAGAACCATGTGGAAGATGGAAAAGCTGTGGTATTGGTACAGTGCCGTGCCTTGGAAAGCAGCCCATCGGTTATGTCTTCTGGCGCCTCTGTTGAGACGGCAAGTGAAACCGCAGAATGGGACGGCACCGGCCGTCCGGAGGACTACGATTTTGCTTTTGCCTGGATTACAGATACGCAGTATTATGCCGAGAGCTGGCCGGAACATTTCACCAACCAGAATCAGTGGATCGTGGATCACGCCGATGACTGGAAAATCAGATATGTCATGCATACAGGCGATATCGTCGATGACTATGAGATGATGGGAGAGTGGACTGTGGCGGACGAGGCCATGAGCATCTTCGATAAGGCAGGCATGCCCTACGGCGTACTGGCCGGAAACCATGATGTGGCAGCGGGCAATCTGCTTTATCAGACATACTGGCAGTATTTTGGTCAGGACAGATTTGAAGATCAGCCCACATACGGCGGAAGTTATAAGAATAATGCCGGTCACTATGACCTGCTGACAGAGAACGGACAGGATTTCATCATGCTTTACATGAGCTGGGATATCTACACAGAAGAAATTGAGTGGATGAATGATGTGCTGGCCCAATATCCGGACAGAAAGGCCATTATTCTCCTGCATCGCTATACCAATGTAAAGGAAAGCGACGGAACGTATCTGGATTATGCCGGTAAGGTACTTCAAGAAAATGTGGTGGCGAAGAATCCCAATGTCATCGCCGTGTTGAATGGCCATTATCATGGTTCCTCTTTTGAAACCACTGCGTTTGATGATAACGGAGACGGCATCAAGGAGAGAACTGTATATCAGATCTGTACCGATTATCAGTCTGGTTTTGAGGGCGGTTCCGAATACATTAAATTCCTGTATTTTGACCTGGATAAGGGAAAAATCTACATGAATTCCTATTCTCCGTTTATGGATGATTACAACTACTATGATACAGAAAAATATGACAGCTACGAGGCAGGACAAAAGGGACAGGATATCGACATTTTTGAACTGAATGTGGCGTTTGACACGACGCCCAAGACACTGGAGTGCAGTCAGTTCAGTGCCGGAGTCCGCACCAATCAGCTGGTGGGAATGGCTGATGTGGAAAACCTCCAGGCATCTGCCGTCTACACCGGACTGGAACCGGAGACAGAATATATCTGGTACGCCCAAGTAACCAATGAAAAGGGCGGTCTGGCAGTCAGTGATTTTGTGAGATTTACCACGCAGGAGAAGCAGGAGCCGACAGACCCCACGGATCCGACGGAACCTACAGTACCGACAGATCCCACGAATCCGACGGAACCTACAGTACCGACAGACCCCACGAATCCGACGGTACCGACAGACCCCACGGATCCAACGGAACCTACAGTACCGACAGACCCCACGAATCCAACGGAACCTACAGATCCGACACAGCCCACGGATCCGACGGAACCTACTGTTCCGGCCGAATCACAGGATGGCAATGATCCTTCCGGCGGAGCAGATACGGGAGATCAGGCGCCGGTGGGCATTTGGATGATATTCCTGATCCTGGCGGTCGGCGGCTGTTCCTGGATATTTATTACCGCAGGA
>CAJFUP010000024.1 GCA_904420225.1 uncultured Lachnospiraceae bacterium
TCTTTCACCTGAAAGTGGGTAAAGATCTTGACTTCCCTCCCCGCCGCAGGCAGCCGTTCCATGACGGAACCAGGCACGTGGATCAAATAGCCGATTCCATGGTTATCGATCACCACGCAGTCCTCCTGCTTTTCTTCCAATATCCCTTTTATGTATGAAATCATAGCGTCCTCATTCTCTTTTCGTTTTACTGTTTTGCAGACGTTTCCATATCCTATACGTCACTCTGTTTCATCATAGCATATTCCCGGCGGCATGGCAAGCAAAGCCACACAAATGTTCTGTCTGTTTCTCTTTCCATAAAAAGTGGGGATCAGAGGATTTCTTTGACGAATTTGCCACATTGTGATATAATTAGCACCAGCATAAAAGCATAATCCTGTACAATCACGTGAACTCTGCCTGATGAATTGTCGGGCACCTTCCATAGAACGCAAATGATTGGCATCAGAAGACGAGGTGTTATACATGATTACAATCAGCAAAGAAATTGAGCTGGCCCCTGGCTATGATGTGGGGAAGATTGGCCCTCTCAATGAATTGGTATTTTTTGACATTGAGACCACCGGTTTCACCCCTTATACATCCAATCTCTATCTCATCGGCGTGGTATATCATCAGAGCGGAAGCTGGCAGCTGAAGCAATGGTTCGCTGATTCCATGGCCGCCGAACAGGAGCTGCTCACCAGCTTTTTTCAGTTCATTACCAAATATAAAACTCTGGTTCATTTCAACGGCGACAGTTTTGACATTCCCTATCTGAAAAAATGCGCCGCCCAATATGGGATTTCGCCCACCTTCCATCAGGTGCAGAGCTTTGATATTTACCGGAAAGCCCGCCCGCTGCGCCGTCTTCTTGGTCTGGAGAATCTGAAGCAAAAGTCCATTGAGACATTTTTGGGGCTGGATCGGTTTGATCAATTCAACGGCGGACAGCTGATCGAGTGCTACAAAGAATACCTGACCACAAAGGATAATAAACTCTACCAGTTTTTGCTGCTCCACAATGAGGAGGATTTAAAGGGAATGCCCCAGATTCTCACCATTCTGGACTATCTGGACATCCTGCATTCGGACTGGGTAATGGAGTCCCACAGGCTGGACGGTGATTCCTCTCACCTTTTCGTGGACGTAACTTCCCAAATCCAGCTGCCGGTTCCCTTCCAATTTGCCTGCACCCAATTCCAACTGTATGCGGAGCGGAATACTCTGCACTTTTCCATTCCCGTATACCAGGCAGAGTTGAAATACTTCTATGGCAACTATCAAAATTACTATTATCTTCCTCAGGAAGACCGGGCCGTACATAAACGCGTGGCTCAATATGTGGACAAAGGACATCGCCAGCAGGCAACGGCGGCCACCTGCTATATCAAACGCCAAGGTCTATTCCTGCCTGGCATCGACTGCGACGATCTCTTTCCCATATTTCGCAGCGATTATCATTCCAAGGTTTATTACCATGAATATGTGGATGATACGGACTTTATCAACACATATCTCCACCAAATGCTTTTGGCGTTTTGCTGAAAAAGGAATGCGGACGGAAACGATATGATTTCACATATTCGTTTCCGTCCGCATTCCTTTTTTACCGCCGCACGGCACATTCCAGCCTGCGGCGGCTTATGGTCGGAAGAATTATTCTTCTGTGGTTTCTTCCTCTGCGCTCTCTTCTGCCTCTTCTCTGGCCTTATCTGCCGCCAAAGCTTTGATGCTCAAGCTGATCTTCTTGGCTTCGCCGTCGAAATCCACTACTTTTGCTGTGATTTCCTGACCGATGGATAAAACATCAGAGGGTTTTTCCACATGCTCTCTGGCAATCTGGGAAACGTGCAGCAGTGCGTCCACGCCGTCCTCCAGCTCCACAAATGCGCCGAAGTCTGTCATTCTGGCCACTTTTCCTGTCACCACATTGCCCACGGCATATTTCTCACCTGCGTTGGCCCACGGATCACATTCCGGGAACTTTAAGCTCAGGGCGATCTTCTCGCCGTCGATATCTTTCACCAGAACAGTCACTTTCTCACCGCTCTTGAATACTTTTTTAGGATTCTCAATTCTGCCCCAGGACATCTCGGAGATGTGCAGAAGGCCGTCGGCACCGCCCAGGTCGATGAATGCGCCGAAATCTGTCACATTCTTCACGGTTCCTTCCACTCTGTCTCCCACCTGCAGACGGGCGAACAGCTCCTCGCGCATCTTTGCCTTTTTGGCCACGATCAGCTGTTTGCAGTCACCGATGACTCTGCGTCTTCTGGGGTTGAACTCTGTGATCACGAATTCCACTTCCTGATCCTTGTACTTGGCCAGATTTCTCTCGTATCCATCGGAAACCAGGCTGGCCGGAATAAAGATTCTGGTATCGTCCAGCATAACACCCAGGCCGCCGGAGAGTACCTGTGTCACAGGGGCTTTCAGCACAGTCTTGTTCTCAAATGCTTCTTCCAGCATCTTGCTTCCCTTCTCAGCCTGCAGACGCCTGTAGGACAGCTGAACCTGTCCCTCGCCGTCGTTGACCTTCACCACCTTAGCCTCCAGCTCATCGCCTTCATGCACCAGCTCTCTTAAGTCTGCGTTGGGAGTATTGGTATATTCACTGCGTGTGATGATACCGTCAGCTTTGTAACCTATATTTAAGACAATCTCATCTTCCTTCACGGAGATGACTTTGCCTGTAACCACGTCACCGTTGCTGATTGTTTTTAATGATTCCTCTAATAACTGTTCAAAACTTAAGTCTGACATCTGTTTGAACCTCCTCAATTATATTATTCGGGGTTGAAGCCCCTGCTGTAATACCCACCCGATCAGAGGAGCCAAACCAGGCCGGATCCAAATCATCTGTTGTCTGAATAAAATGGGTATTATTACATTCTTTTTTACATATCTCATATAGCTTCTGCGTATTGGAGCTATGCTTTCCGCCGATGACCAGCATGCCGTCCACCTGGGCGGATATTTGCTTTGCCTCGACCTGTCTCTCCTGGGTAGCATTACAGATCGTGTTCAAAACAGTTATATCATAACCCTTTTTTTGGATTTTTTCAACCAAATCTTTAAATTTCTTGTAATTAAATGTCGTTTGCGACACAATGCACACCTTTCTCCCGGAAAAATCCGGCAGCGCCTCCAGATCTTCTTCCTTCTCTACAACGGCGGCGGGTGTGTTGCACCATCCCACGATGCCCTCCACCTCTGGATGAGAAGCGTTTCCCACGATGACGACGGCGCATCCCTTTTGGCTTTGTTCATCCACGATGCGATGTATCTTTTTTACAAACGGACACGTGGCGTCCACGATTCGGAATCCATGCTCCTTCAGCAGACTCTGAATCCGGCGGCTGATCCCATGAGAGCGGATGATCACCGTCCCCGGCTCCTGTCCGGCTGATGCCGCGGCCAGGATATCCTCTTCTCCAGAGAGAACACTGACACCTTTTTCTTCCAGATCCCTGACCACTTCTTCATTGTGAATAATGGGACCATATGTGTAGATGGGAATCCCGTCTGCCTGGCGGATCTGCTGATATACCGTATCCACGGCACGCTTAACGCCGAAACAAAAGCCCGCGCTTTTGGCAACGATTACTTCCATGCCCTACCTCCCTGTATCTTGGGAACTGGCGTCCATCATCTTTTCTTTTGCCATGCGGATGATGGTATCCGCCACTTCCTGGATGGTCATGTGGGACGTGTCCACTTCCACCGCGTCCTCCGCTTTTTTCAGCGGCGCGATGGATCTGGTCATGTCGCGCAGATCTCTCTGCCGGATATCCCTCTCTATCTCTTCTATATTACAGGAAATTCCTCTGTCTGTCAATTCCAGATAACGGCGCTTGGCGCGGACACCGGCGTCTGCTGTGAGAAAAATTTTCAAATCTGCCCGGGGCAAAATACAGGTGCCGATGTCACGTCCATCCATAAGCACATCATGGGCGGCAGCCAGCTTTCGCTGCAGGGCCAGCAATTTTTCCCTCACCGCTTTGTAGGAAGATATCCTGGATGTCATATTCCCCACTTCCTCCGAGCGGATGGGACGGGTGACGTCTTCTCCATTCAGCCATACCCGCTGCTCTCCGCTTTCATGGGTGATGGAAACCTGAATATCATCCAGACTGGCGGATACCGCTTTCTCATCTTCCCTGTCAATTCCCTTTCGCAAAAGTCCCAGGCCAATGGCCCGATACATGGCGCCTGTGTCCACGTAAAGAAACGAAAGCTCCCCTGCCACCTTTCTGGCGATGGTGCTTTTACCGGCCCCAGCCGGACCGTCAATTGCAATGTTAAATCCCATGTTTCCCTCATTTCCTGGCGCTTTCGCCGCATACTTCCCCTGCCGCTCGGCCGGCCGTGTATCCGGTGGACCAGGCGATCTGCAGGTTATATCCTCCTGTCAGGGCATCCAAATCCAAAACTTCCCCGGCAAAATACAGGCCGGGCATCCGTTTGGCTTCCATGGTGGCTGGCCATATCTCCTTCACCGCCACGCCGCCCTGGGTGATAATAGCTTCATTATAATCTCTCATGCCGTTTATGGTCAACTGCATTTTTTTTGTCACCGCCACCAGACGCTCCCTCTCCTGTCTGGATATTTCATTGACTTTTTTCTCCGGCGGGATCCCGGATAGAGAAACCATCACCGGAATCAGCTTTGAAGGGTACAGGCCGCCAAGGGAATTTTTAAACTGTTTGTTGGAAGCTGCCTGAAAATCCCTTACGATTCTGGCGTCCAGCTGCTTTTCTGTCAAGGCCGGTTTGAGGTCAATGGTCATGGTCAGGGTTCCCTGTTTTTTCAGCTGTTTCATCACCACACTGCTGCCGCTTAATACGGCGGGACCGCTGACGCCATAATGGGTAAACAACATTTCGCCGAATTCCCGATACAGCACTTTTTTCCCGTTTTGTATCGCTACATCCACATTTTTCAAAGAAAGCCCCTGCAGCGACGCCGCCCAGGACTCCTGGACCGTAAATGGCACCAAAGCCGGAGAACAGGCTGTCACCGCAAGTCCTGCCTCTTTGGCAAAACGGTAACCGTCTCCCGTGGAACCTGTGGAAGGATACGACAGACCGCCTGTGGCCACGATGACCGCATCTGCTTTGATGGTTCGGCCATCTTCCAGCAGCACCCCCGCACAGCGGCGCTCCATCTCCGGCGCCAAAGCCGTGTGTTCCTGCCGGTTTTTGTCCTCTGTGAGGATGGCTTTTACCGGCGTCCGCAAATGGACGGCCACACCCTCCCGCTTAAGCAGCCTTGCCAGGGCGGCAATGACATCCGACGCTTTATCCGATACAGGAAATACCCGATTTCCCCGCTCCGTCTTCAGAGGACACCCCGCCTGTTCCAGAAGCCGCTTCACATCGTCATTGGTAAAGCTTCCAAATGCGCTGTATAAAAATTTACCGTTGGTCACCACATGACGCATGACCGTCTCCATATCGGCGTCATTGGTCACATTGCATCGTCCTTTGCCGGTAATATAAATTTTCTTTCCCAACTTTTCATTTTTTTCAAAAATTTCCACTGTATTCCCATTTTGGGACGCGGCGATTGCCGCCATCATTCCGGCAGCTCCGCCGCCCACAATCGCGATGTGTCTCATATTGATTTTGTTTTCCTTTTCTATCGTTACAGGAAAAGGGGACACGCCCTGTGTCCCCTTTTCTTCGCACCCGCAGCCATGATTGGCCACCCCCGCTGACCGGGGCCCTGCTTATACCGGATACGATTTATTCTTCTTATCAGCAGCCGTCGGATCCACTTTCGTCTGCTGCGCTTCCCTGTACTTGAAAAATTCTGTAGCCACCTGGGGGAACAGCGCATAGGTCAGCACGTCCTCATCCTGCTGCTTCCACTGGGCCATCTCTTTCTCAATCTTTGCCAGCTCCGGCTCCAAAAGGTCCGCCGGTCTGCAGGTGATGGGTTTCTCATCGCCAATGGCCTTTTTCTGTACTTCCGGGTTAAACGGTTTCACCGTCTGGCCGTATTCTCCTTTCAACAGCGCACGGCTTTCCTTGGTGATCATCTTATAGCGCTCGCCCATGATCACATTGAGTACTGCCTGGGTTCCCACGATCTGAGAGGACGGGGTAACCAGCGGCGGTTCGCCGAAATCCTTGCGCACACGGGGCACTTCTTCCAGCACCTGATAGTACTTGTCTTCCTGCTTCTGCTCCTTCAGCTGGGAAACCAGATTGGAAAGCATACCTCCTGGTACCTGGTAGAGAAGTGTCTTGATATTGACCCCCATTACCTTGGGATTCAAAAGGCCTGTCTTTAACGCGTCTTCCTGGATGGGACGGAAATAGTCGGCGATTTCAGCCAACAGATTCAGATCCAATCCTGTATCATACGGCGTATCCTTGAATGCCTCCACCATAACTTCTGTGGCCGGCTGGCTGGTACCCATGGAAAATGGCGACATAGCGGTATCGATGACATCGGCTCCCGCCTCTACGCATTTCATATACGTCATGGAAGCCACGCCGGATGTGTAGTGCGTATGAATCTGGATGGGAATCTTTACGCTTTCCTTCAGCGCGCTCACCAGCTCCGTGGCTTTCACCGGCACCAAAAGCCCGGCCATATCCTTGATACAGATGGAATCCGCGCCCATATCCTCGATTTCTTTGGCAATGTTTTTCCAGTAATCCAGCGTGTAGGCATCGCCCAGAGTATAAGAAAGCGCCACCTGGGCATGTCCCTTTTCCTTATTGGCCGCCCTTACAGCTGTCTGCAGATTGCGGATATCATTGAGACAGTCGAAAATACGAATAATATCAATTCCATTGGCAATGGACTTCTGCACAAAATATTCCACCACGTCATCGGCATAATGACGGTATCCCAGAATATTCTGTCCTCGAAACAGCATCTGCAGTTTTGTGTTTTTAAATCCATCCCTCAATTTTCTCAGTCTGTCCCAGGGATCTTCCTTCAGGAAGCGCAGGGATGCGTCAAATGTGGCGCCGCCCCAGCATTCCACAGAATGATACCCAACCTTATCCATCTTATCCACAATGGGAAGCATCTGCTCCGTCGTCATTCTCGTGGCGATCAGAGACTGATGCGCGTCACGCAGCACGGTCTCGGTGATACCCACCGGTTTTTTAACGATTTCTGACATTTCCTTACCTCCAAACTGTTATACGTCAACCTCCCCGGGCCGACTCCAGTCCAGACTGGAGCCGCCTGGGAGATACTGTGTCAAAATACTCCGAAAATAGCCATGAACGTACCTGCCGCCACGGCTGTACCAATGACGCCTGCCACATTGGGTCCCATGGCATGCATCAGAAGGAAGTTGGTGGGATCTGCCTCTGCGCCAACTTTCTGGGAAACCCTGGCAGCCATGGGCACTGCCGATACACCGGCAGAACCAATCAGCGGGTTTACTTTGCCTCCTGTTACCTTGTTCATGATCTTGCCCAGCACCACACCGGCTGCGGTACCAAAGGCAAAGGCGATCAGACCCAAAGCGACGATCTTCAGTGTATCCAATTTCAGGAAGGCTTCCGCGCTGGTGGTGGCGCCCACGGATGTACCCAGCAGAATAACCACGATATACATCAGCGCATTGGATGCAGTTTCTGTCAGCTGCTTTACCACACCGGACTCACGGAACAGATTTCCCAGCATCAGCATACCTACCAACGGCGCTGTGGTGGGCAGAATCAAGACTACCACTACGGTAACAATGATGGGGAACAGAATTCTTTCCAGTTTGGAAACTGGGCGAAGCTGCTCCATCTTGATCTTCCGCTCTTTTTCTGTGGTCAGCAGCCGCATGATGGGCGGCTGAATGATGGGCACCAAAGACATATAAGAATATGCCGCCACGGCAATGGGACCCATATACTCTGTCTGTCCCAGCTTACCGCAAAGGAAGATGGATGTGGGGCCGTCGGCGCCGCCGATGATGGAGATGGCAGCCGCCGCTTTTCCATTGAAGCCCATGAGGATGGCGAAGAAGTACGCCACATAAATACCAAACTGGGCCGCCGCGCCCATGAGAAAGCTGGACGGGTTGGCAATCAGCGGTCCGAAGTCCGTCATGGCTCCCACGCCCATGAAAATCAGGGACGGGAAAATACTCCACTCATCCAACACATAGAAATAGTACAGCAATCCGCCCACACCATTTGAAGACTCTTCCGGCGTAATCATGATATCCGGGAACATATTCACCAGCAGCATGCCGAAGGAGATGGGAACCAGCAGAAGCGGTTCAAATCCCTTGGCAATGGCCAAGTACATAAATACAAAAGCCACAAGGATCAGGATATAATTGCCCCAGGTCAGATTGAAGAATGCGGTCTGGTGGATAAGATTGCTCATTGTATCAATAATATAATCCATTCTTTCATTCCTCCAGTTTATTGCAAATCCTGTGATTAGTTCAGAGTGAACAGTACATCTCCAGCTTCCACGGAGGAACCCACGGCCACATCCACTGTGGCGATGGTGCCGTCCTGAGACGCCACAATTTCATTTTCCATCTTCATGGCTTCCAAAATCACCACCACTTGTCCTCTCTTGACAGCGGTTCCCACATTGGCCTTTACTGCCAGGATCTTTCCAGGCATGGGGGAATTCACTTTCACAGCTCCCTGTGCGCCGACGGGAGCCGCCTTCTTGGCCGGAGCCGCTTTGGGCGCCGGGGCTGCCTTGGGCGCAGCTTTGGGTGCCGGGGAAGCGCCGCTGAATCCTTCTTCTACCGTTACTTCATATACATTTCCATTGACCGTGATTGTATAATTCTTCATGATTGCAATCCTCCTACTCTTTACGCTCTTTTCCATTTATTTGATTTGCGCCGTATGGAACGAACCACCAGGCCGTCCGCCGGGGTATCTTCCGAAGCCGCGATGGCCGCCGTGATGACTGCCACCAGTTCCATATCATCGCTGAGATCTTCTTCCTCTTCCTCCTCAGCCAAAGCTGGCGCCGCTGGCTGCGGCTCTTTCTCTGGTTCAGCCGCTTTTTTGCGCTTTTCTTCCCAAATATGAATGAATTTGAAGCAGCTGATGATCAGGCTGATCAAAATCAGCACCAGGAAAACTGTTCCCATACCCATAAGGGTATTCATACCGGCCTGAGCCAATTTTTCTCCCATGGTAAACACCGGATCAAAACGGCCGCTGCTGACCACATATTGGCTGTTTTCCAGCTGGAAATCCACCGCCACCTCTGCCGGGCGCAGTTCAAATGTGGCATTCATCTGCACTTCATAGGTGTCGCTGTCCACCACCACCGTTCTGGTGCTGTCTATGGAAACCAGCGCTCCCAAATCGTCCCGATTGCTTGTCCAGGCCTGAATCAGCGCCACCATCCCCGGGTTGGGGCTGTCCCCGTCCTCATCGTATGCGGCCATCATATTGTCCAGATCCGAGTCGCCTATTCCCGTCAGACTGGTCACCATATCCGGCGTCTCGCTTTCCAGCAGCTGGCTGACACTGGACGGCGCCGACTTGTAGGAAGAAGAACTGTCACTGCTGCAGCCGACAAAGGAGAACAGGCAGGTAATCATACATAATACCAATACAAATTTTTTCATATCAAGTTTCACCTCGTCTTAGATTGTGCCGTGCTTCCTTGCCGGACGCTCCTCTCTCTTGGTAAACAGCATCTCAAATGCGGCAATCACCCTTTTTCGCGTCTCCTCCGGCTCAATGATATCGTCCACATATCCTCTTCTGGCGGCTGCCAGGGCGCTGGACTGAAGAGACTGATACTCCGCCGCCTTGGCGCTGACCTGCTCCGGATCGTCACAGATAATCTTGGCAGCCAAAGCCGCATCCATCATGCCGATGGAAGCATCCTTCCAAGCATACACCACATCGGCGCCCAATGCTTTGGAATTCATGGTCACATAAGCGCTTCCAAATGCGCTTCCCACCACCACATTTACCTTGGGCACGGTGGCGTCGGCAAAGGCGTAATTCAGAGACGCAACGGCTCTTGCCATTTCCTTTTCCTGACACATATCAGCCTGATAGCCGATACAATTGGTCAAGGTTAAAACCGGGATCTCGAAGGCGTCGCAGAAGGTCACAAAAGCCGCGGCTTTGGCAGCGCCCTGAGCGGACATTCTCCCGTCAAATTTCTCTGCTTCTTTCCCCTCTTCATCAAACCGTACGCTGCGGTTGGCCACCGCCCCCACGGTCATGCCGTTCAAGCGGATAAAGCCCGTCACCATATCTCTGGCATAGGCGGATTTTGTCTCAAAAAAGAATCCATTATCGGAGATCATTCCCAGCGTGACAGCGGGATCTTCCATGCCGTCCGCGATGGACTCGCAGATACGGTTCAGGTCATCCTCACACTCATCGTAGGACATATCATCTTCATTATTGGACGGAAGAATGGTGATGAGTTCTCTCATCTTGGCAAGGATTTCCTCTTCGCTTCCCATCACGTCCACATTGCCCGCTTCCTGGCTCTGGAAAGACGCCGCCGCCGTGTCACACTTGGATGTATAATTGCCGTCCAGCGCGTTGGGTGAGTTGACGAATAATTTGGCGTTTTTCTCCTCCATGAAGGTGAAGTCCGCCATGGCCGCGGAAATCGCCATGCCGCCCCCGCAGGAACCGAAAACAGCCGTGATCTGCGGAATCACACCGGATGCCATGGCCTGGCTCTTGTAGATCTCTCCGAATCCATTGAGCGCGTCGGTGGCTTCTTCCAGTCTCATACCGGCGCAGTCGATGAGACCCATCACCGGAGCTCCTGTCTTCATGGCAAGATCATACAGCTTCACAATCTTTTTAGCATGCATCTCTCCCACAGTTCCGCCCAGTACGGACGCGTCCTGGCTGTAAATATATACCAGATTGCCCTCCACAGTGCCGTAGCCTGTAACAACGCCGTCCGCAGGCGTCTGCTTTGCCTGCAGGTTGAAATCAGTATTTCTGGCAGTCACATATCCACCGATTTCAACAAAGCTATTGTCATCAAGTAAAGCGGCAATTCTTTTACTTGCTGATGTTTGTTCTGTTGTGCTCATAATCCGACCTCCATCTTGTATTTATTGATAAAACCATCCAAATGACGCGGGGCCAAAAGGCCTTTGCCCCTGGCATCATCCAAATTTCTGCCAAATACAATTGTACCGTCAATCTCCAAA
The DNA here is from genome assembly GCA_904420225.1 of uncultured Lachnospiraceae bacterium. Classification (GTDB taxonomy): domain Bacteria; phylum Bacillota; class Clostridia; order Lachnospirales; family Lachnospiraceae; genus Fimimorpha. The sequence continues at coordinate 11,130 of CAJFUP010000024.1, forward strand.
ATAATCAACTGCAATTTCTCCAAAAATCGGCCCGGACACCGTTATGAAATGATGTCCGAGCCATTGGCTCCTTACCCTCCCAAAAATACCGCTGCCACACGCTTCAGGCACCAGGAAAACGTCAGTTTTTCCGCTCCTTGGGCTGTCACCACAGGAACGCGCCTGAAGCATTCTCCTGCCAGATAGTACTCCACCCATCCCACCTGTGTCTGCTCCTTCACAGGAGCATGGACGGTCCTCTGGATTTCTGTTCGGATCTCCACCTTCTCCTCCGGCCGTAAAAGCAAGGGCAGACTCTTTTCCTCGGCAGAGATATCCAGTCTGGTATCCACCGTTTTCTTTTGGGTCAGATCCCCGGAATCAGGAATTCCCTCCAATACCAACACGGGATCCAGGACAACATCCTCCCACACATCCCGCCGCTCATACTGCTTCAGCCCATACTCCATCAGCGCCTTGGTGTCGCTCCATTTATAGGTTCGATTGTTGGGCCAGCCGCAGGCCAAAAGCGCCACAATAAGCGTCCTGTCCCCCTGCTTAAGCGCGCCGGTATAGCAGTAGCCCGCATTTCCCGTAAAGCCTGTTTTTCCCGTGAGCGCGCCCTCCATCATATCCAAAAATGTATTGTGATTCTGGCAGGAAAACACCCGCTTTCCTGTCACATCAGAAAACGTATACGAACGCGTCTGTGTGATTTGCAAAAACTCTTCTCTCTTGGGAGACTTGAGAATACAATACCGCAGAATCCGGGCCAGATCCGCCGCTGTCGTATAGTGTCCCTGGGCGTCCAATCCATTGGGCGTCACGAAATGCGTATCCTGGCATCCAATTTCCTCTGCTTTCTGATTCATCATGGCGGCAAAATTTTCCACGGTCCCCGCCACCCCTTCCGCCAAAACCACTGCGGAATCATTGTGGGATTCCAGCATCATGGAATACAGCAGATCCTTTCCATAATAGGTCTCGCCCGGGGAAACTCCCAGCTTTACCTGGGGCATCCCGGCAGCATAGGAAGAAACAGAAAAATTCTTCTCCCCTCCCCCCTGCTCCAACGCCACGATGCACGTCATAATTTTTGTGGTACTGGCCATGGGAAGCACTCGCTGTCCGTCTTTTTCCACCAAAATACGCCCGCTGTCGGCATCCATCAAAACCGCCGACCGGGCGTACAGAGAAAGACCGGCTTCCTCATCCGTCTGCGCCCCTGCCCACAGGCTGGAGGCTTGATCCCACGCCGTATCCGCAGGCGTGCCGCCGGAAGCCGTATTGGGCGCCGACAGCCCCCTTTGCGGCGTCAAGAGCAAGAGCAGCGCCACTGCGGCGGCAGCCACTGCCTTGGGAATCCGATGATATGGCTTTTTCTCAAACAAAGGCTCACATGCTTTCTATTCTTTTTTAACAGAATATGTGCGTCCCTTTCGTCTTATTCGCCAACCAGGGACAAAAGTTCCATGGGACGGGCCGCCACATATGTGGGCGCGCAAGCGCGCAGCTCCTGTTGGCTTCGAAATCCCCATAAAACCGCTGCCGTATCCATTCCGGCCGCTCGCCCGGTTTTGATATCTGTGGGACTATCCCCTATGTACAGGCACGATTCCGGCTTTACTCCCAGAGCCCGCGCAGTCAGCAGCGCGCCTGCCGGGTCGGGTTTTCGCGGAATCTCCTCCCGCTGCCCGTTCACCAGATCAAAAAAGCCCTCTCCAAATATGGCATTTACATTATCCAAGGCCCTGGGGTGCGGCTTATTGGACAGCACCGCCAGCCGTATCCCTCTCTCTTTCAGGTGCGCCAGCAGCTCTGGTATCCCCCCATAAGGTTTCACCCGATACAGACAGCAATCTTTAAAGACCTGCTGATAACGGATCAACGCTTCCTCGTAGTGGCTAAGCGTTTTATCCCCGCCGTGGATTAGAGCTCTTTCCACCAGCTTCTTATAGCCCTCGCCCACAAACCGCTTGCACTGCTCCGTGTCAATGGGGGCGATTCCAAAGGCTTTCATGGTGTCATTTACCGACTTGGTGAGAGCCCAAATGGAATTGACCAGTGTTCCGTCCAAGTCAAAAATAAAGCATTGATACTTCATGGCGCTTCCTTTCTCTGCCGGGCCATGCCGTGTGCCCGCTTACCCCATTCCCATGCGGCAGGCAGCGCGGTTCACTGGATAAATACCGTGGCCGCATATTCGTAATGTTTGATTTCCCGCTCTGATACCCGCTCCATTTGCCTGACCTCGCAGTGAAGCCATAACTCCTCAGCCGCCAGCACAAAATGTGACAGGGCAATGCCAATATCAAAATCCCTGGCTTTTCTCGACACAAAAAAGCGTCTTCCGGGAATCTTTTCAAACACATGGATCCGATTCCGGTATGCCACGAACCGCCAGGGCTGTCGATTCCAGGCGGACGGCGCCAGCCTGGCCGCGCGAAGCATGGTTTTCAAGTCATCCCCCAGTTCCTCTTTTTTTACCACCAGATCCTGAAGGCGCATTCTTCTGGCTTCGGTCACATCCCGTTCAATGCCCTCTTTTCCCCAGCCAAAGGCCAGGATCATCACCGCTTCCAGATCTGCGGCCGCCTCAGGCGTCCGTCCTGTGCGGGCGCAGCCTTGGTAACAGGAACCGATTCCTTTTGTCACCAGATACAGCGCCAGCTGTTCCATGATAAATCCCGCATTGCACAGCGCCCGCTTCCCCTCTTCTGTATAAATAACCATATAATAAGGGGCATCTGCTTTCCAGATCCCCCTCACTGCTTTCTTATCCGCACTGGCATCTATCAGTTCCATGTGCCATCTGATATCTTCATAAAGAGGGGAGACTGCCTGCATGTACCGCCTGATATGCTTCAAGGTCAGCTGATCGATGGGTTTCTCCTGAAACCTCCGCACTGATTGTCTTACATAAATGGCTTCATACAAATTCATGGCTGCCTCCCCTTATGGTCTTTCTCCTGCGCGTTTCTGTTCTTTTAGTATAACACAAATTCCGGCAAAAAAACTCCTAAAAAGTTTTCTTTTTCTTGCGCTTTTATTGGATCATCTCCTCCATCTGATCCACCAGGCTGCCAAACACATCCAGCGCGGCCTGCACTGGCTGGGACGTGGTCATATCCACCCCTGCTGTCTTGAGCAGATCAATGGGATCCATGCTGCTGCCGCCCTTTAAGAATGTCTTATAACGCTCCACAGCAGGCGCCCCTTCATCCAGGATTTTATTGGACAGGGCAATGGCCGCCGAAAAACCGGTGGCGTACTGGTATACATAAAACGGCGTATAGAAATGCGGAATCCTGCTCCACTCCAGGGCAATCTCCTGATCACTGACCATATCCGGACCAAAATAGAGCTGATTCAGCTCCAGATAGGTGCTGCTGATCTCCTGCGCAGTCAAAGGCTTCCCTTTCTGGGCCTTCTGATGCATGAGATATTCAAACTCTGCAAACATGGTCTGACGGTATATGGTTCCCTTAAATTTATCCAGGAAATGATTGATCAGCGTCATTTTCATGGCCTTATCACTGGTCTTTTTCAATAAGTCATGGATCAAAAGCGCCTCATTGCATGTGGACGCCACTTCAGCCACGAAAATCTTGTAATCACTGTAGGCATATGGCTGATTCTTCCTGGAATAGTAGCTGTGAACCGAATGTCCCATCTCGTGGGCCAAAGTGAAAACATTATCCAGGGTCCCTCTATAATTCAACAGCACATACGGATGCGAATCGTAGCTGCCGCCGGAATAGGCGCCGCTTCTCTTGCCCTCATTTTCATACACATCGATCCAGCGGTTTTCAAATCCCTCCTTCAGGATATCCAGGTATTCCTGTCCCATGGGCTTCAGTCCCTCTGCCACGATTTTTTTCGCTTCCTCAAACGTATAGGACGCGGTGCTTTCCGGCAGCAGAGGCGCGTAGACATCATACATATGCAGTTCATCCACGCCCAGCATTTTTTTGCGGATGGCCACATAGCGGTACATTTTGTCCATGTTTTGATGGACGGTCTCAATGAGACTGTCATATACCGCTTCCGGAATATTGCTCTGATCCAGATATCTGGCGCGGGAGGAGGGATAGCTGCGTTCACGGGTGAAGAAAAGAGCCTGCTTTACATTGGCGGAAAAAATAGCGGCCGACGTATTTTTAAACTGCTCTCTCACTTTGTAGTATGCCTGAAACGCTTCCCTGCGCACACGGCGGTCAGAAGACTCCATCAGAGGCACCAGACTGGAATCTGTCAGAGGCACTTCCTCTCCGTTTTCATCCTTAATGGACGGATACTTAAGATCCGCATCGTCAAACATGTGAAAAATAGACGACGGCGCATTGCCAAGATCGGACGCCCGGGCCAAAATTCCTTCTGCCTCCCCATTTCTTGTGTGGGATTTCATGCGGAAAATTTCTTTCAAAATCCGCCTGTAAAAGCCCAGCCCCTTTTCCTGCTCCAATGCCTGGTCCACCCATTCTTCCGACAGAGAAAGAATCTCCGGATTGACAAACGCGATGCTCCCTTCTGTCTTCACCAGAAGATCCTCCGCCTGCATTGCCATTTTCTGATAATAAGCGTCCGCTGTGTCCTGGTCTCTCCTGTGCTGCGCATATACATACACATTTTCCACCACACGCATCAAAGCGAAATACTGATCCAGCGCCTCTTTAAGGTGCGCAGGACTCTGTCCCAAAGTGCCTTCCAGTTTTTGAAAGGCGTCCAGCAGTTCCTCTGCCTTTTTCCGATCCGCTTCCCAGACCTCATCCGTAGCGTACAGCGCTTCCAGATCCCAGGTGTCCTGCGGGGCAATCTCACTTCTTTTTTTTAGTTTTTCCATCATAAGTCCTCTTTTTGCTAAAGATTTTTAAATTGTGCCTGGTACAAATCATAGTAGGCGCCCTGTTTTTCCATCAGCTGGCTGTGGCTGCCTTCTTCCATGATTTTGCCATGATCAATCACAAATATTCTATCAGCTTTTTGGATGGTTGACAAGCGATGGGCAATGACAAATGAAGTTCTTCCCTTCAGCAGCACCTCAATCCCCTGCTGTACCAGCTGCTCTGTATGGGTATCAATGCTGGACGTCGCCTCATCCAGTATCAGAATCCTGGGCATGGAAACCATGGTCCTGGCAAAAGCCAAAAGCTGCCGCTGACCAATGGACAGTCCTGCGCCGCGCTCACTGATCTTTGTGTCATACCCGTTTTCCATTTTCATGATGAAATCATGGGCATTGACTGCTTTGGCTGCCGCTATGATCTCCTCGTCGGTGGCATCCAGCTTGCCATAACGGATGTTATCGCCAATGGTGCCGGAAAAGAGAAAATTATCCTGGGTCATGACTCCCATCTGCTTACGCAGGCTGGCGATGGATACATCCCTCAGATCATGGCCGTCCACCATCACCCGCCCCTTGGTCACTTCATAAAATCGGCTGATCAAATTTACGATGGTAGTCTTTCCCGCGCCGGTGGGCCCCACCAAAGCAATGGTTTCGCCGGGCCGCGCGGTAAAGCTGACATCGTTCAATACCATCTGATCCGGCGCGTCCTCATAGGCAAAGGATACATGATCAAACGCCACTTCTCCCTCCACATCCGGCAGATCTGTGACCCCTTCTCTGTCTTTGATCTCCGGCTCTGTGTCCATGATTTCAAAAACACGCTCAGCAGCGGAGAGATTGGTCACCATTTTATTATAGAAATTGGCAAGATTCCGCAGAGGACTCCAAAACATGCCCAGGTATGTGGAAAAAGCCAAAAAGGTTCCCACTCCCACATTTCCCACACCGATGATCCGAATGCCGATGAAATACAGCAGAAATCCGCCGATTCCCCAGGTCACATCTATGAGAGGGCCAAAAGCATCGGCCCAGCGAACGGCTCCTGTGTAAGCCGCCACCTGGTCATTGACCAGAATGTTGAAATCTTCCATGGATTCCTGTTCGGAGCGGAAGCTCTGCACAATGCGAATGCCCGATAATTTTTCATGGACAAAGGCATTGACATTGGAATTCTTCTTTCGCACCAGCTGCCATCTTTTATGGGAAAACGTCTGAATGATGTACATTCCCCCGGCCAAGAACGGCAGCGTAATGACCGCCGCCAGCCCCAGCCGCCAATTTTTCACCATCATAATGGCCATGACGCCGATGATGGTGCAGAAATCCGGGATCAGTGTGGTGACACTGTCTGAGAGAACCTCCTTTAGGGAATTGACGTCTCCGATGACTCTGGCGAGGATTTTTCCTGTGGGGCGGCTGTCGAAAAAGTGGAAACTCAGGGTCTGCAGATGAACGTACAGCTGCTCCCTGATTTTCAGCACCACTTGATTGGCAATCCCAGCCACCATGACCATGCGCAGCTTGACTCCGGCCAGCCAGATGAGATTCAGGATCAAGGCGATGACGCCTATGTACATCAGCCCTCTCATATCTCCCATGGCAATATCAGAATCCACTGCATGCTCAATGAGCAGTGGATTCACCATGGTAATGGCCGTGGTGACAGCCATGATAAGGATCACCGCAGCCACTGTCTTTTTATATGCCAGCAGATAGCGAAATAGCCGGAGTATGGTTTCCCGGTTCATCACCTGCTTTTGTTCTTCGTCTTCTCGAAAGGAATTAACCGCCATATTTTCACCGCCTTTCCATCTCCACAGCCTGTTTGGACTTTTTCCGGGCATCATACTGGGCCAGGTAAGTGGCATAATATCTGCCCTTTTTCTCCATGAGGCTTTCGTGGGTGCCGCGCTCCGCGATGCGACCGTTCTCCAGAATGATGATCTCATCGGCATGACGGATAGCCGAAATGCGGTGCGCAATAATCACTTTTGTCGTTTCATCCAACTTTCTCAGTTCCGTTTGAATCTGATATTCCGTCTCCATATCCAGAGCAGATGTGGAATCGTCTAAAATTAAAATGGGCGTTTTTTTGGCAATGGCCCGCGCGATACTGATCCGCTGTTTCTGGCCGCCGGAAAGGCCCACGCCCCTCTCGCCCACCACGGTTTCATACTGATCGCTGAGCCGTTCTATGAAACCGTGGGCGCTGGCGGCTTTGGCCGCCTCACAGACCGTCTCCCGCTTAAGCGTATCTCTCTGGCCAATGCTGATATTTTCCTGAATCGTATCGGAAAACAGAAACACATCCTGCATCACAACAGAAATGTTTTTTCGGATATCTTTTAATTTCATATCCCGCACGTCCACGCCGTCGATGCGGACGGTTCCTGCCGCCGTATCATAAAACCGCTCCAGCAGATTGATGATGGACGATTTCCCCGATCCGGTCATACCCATGATGCCCAAAGTCTTTCCCGCATCCACATGAAACGTGATATCTTTTAGAATAACATTTCCGCCAAGTTCCAAATCCACATGCTCAAAATCGATCTCGCCTCTTACGGCTTCCACATTGACCGGGTTCTGCGGATCTTTGATTTCCGGCTCCTCTTCCATGATCTTATCCACCTTTTTGTAGGAAGCAAAGGCGGCCGCCAGTTCATTGGACAGCCAGCCCAAGCACTCCATGGGCCAGATGATATTATTGGCATACTCGGTAAAAGCTCCCAGCTCACCCAATGTGATCTGATCCCGGATCACCATGACGCCTCCCACAATGATCACGCAGACCAGCATGATTTTTGTATAGAATGAGATATTGGGTTCATATTTTGCCAGCACCCGGGCCAGCTTCATATTCAAATCATAGTATTTCCCATTTTGCCCGCGAAATTTTTCAATTTCATATTCTTCCCTGGCAAAGGATTTCACCGTGCGCACGCCCGCCAGATTCTCCTGGGCCACTGTGTTCAGCTTGGCATTCTGCTCACTGATATTTTGATATACCTGATCCAGTTTGTTTTCCAAACGAACGGCTGTCCAGCCCACCAATGGCATGGTGACAAGCGGCACCAGCATCAGCACCGGACTGATATGAAACATACAATACAGCACGGCTATGGTATGAACGATACTCTCCACGATGAGCATGCCGATGAACCCTGTCACAGACCAAATGCGGTCCACATCATCCTTGACTCGGGCCATGAGTTCTCCTGTATTGGTTTTGTCAAAATACTGCACTCCCAGGCCCTGAATATGGCCAAACAGCATTTTTCTTAAATCTCTTCCCACACGAACCCCGGCGCAGTCAAAGACAAATTCCTTGATATACCCGCAGATGGCGCGTCCGAATCCGATACCCAAGAGCATCAGAAGAAGGCGCATCAAAAGCTCCACTCTCCCGTCGGTGATGACATCGTCAATGATGCTTTGGGTTACCTTTGGTCCGTTCATATCCAAAAAGATAGCCAAAAACATGGCCAAAAATCCCAGCAGGTAAAGATGCCACCACCGGAGCATATACGCCAGCACTTTGTTTTTCTTTTCCTTTTTCATAAACACCTCCAAGCCGTCTTTTCTCTCCTGTCTTTTTTCTGCAATCCCCTACCCTTTTGTCTTTGGATCCGATTTGGGGGCTTTTTGGAGAACAAAAAAAGCCGCAGTCACACGGACTGCGGCCCTAAGCTCCATGGATTTCTGCCTGGTAATACGGCAAAAAACTCCCGTTAAACCCCGATTTTTGAAATACTTCGCTTATGGATTTACAGGACAAATGGACAGGAGACAGACTGTGCGCGTACTGAAACACATACCATAGTTTCATTGATCGTTTCATTCATAAGATTGATTCTAAACATAGTTCTGCCTCCTTTCTTTCTTTATTCTTTCTCTATCCTAATGCCAATGGGCTGATCTGTCAAGCCTTTTTTCAGAATTTTCTGTCATAAGAGCAGCCGTTTGCCCTGCGTCATTGGGAGAACCGCGCTGCGATTATAAGCCGTTGGACGGAACAGCAGCGAAATCATATCCCTTGGCTCTGGCCCCGTCGATGAAATCTCCCAAAATCTCCGTGTTGGTGGCGGACACCGCATGGAGCAGATAGATGGCCCCCGGATGCAGGCTGTTTAGGCAGTCCTGAAGACTTTCCGCCGGATCCGGCTGCGCGTCCAGATGATAATCATCATGGGCATAGCTCCAGAAAATGGGACGGTATCCCAGATCATTGACCACTTTCAGAGACTGCTCGCTGAATGTCCCCTCTGGGAAACGGAACAGCGTCATCTCATATCCGAATTTGTCCTTTACCAGATTGTGCAGCTTCATGATATCATCGGTTTCCCCCTGGATTCCCAGCTGCTGAATTCCCCCGGAAGGATGGGAGCAGGTGTGATTTCCGATGGTATGGCCCTCGTCAATCATGCGCTGTACCAGCTCCGGATCACTGTCAAAAAACTGCTTGGTGATAAAAAACGTGGCTTTGACATTTTTCTCCTTCAGCGTATCCAGGATGGTGGGCGTATACCCGGCCTCATAGCCTTCATCCATGGTCAGATAAATGGTGTTGCTGTTGGGTCCGACGAAGTCCCCGTAATAGCCGTAGTATGTCTCATAATAGAACACACCGTTGGGACGATTATATGCGTCTCTGTCCTGCTTCTGATACCCGTAGGGGATTGCGTCATTGGGCAGGCTGGCCGCGTCTCCCTCAAAAGCCGCCCCAGTGGACCAATCCACCCCCTGGGATACAGAAGGCGCCTCCCCCGCGCTGATGCTTCCGGCCGACGTCTCCGCCGGTGTGGTGGCAGCCGCCGGATCCGTGGAAAGATACTGGCTGGCAATATAGTGGACGCCGCCGTTGTATTCCACCTGACTCCACGTCTCATTGTATCCGATACGATGGACACTCTCCCCCACCTCCAGCACTGCCAGACTCTCACAGGAAGTATTGGGCTCCACCCGCACATTCACTCGGGATGTCACATAAACGGTCTCATCCACAGCCTGAAATTGGCCGTCCGCCGCTGTCGTCTCCGCTCCCGTGGTGACGGCTGCCGTTTCAGCCCCTGTGGTCACCGCCGCTGTGGGAGCTTCTGTAACCGCTGCCGTGCTTTCTCCATTCCGATCCCCGCATCCGCTCAAAACTGCCGTCATACAAAAGCTGGCTGTCAATGCCATGGCGGCAATCTTTTTTGAAATCCTCATTTCTCTATCTCTCCTCCTATGTAACCAAACATGCAAGCCCCATTATAACAAAAGATATTTCCTGATTCAAGGTCAATTTTAAAGAAAACGCGCCTGTCTCTTCCTCATTTTTCCAGCCAATTTTCACCTGAATCCCATGGGTATAAACCATTCCAAATGCGTGCATCCTTGTTTTAGGACGAGAGAAAAAAGCGGAGGTATCTGTTATGGCAGTATACAAAGTGGAAATCTGCGGGGTCAACACCGCAAAGCTACCGCTGTTAAGCGAAGAGGAAAAAGAAGCCCTATTTAAACGTATCAAAAACGGGGACAAGCAGGCCCGCGAAGACTATATCCGCGGCAACCTTCGTCTGGTACTCAGCGTCATACAGCGCTTCTCCGGTTCAGGCGAAAACATCGATGATCTCTTTCAAATCGGGTGCATCGGCCTGATCAAAGCCATTGACAATTTCAATCCCGACCTCATGGTGAAATTCTCCACCTACGCCGTTCCCATGATCCTGGGGGAAGTGCGCCGGTATCTCAGGGATTATAACAGCTCCATCCGTGTCTCCCGCTCTCTGCGGGATACCGCTTATAAAGCCATTTACGCCAAAGAACAGCTGACCAAAAAAAATAACCGGGAGCCCACTGTCATGGAAATCGCCAATGAAGTGGGAATCAGCCGGGAGGATGTGGTGTTTGCCCTGGATGCCATCCAAAGCCCCGTCAGTCTGTATGAACCAGTCTACAATGACGGCGGCGACACCCTTTATGTCATGGATCAAATCAGCGATCAGAAAAACAAGGAGGATAACTGGATTCAGGAAATCTCTCTGCGGGAGGCCTTAAACCGCCTTCCCGACAGAGAAAAGCATATCATCCAGCTGCGGTTTTACGAGGGAAAGACGCAAATGGAAGTGGCGCAGGAAATCCACATCTCACAGGCCCAGGTAAGCCGCCTGGAAAAAAACGCTTTAAAATCCATGAAAGCCTATCTCTCCTGACAGGCGCACAGGCCGTCGGCCGCCGCCATTTTGTCCCGCCTCTGTCAGCAGGGGCGGAACATACAGCACTGGCAGAGCATATAGCCCAGACAGAGTTTATTGCACCAATCCCCCTGCATGACCGTTCCCCTTCCATAGCCGGTTCCCATGTCCTGATACCACTGACCGCCGGACTCCAGATGATTCAAAAAAGAGCGGTACTGCATATTGTTGGGTTCCATATCCACTGCTTTTCTGGCATGCTCCAAGGCGCTGATATTATTTCCCACTCCCGCATTGGCCACTGCGCTGAAAAAATACCACTGGGCATTGCGCTCATGGAGACGATTCAGCACATTGAGCGCTTCCTGATAATGACCGGCATTGATATAATTGGCCGCTGCCTGCATTTCGATGGGGCCATTGTCATAAGAGCTTCCCTGGCTTCGCTGCCCTCCAAATCCGCCAAACCCTCCGAATCCTCCATAGGACTGCTGTCCTCCATAACCCTGACCGGAACTGTAGCCCTGCTCCCTTTCCTTCATGATCTGGTCATAAGCCTGCTGGATTTCCTTGAATTTTTCTTCCGCCTGGGCCGCGTTGGGATTATTGACATTGGCATCCGGATGGTACTTCCGGCTCAGCTTCCGATATGCTTTTTTTATTTCCTCGTCGCTGGCATCCCTGGAGACGCCCAGCACCTGATAGGGATCAAAAAACATGCTTTTCTCCTAACTTTTCAGCCCGCTTTTTCCGATTCTGAGCAAACCGGATCCACACGCCTGAATACAATATATTTCTCAAAATTTCTTTGTGCCGGATGATGGGGAGATACTCGAAAGCCCGGCAGCACTCGGCCATCATCAGATTTAAGATGTATTGGCACATATCATCAAAATCCTGCTCCTTTTCTTTCAGCAGAAGAGGATTGTAGGATCCTGTCTTTTTATCGTGTTCCAGATCCTCATAGGCATCCATGAGATAAATGAACTTTCCCAGATAAAACCCCATGCGGCTCAATGCCTCTCTCCAAATGTCGTCTTTCCAGACAAAAATTTCCGCCAAAAGCTCCCCTGTCAGCCCCGCCGCCTCATCCAGACTGGGGCTGTTTTTCTTCTCACAGGCATTCAGCTTTTTCATATAGCGCGCCAAAGCCCTGGCCTGGCGCGGGTAAGCGTTTCTCACCGCCAGGTATTGTTTTTTTAATAAAGCGGCATAGAAAAGTTTTCTAAAATCCCTCTCATCCTTCCAGTCATCCACCAAATTCTGATACGCCAAAAGCAAATTCATATCCGCCGCATATGCCATGGCCTCATTGGTACAGGTGACTGCCCGCTTCAGAGGGTGCACCGCGCAGGCCCTCTTCCGGCATTCCGTTTTTTCCCCATACAGGCTGGACAGCAGCATGGCCAAAAACGTCATATCATACGTCAGCGTCATGCGGCTTCGCTTGCCGTGGCGTTCCTCCATGGTATGGCAGAGCCCGCAGTAGTATGCCTGATACACATCATATTCCCGGACTTTCAGCTCCCGCTTATTGATCATGATATATCCAAACATAGTCTTCCAATCCTGTCTTAGATTTTTTTAATAAACTTGGTCTTGCATTTGGGACAGGTGATCTCCACCCGCTTGCCGCCGGACCGGGGAACCCGAATCTTTTGCCTGCAGCCGGGACACCGATAGAAATGATGGGTTCTCAGCTGCTTTATATGCGTCAGCGTCATCTGGTATTTTTGATTCTCTTTATATCTGGCGCTGATGTTTTTAGAAAACATACGATAATAACAATAAATCAGCAGCAGAAGGATCAAAAAGCTGAATACAATATTGGGGATAAAAATGGACAGCGCAATCAGCACCAGCGCCGCCGCCAGGAGAAATTTGGAAAAATCATCCACCCCGTATCGTCCAATCATGAATTGTCTGAGTTTTTCTTTCCATTTTGCCAACACGATAACCTCCATTCCGCGGCCTGTTGACAACCGCATTGCCCTTTCCCAGGGCAAAACGTCTTTCACCTTTTGCCCTTAGTATCCTCAATTATAAAAGGATTTTTTCGATAACTCAAGATTGGTCTCTTAAAATTTCCTAAAAAATTGCGAAAATTTTTCCTCACTCCGCCAGTTCTGTGGATAAATACCGCTCTCCGGTATCAGGGAGCAGTACCACAATCCGCTTCCCCGCATATTCGTCTTCTTTGGCCAGCTTGACAGCGGCGCACAGAGCGGCTCCTGATGAAATCCCCACCAGAATTCCTTCCTTTTTTGCCGCCATTCTGGCATAGACAAAGGCTTCTTCATCGGTCACTGCAAGGATGCGGTCACACAGAGAACAGTCCATCACCTCCGGCACAAAGCCCGCGCCAATCCCCTGAATCTTATGGCTGCCTGCCGGTTTCCCGGAAAGAACGGCGCTGTTTGCCGGTTCCACGGCGGCGATGCAGATGGAGGGATTTTTCTGTTTCAGATAGCGGCCTGTGCCGGTGATGGTGCCTCCTGTGCCCACAGCGGCCACAAACACATCCACTTTCCCATCCGTATCCTCCCAGATCTCCGGTCCCGTGGTCTCCTGGTGGGCGGCGGCATTGGCAGGATTGACAAACTGCCCCATGACAATGGCTCCCTCCCACTGCGCCTCCAGCTGCGCGGCTTTCTCAATGGCTCCGCTCATCCCTTTGGCGGCCTCTGTGAGGACCACCTCTCCTCCGTATGCCTGCAGAAGTTTTCTCCTCTCCAGAGACATATTTTCCGGCATAACAAACACAGCCCGGTATCCCCGCACCGCCGCTATGGCAGCCAGACCAATGCCTGTGTTTCCGCTGGTGGGCTCGATGATGGTCCCGCCGGGCTTTAACCGCCCGCTATTTTCGGCATCCCGTATCATGGACAGGGCCGCCCGATCTTTCACGCTTCCCGCCGGATTAAAAAACTCCAATTTGGCCAAAATCCGCGCCCGCGAATTTTCTGCCTCCATAATCCGCTTCATCTCAAGCAGCGGTGTTCTGCCGATCAACTGCGTCATATCGCTGTAAATTTTCTCCATACCATTCCCTCTTTTCGCGGCTTTACTGGATATAGCTTCTGATGGTCTCGCTTGTGACCACCGTTTCTCTCAAAGATGTAAGGGCCAGCGGCTGAAATCCCTCTGTGGAATACACGCCGCTTTTCAGCTTCACCAAATGGTCATCCTGATATTGATACATGGCCTGGCTGCCGTCCGCCGCCGTGCACAGTATCCGTCTGTCGGAAGCGGAAACAGCGAGATCCCCCTGCAGATGCTCCACCTCAATGAGCACATCCCCGGAAAAACTGTATATATAGTAATCCTCCGCAGACGGATCATCCTGATACCCTGCCACCAGCACCGGCTCTTCTCGGTCATTCCACGAAAGAAGCGCAAAAGACGGCGTGCCGGTATGGGCATCCGGCTTGGTCAGTATCGTATTCATAATCACAATATAGACATCTGACCAGGGATATCCTGTGGCCTCCTGAAGGGTTCCGATCACCGCCTCTGTCTCCAGACCTCCGCTGCCCTGGCCGCCTGTATCAGACGAAGACGCTGGCTGCGAAGCCTCCGGCGCCTCTGTCTGGCTGCCGTCCACGGCAGGCTGATCCGCGCCCTCCGTACTCTCCGGCGCCGTACCATCCGTCTCCTGAGCCGACGGCGCCGAATCCGCTGCCCCGCTGTCGGCAGATTCCAAATTGTCCGTTTCCGCCAAAACTTCTGTTCCAGTGCCGACGCTTCCCCGCGTCTGATCTGTGATTTCAGCTGTCCCGCCGCACCCGCACAGACAGACAGCAGCGGCCATGACTGCCGCACCTAATTTTATCTTATTCATCCATACCCAACTTTCATGAAAAAATGACAAAATCACCATACAGCACAGGAGAGCCGATGCCGCATGACGGCACCCGCTCTCCTGCCATGGATCTCATCGGAAGTATTCTACGCCGGATTCAAACAGTTTCAGATCCTGCTCTCCGTAGATGTTGATGGCCACAGAGCGGCCGATGCGCTCGGAATGAGCCATTTTTCCCAGCACCCTTCCGTCGGGGCTGGTGATACCCTCGATGGCCGCGTAGGAGCCATTGATGTTCCACTCCTCATCCTGGGCCAAGTTGCCGTCCACATCCACATACTGGGTGGCCACCTGACCGTTTTCAAACAGCCTGCGGATCCAGGCATCACTGGCCACGAAGCGTCCTTCACCGTGGGAAGCCGGATTGCAGTACACACCGCCCAGCTCGGCGTTTTTCAGCCACGGGGACTTATTGGTCACCACCTTGATGTATGCCATCTTGGAAATGTGGCGGCCAATGGTATTGGTGGTCAGTGTGGGGGAATCGGCTGTCTGGGCCGGGATGATCTCCCCGTAGGGCACCAGTCCCAGCTTAATCAGAGTCTGGAATCCATTGCAGATACCCAGAGCCAGACCGTCCCTCTTATTCAGAAGATCCATGACGGCTTCTTTCAGCTTCTCATTGCGGAATGCCGTGGCAAAGAACTTGGCAGAACCGTCGGGCTCATCGCCTGCGGAGAATCCGCCGGGGAACATGATGATCTGCGCCTGGCTGATTTCTTTTTCGAAGAGTTCCACCGACTCTCTGATATCATCGGCTGTCATATTCTTCACTACCTTCACCGATACCTGAGCACCAGCACGCTCAAAAGCCCTGGTGCTGTCGTACTCACAATTGGTGCCCGGGAATACCGGGATGAATACACGAGGTCTGGCCACTTTGTGGCGGCATACGTGAATGGAATCTGCCCGGTATACCGGCGTATCCACCGGAGGCTGCTGCTGGCCGGACACAGACGGGAATACCTTCTCCAGTGTGGACTTCCAGGCCTTCAGCGCTTCGTCCATGGGGATCACCGCCTCGCCGTAGCAGAAGCTTGGCTCAGCCGTCACCTGACCGATGAGCGTATAAGGCGCCGTGATATCATCCAGGGCATCCTCAGATACTTCCGCCACGATATTGCCGAATCCCGGTCCAAAGAGTTCACTTTCCGTCAGAGCCTTTGTCAGCTCCACGCCCAGCCAATTGCCGAATGCCATCTTGCTGACTGCCTCTGCCACACCGCCTGCGCATACCGCATACGCTGAGAGGATCTTTCCCTCCTTCACCGCCTCATGGATGGCGCTGTACAGCTCCATCACCTGGCCATAGTCAGGCAGGTCATACGCGTCCTTTTTGATGCTGAAGAGAACCAGACGGTTTCCGGCGTTTTTCAGCTCCGGCGTCACCACATTCTTATCCGACGCCACATCCACCGCGAAGGAAACCAATGTGGGCGGTACATGGATCTCGTTGAAGCTGCCGGACATGGAGTCCTTGCCGCCGATGGAGGGCAATCCAAAGCCCATCTGGGCGGCATAAGCGCCCAAGAGAGCTGCCAAAGGCTCGCCCCAAGTCGTCTCATCCTCGGTCATCCGGCGGAAATACTCCTGATACGTCATGCGGATCTTGGTGAAATCACCGCCTGCAGCCACGATCTTGGAAATGGATTCCACCACGGCATAAACGGCGCCGTGATAGGGACTCCAGCTGGACAGATATGGATTGAAACCGTAGCTCATCATGGTCACCGCATCGGTCTTGCCGTTCATCACCGGCAGCTTGGCCACCATGGACTGGGTCTCTGTCAGCTGATACTTTCCGCCGTAGGGCATCAGCACCGAACCCGCTCCGATGGAGGAGTCGAACATCTCCACCAGCCCCTTCTGGGAGCAGACATTGAGATCCTTCAGCAGGTCCATCCAGTGTTCCTTCACATCCGCCTGGCTGAAATCACTGTTCTTTTTAAAATAATTTTCCTTCTCATTTGGCATCAGGACCCGAACATCTGTCTCCTGGTGCGCTCCGTTGGTATCCAGGAAAGCACGGCTCAGATTGACGATATCCTTCCCCCTCCAATTCAGCACCAAACGGGGCTCTTTTGTCACCACTGCCACCGGCACGGCCTCCAGATTTTCCTCCGCTGCGTATGCCAAAAACGCGTCCACATCGCTGGGATCCACCACCACTGCCATACGCTCCTGAGACTCGGAGATGGCGATCTCTGTGCCGTCCAGACCTGCATATTTCTTGGGTACCTTATCCAGTTCCACACGCAGTCCCGCCGCCAGCTCGCCGATGGCCACGGACACACCGCCTGCGCCGAAGTCATTGCACTTCTTGATGAGACGGCTGACTTCTTCCCTGCGGAACAAGCGCTGAATCTTTCTCTCGGTGGGCGCATTTCCCTTCTGCACCTCAGCGCCGCAGGTCTCGATGGACGCTTCCGTGTGTACCTTGGAGGATCCGGTGGCGCCGCCGCAGCCGTCACGCCCGGTACGTCCGCCCAGAAGAATAATGATATCGCCGGGATCGGAGTTTTCCCTCTTTACAGCGCGTCTGGGAGCCGCTCCCATGACCGCTCCAATCTCCATGCGCTTGGCCACATAATCGGGGTGGTAGATTTCTTTCACGTATCCGGTGGCCAAACCGATCTGGTTTCCGTAGGAGCTGTATCCGCTGGCCGCACCTGTCACGATCTTCTTCTGAGGCAGCTTGCCCTTAAGCGTCTCTTCCAGCGGACGGGTGGGGTCCGCGGCTCCCGTGACGCGCATGGCCTGATACACATACGTACGGCCCGACAGGGGATCACGGATGGCGCCGCCCAGACAGGTGGCCGCACCGCCGAAGGGCTCGATCTCTGTGGGATGGTTATGGGTCTCATTTTTGAAATTCACCAGCCACTCTTCCGTCTCTCCATCCACTTCCACGGGAACCACGATGGAGCAGGCGTTGATCTCATCGGACTCCTCCTGATCTTCCAGCTTTCCCTCCTTCTTCAGCTTGCGCATGGCCATGAGGGCCACGTCCATGAGGCAGATAAATTTATCGCTTCTGCCCGCAAAGATCTCTTCATGGGCTTTTACATAGTCCTGGAAGGTCTTTTCCAGCACATCTTTATAGTATCCGTCTTCAAAGGTAATACTCTTCAGCTCCGTCTGGAAGGTGGTATGGCGGCAGTGATCCGACCAGTACGTATCCAGCACGCGGATCTCCGTCATGGATGGATCTCTCTTTTCTTCACCCCGGAAATAATTCTGAATATGAAGGAAATCTTTGAACGTCATGGCCAGGTTCAGAGAATCGTACAGGTTCTTCAGCTGGGTCTCTGCCATATCCTTGAAGCCGTCGAAGATGATCACATCCGCCGGTTCCTCAAAAACCGTCACCAGCGTGTCCGGAATCTGCGCCTGCGCTTCTCTGGAATCCACAGGGTTGATGCAGTGATTCTTGATCTTCTCCACTTCCTCCTCTGTCAGCTTACCGGAGATGACATACGTGGTGGCCGAGCGGATCACCGCCTCTTCATCCTCCTTCAAAAGGCGGACACACTGCTGCGCGGAATCGGCTCTCTGGTCAAACTGTCCCGGCAAATATTCCACAGAAAAGATGGTATCCTCCGGATCATGGGGAAAATCCATCTCATACAGGTCGTCCACCGGCGGCTCAGAAAAAATCGTGTCCTTGCTTCTCTCGTAGGTGGCATCGGTGATATTCTCCATGTCATAGCGGATCAGCACTCTCACTTTCTCCACATCCCGGATTCCCAGATAGCTGCCGATCTCTTCCTGCAGCTCCCTGGCTTTCACCGCAAACGGCGCTTTCTTCTCCACGTATACTCTTCTAACGCTCATAACATCCTCCATACGTATTATTTTATGATTTAAAAGTTCTTTATCATTATAGCATTCTGCTTCCCTTCATGGCAAGCAGAAATCACAGAACCGCAGTATTCACCGCATTCAGCGCCATTTTCATCAGTTCCTTCACCTCATCCACGGATCGTCCCATCTTGGCGGCCACTTCTTCCGCCGTGGCCTCCCTGCCGTATTCCTCCGCCAGACGTCTGGTAACCTCATTCATGACATTGATCTGGACGGCCAGATCTTCTCCTGCCTGATCCGATTCTCCCTGCTGGCGGATGAGCTCTTCCATGGCGGCGCGGATTCCCCGCTCCATGGCAGCCAAAAACATGGCGGCCCGATTCTCATCCTGTTCCAGGCCCATGGCCCTGGCCGCATCCACAGCCATCATAAGGGCCACATTGCCCTCCTGAACCAAATCAGAAAAAGCCACGCCTTGCTCTCTGTATTCCTCCGCCAGTCTGGATACTCGTTCCAGATGCCCCTCGATGAGCCGCGTTTTTGCTTCCTGATCCCCGGCGAAGAGCCGTATCAACAGCGCATCCGTCTCCTGCGCGCTGCACGGCAGGATTCCCTCCATCTCTTCTTCATACAATTTCCATGCGCGATCTTCCATCTTTCTCATCCTTTCTTGTGACCGGCCATCAGCCGGACTCTCCATATGTTTTCCGTCCTGCTAAACCGGCTCATCCCTGTCCTTCCATTGTTCCCAAAACCCATGGACCGTCGGACCCACCGTGGCCAAACTCACCGGCAGGTAATCATCCCATTCCATGGGAAACTGTTCCACGTACTCCCGTGTGAGGAACCGATCGTCCAGCAGTGCGATGATCCCTTTGTCATGCACCGTGCGAATCAGCCGTCCAGCGGCCTGGAGAACTTTATTCATCCCAGGAAACCGGTAGGCGAAATCGAACCCCGACCGCCCCTGCTCATCGTAAAAAACTTTTAATATTTCCCGTTCCGTACAGACCTGGGGCAGCCCGGTTCCCACAACGATGACGCCGATGAGCCGATCCTCCCGCAGATCGATCCCCTCGGAAAAAATTCCTCCGGTGACACAAAACCCCACTCTGCTTCTCTCTCCTGTGATCTCAAAGCGGGCCAAAAATTCTTCCCGCATCTCCTCCGTCATGTGACTTTCCTGGCGGAAGATCTCATAGGGGGCTTCCCGTTCCCCCGCCGCCGCAAGCACCTGTTCCATATAGGAATACGATGGAAAAAACACCAGATAATTACCCTTCCGCCCTTCCACAATCCGCTGGATATACAACAGAATCTTTTCAAACTCCCGCCGCGTTCTTCTGGTATAGCGGCTGCTGACATCACAGGCCACACACAGCAGACGCATTTGTTTCTCAAAGGGGGAACCGGCGTAGACGGCGTATTCCTCCTGGCTGCCGCTGAGCAATTCTTTGTAGTACTGAATGGGAAGCATGGTGGCGGAAAAAAACACGGTGCTGATGCCTTTCTCCAGACACTCCTTCAGCTGATACGCCGGATTGACGCACAGCAGCTTCACCAGAAACGATCCGTCATCCAACAGCTCTGTATACACCCGGTAATGCTCATCCATCCGGTCATACGTATTGAGGAAATCCCGGATCAGGAAAAAGAATTCCGATGCCTCCCTGTGGGGCTCAAATCCCGGATGCCTGTCTCGAAACGTTTCCAGTTCGCCGTAGAGGGATTCCAGCGCCACCATCAGCGGGCCGATCCCCTCTCCCTCCGGCAGAACACGATACGTATCGCACTCCCGCTTCAGCGCCAGCAAAGCCCGATTGCACCGATCCAGCTTTCTGGTCAATGTCTCAAATCCCCGATACAGTCTCTTTGCCGCCAGTATCTCTTCCTTCAAAAGCCTGGCGCTGTACATTTCCCTGGCTCTCTCCACCAAGTTGTGGGCCTCGTCCACCAAAAACAAGTACTCCCCCTGAACGCCATCGGCAAAGTATCGCTGCAGCCGCACCGTGGGGTCAAACACATAATTATAGTCGCAGATGACCGCATCCATCCAATAGGTCACATCCAGGCACATTTCAAAAGGACAAACCTGGTACTTCTCTGCATAGGAAAAAATCACTTCCCGGCTGGCCTCTTCCTCATGGGTGATCAAATCAAACACAGCGGCATTGACCCGGTCAAAATGTCCTTTGGCCCTGGGACAGGCCGCTGGATTGCACTCCACTTCCTCTGCGGCGCACAGCTTTTCCTTGGCCGTGATGGTGACGCTGGACAGCTTCATCCCCTCTGCGCGCAGAATCTGAAAGCTCTCTTGGGCCACTGCCCTGGTGATTGTCTTGGCTGTCAAATAAAAAATCTTATCCGCCCATCCCTCTCCCACTGCCTTGACGGCGGGAAACACCGTGGACAGAGTCTTTCCAATGCCGGTGGGCGCCTGGATAAACAGATTGCGGCCCTGAACCATACTGCGGTACACAGCCACCACCAAATCCCGCTGTCCCTTTCTGTAGGGATAGGGAAACTCCAGGCCTTTTATGGAAGCCGTCCGCCTCTGCCGGTGCCGGTGGAGGAATTCAGCCCATTTGGCGTACTCCCGGATGTAGCTGTCAAACTCCTCCTGCAGCTTTTCCCTGCTCCAGTCCTCCCGAAACCGCTTAATCTCTTCCGTCTCCAAATTGCAGTAGGTCAGCTGGATCCCCATCTGTTCCCGGTCATGGGCCACGGCATACATATGCGCATAGCACACTGCCTGGGCGCGGTGCACCAGAATGGGCTCCTGGAAAAGGGCCACATCCTGATACATTCCCTTGATCTCATCCACCGTCACCCGGCCATCCGGCTCCGTGAAAATCCCGTCGGCCCGGCCCTCCAGCACGATCTCCACATCCCCCACGGGAACCGTCATTTTCATGGCCACTTCCGCCTGGTATCCCGCTCCCATGCGCTTCTGTATTTTTCTGTGGATACGGCTCCCCTCTTGCATGGCCTCCCGGTTGACCGCCGACCGACGGTTGTCCAAATCTCCGGAGCGGAGGACAAACTCCACCAGATCCCGCACGGAAATGCGGATCTGGTTTTCCACCATCTTGTGCATCATCATCCCCCTCTCCCTTATTTTCGCTCAAGCCAATCTCCCCTTTGGCCGAAAGAAACAAAAAAGCCTTTCAGATATCCTCTGAAAAGCTTCTTCCTGCAGTCGAGGCGACGTGATTCGAACACGCGACCTCTGCGTCCCGAACGCAGCGCTCTACCAAGCTGAGCCACACCTCGATTCCGTATGTCTTCAGGTCAACTCCCGGCAGAAGCGCTCTTTTGCCCATTTTCTTGACCCTGTCGATCACACGCATGTTAGTATAATACCTTATCCGGAGTTTGTCAACTCTTTTTTTAAATTTTTTTGCCGCAGCCGCCCACGTACGCAGGGCAGCGATGCATCGCATCCCCTGCCATTCCCGCGGCGGCATGCGGCGTTTTCCCTCACCGTTGGTTTCTGGCGCCAAGACAGCTGCCGCCTGACACCAGCTTTCCGTCTAAAAAGACAGCCTTGAGATTCAGCTTCTCATCCAGCAAAACCACATCAGCACATTTTCCCTCTTCCAGGCTGCCGTATCGGTCAAATACCCCGATGGATTTGGCTGGATTGACTGTGGCACAGCGGATGGCGCTTTCCAGAGGAATCCCCATCCCCACAGCGGTGCGGACACAGTCCATCAGGTTGGTTGCCGAGCCAGCTATGGTGCCGTCCTTCAGCGTAGCCCGGTTCCCCTTTTTGAAAACCGCCTGCCCGCCCAGAGCGTATTCTCCATCCTCCATACCTGTGGCCTCCATACTGTCACTGATGAGACAGATCCTCTCATCGGTGAAAATTTTGAAGGTGGTGCGGATGGCGGCCGGATGAATATGCACCCCATCGCAAATCAGCTCCACAAAAACACCGGGGCTGTCCGCCGCCGCTCCCACCACGCCGGGAGCCCGGTGGGAATAGGGGGGCATGGCATTATACAAATGCGTCACATGGGTGACCCCCTGCCGGATGGCTTCCATGGCCGTATCGTAATCGGATACCGTATGGGCAATGGAAACAACTGTCTTTTCCCTGACCCGCCGGACGAACTCCATGGCCCCTTCCGTCTCCGGAGCCAGCGCCACCTGACGGATCATACCGCCGCTGGCTTCATTGAGCCGTTCAAACATATGGGCATCCGGCCTGCGGACAAATGCCTCGTTTTGCGCTCCTTTCTTTTCCCTGGAAATAAAAGGCCCTTCCATATTGATTCCAATGAGCCGGGCCCCCCGGTTATTTTTGTGGGCCGCCGCCGCCAGACATACCCTGGTAAGGGTCTCCTCATCCAGCGTCATGGTGGCAGGTGTGATGGAAGTCACGCCGCAGGACAGCTCATAATCCGCCAACGCCTGGATGGACTCTTCTGTGCCGTCGCAAAAATCATGACCTACACAGCCGTGAAAATGAATATCCACCAATCCCGGCACTGCATACCACCCTTTTCCGTCAAATTCTTCGCCGGACGCCTGCGCCCGGATCCTGCCATCCTCAATCCCCACCTGCCCCTCATGGAAACGGCAGTCACTTCCAAATACCTTCACATTTGTTATAATCATAATTTTTCTCTCCCGCAGCCCGGCCGATTCCCCGCCGCCAAAAACAGATGGCTGTTATCGGCCTTGGCATCATTCTAATATCCCAGTTTGGGCAGAACATTTTGAGGCTGATCCAAAAACACCACATCGGCCTGTTGATCGGTATAGTGCTCCTTCTTGTGAATGATCACCATCTTACTGCCCTGAAAATACTTCAAATAGTGCTGAAATGTATCAGAAACCATATTGGTGCCAATGAGGAGCAGCACATCTGCCTTTCCGATTTCCTCCGTGGTTTCTGTCATAAGGCGGCTGTCCAGCATCTCCCCAAACAGATATACCTGGGGACGAATCACTGCTTTGCACTTCTCACACAGAGGAACGCCTTTGGCCTGGCGGATATACGCAATGGAATACTCCCGTCCACAGTGGGGACAGCGGTTCTGATAAACGGTCCCCCGCAGATTGATGGCCCTTTTGCACCCTGCCCTCTGGGGCAGTTCAAACACATCGCTGTTGATGCAGCACTGCAGTTTCCCTGCCTTTTCCATGGCTGCCAGCGCATAACAGGTCGGACTGGGCTTCAGGTCCTGAGCAATGATTTCTTCTTTGTAGAAATCAAAGAACTGATCCGTTCTGGTGTTGTAGTAAACGCTGGAAAACATGTAATCCGGAGAAGTCTTATATTTTTTTTCCAGTTCGTACGCCTTCTCCGATGACTTGATGCCTAAAAATCCGGCTTCATTTTTCAGCTCTGCTCCCAGCAAAGCCACTGTATACTGGCTATTATCCAATATCCGCTTCA
>CAJFUP010000025.1 GCA_904420225.1 uncultured Lachnospiraceae bacterium
CGGATACTTTGGGCTAGTGGGAAGAAGTGGGGATACCTTTACGCTGACCAAGGCGGAGGATCCAACCGATCCCACGGACCCCAGTGATCCAACCGATCCCACGGACCCGAGCGAGCCGACAGATCCCAGTGAGCCGACGGACCCGAGCGAGCCGACAGATCCCAGTGAGCCGACAGATCCCAGCGATCCCACGGACCCCAGCGATCCCACGGACCCCAGCGAGCCGACAGATCCCAGTGAACCCACTAATCCCAGTGAGTCCGCAGGTCCGGATGATCCCACCCAAGAGACAAATGGGGAAAATCAGGGGTCCGATACGGGTGATCCGTTCCATGTGGGATATTTCATCACACTGATGATTCTGGCAGGAGGATGTGTGGTGGTTTATCTGGCAGGAAGCAAAAAAGTAAAGAAGTAAACAAAAGAATAAAGAAACAAATGGCAGCCCCTTTCGGCATGTGTCTCTGACAGTGCTGGACAGGGGCTGTCGGCTGTCCGAAATGTGTCGAATTTGATGCAGGCAATGGGAACAGGAAAGATTTTACATATTTTGAACATTTCTCAAACATGGATTTGAAGTAAATGAATTTCTGCTGTGATATACTGATACCATCTGTTCATATATGATTAGAATTCATTATGAACGAACAAATGGGATGCCCGGACCATTGGGTGCGCTTGTGCTGGCCGGGGCATCGTCTTATTCCAGTGAAAGGGGAACAGGCCATGAGGAAAAGATGGAAACAGGCAGCGGCAGTTGTGACAGCGGCGGTACTTACCGCCTCTGTGCTGCCGGTGGATCGTACGGTATGGGCAGCCAGTGCTGCTGGTACGCCGTACACGGCAGCCGGGGCATATGATGTGACAGTGCCCCATGTGATTGTGAATCAGGTATACGGAGGAAGCGATGATGGGAATGCCAGTCACAGTTTCATCGAGCTGTATAACCAAAGTGACAGCGCCGTGGATTTGAAGGGATGGCAGTTGGCTTACCGTTCCAGCCAGGATGGAGAACAGAGCCAGGAATGGATGTATCTGGAACTGACAGGAACCATTGAGGGACACGGCTATTATCTGGTACGGTGCGCCCAGACGGAAGGAACCGATTATCAGGTTCCTGCCGGCGATCAAGAGTGGGATGTTGCCATTCACAACAAAGGGGTGTCTGTGGTTCTGCTCAGCAGCGACGAAAAATTGGAACCGGATTTCACCGGTGCTGTGACGGAAGAAAATCGTCCGGAAAGCTATGTGGATTTGCTGGCAGTGCAGGGAAACGACGAGGAGGACCAGCAGATGCCTCCCGTATACGAGACAGAAGTTTCCGCCCAGCAGTCCAAGAAAAAAGCTGTGCGCCGAAACGAATTCACCGATACCGATAATAATGCCGCAGACGCTTCTGTAGTGGATTATTCGGATCCGGTGGAGGAATCCATGGGACCGCATGGACCGGAAGATGGTCAAGAACCCACCGACCCTACGGAGCCAACACAACCCACCGATCCAAGTGTGCCGGAGGAACCGGTTACAGGGGAAACGTATCGAAACGCAGGCTTTGAAACCGATGCTGCTTTGACACTTGACAGAACCGGAGATGTGACACTGGGAAGCGCAGATCCGGACGGCGGCGTGGCGGAAATCGTGGCATACAATGCCGATAATCAGAAAGCATACGTGGTAAACGGACAAAATGGCCTATTGGATGTGATATCGGTAAATGAGGACGGAAGTTTGTCAGTGGATCAGGAGATCCAGGTGAGGGATCTTATCGCAGGATTCGATTATGGTGACATGACCAGTGTGGCCGTGGATACAGTCAATGACCGTGTGGTCGTAGCTCTTCAGGCAGCCGACTATACGGCGGCGGGAAGAATCGCCGTGCTGGATTATGATGGTAACCTGCTGGACAGTTATGAGACAGGTGTGCAGCCGGACATGATTACTGTCAGCGGGAACGGAAAGTGGATTCTCACCGCCGATGAAGGTGAACCGCGCCAAGGATACGGGGCAGGAACAGTAGACCCGGCAGGAAGTGTGACGCTGGTCAATACAGAAACGGGAGAGACGCAGGTCATTGGATTTGAAGGTTTTGATTCTGCGGCACTTTCTCAGCAGGGAGTATTGTTCAATAAAGTGGACGGAGCCATCCTAAGCGCCGCCCAGGATCTGGAGCCGGAATACATTGCCCTCAATGAAGAGGGAACCACGGCATATGTGGCTCTCCAGGAGGCCAATGCCATCGCCACCTTGGATTTGGAATCCGCAGCCTTTACATCCGTAAAAAGTCTGGGATTCCAGGATTACAGCGCTGGGGAAAACAGTATAGACCTGGTGGAGGACGGAACGTATGAGCCGGCTTCCTATGAAAAGGTGTTGGGAGTGAGGATGCCCGATGGAATCAGCGCTTTCGAGGTAAATGGAACCACATATCTGGCCACTGCCAATGAGGGGGATGCCAGAGAATGGGGAGATTTCATCAATGAAACCAAAGTGTCTCTGACGGATACCCAGGGAAAGGAAGCAGAAAAGGTACGGGTACTGGATCCTACTGTGACAGCAGGCCTGGAGGAGGGAGTCAGCTATCTGTTTGGCAGCCGCTCCTTCAGTATCTTCAAGGCGGATACCATGGAACTGGTTTATGACAGCGGAAATATTTTCGAAAATAAAACCGCTTCCTATCTGGCGGACTGGTTCAACAGCTCCAATGACGATATTGAAATCGACAGCCGCAGCGCCAAGAAAGGGCCGGAACCGGAGGCTGTGACCGTGAAGGCCATTGGCGGAAAGCAGTATGCCTTTGTGGCGCTGGAGCGCATCGGCGGCATCATGGTCTTTGATGTGACGGACCCGTCGGCGTCTGTTTACGTCAACTATGTCAATACCAGAGACTTTTCGGCGGATGTGGCCGGCGATGTGGCGCCGGAGGGGCTGGCATGGATCCCGGCTGAGGATTCTCCATCGGGAAAGGCTATCCTGTTGGCCGCCTGTGAAGTCTCCGGAACGGTGGCAGCGTATACATTAAGCGGGGAAGGGACAGAGACGCCGACCCAGCCTGCCGGAGCAGTGATTCTCTATACCAACGATATCCACTGTGCCATAGACGGCTATTCCAGCCTGGCGGCTTACCGTGCGCAGCTTTTGGAGGATGGATACGATGTGGTCACAGTGGATCTGGGAGATGCGATTCAGGGAGAGGCCATCGGCTCCATCACAGAGGGGGCTGCCATTGTGGATCTGATGAATACAGTGGGATACGATTTCGCGGTACCCGGCAACCATGAATTTGACTATGGTCTGGAAACATTTTTGGATCTGGCTCAGAATCAGGCGCAGTATACCTATCTCAGCTCCAACTTTGTGGACTTGAGAACGGATGACACGGTATTTGATCCGTATCAGATCGTCACCATGGATGGCGAGGAGGTGGCTTTTGTGGGCATTTCCACACCGGAGACGTATACCAAGTCCACACCCACGTATTTCCAGGACGAAAATGGAAATTACATATATAGTTTCTCAGAAGATCATTTTTATGAGACCATTCAGGATGCTGTGGACAGCGCTCTGGCAGAGGGCGCAGACCGTGTCATCGCAGTGGGACATCTGGGGATTGAGGGAACCACAGAAGGGTGGAAATCCATGGATGTCATTGCCAACACCACGGGAATTGACGCATTTATTGATGCTCATTCCCATGAAACCATCGAGGAACATGTTTATGAGAACAAAGATGGACAGCCGGTTCTTCTGACATCCACAGGGACGAAATTTGAGAATTTTGGCGTCATGACTTTGGCGGATGGAGACGCTGTCACCACGGAGCTGATTCAGCCGGAGGAAGTGAACATTCAGTCTTCTCAGGCAGCGGCTGCGGCATACCAGACGGTTCAGGATAAGATTGACGGATACCATGAGGAATTGGCGTACCTCAACGAGAAACTGGGTACATCAGAAGTGGAACTTACCATTAATAATACAGACGGCACCAGAAGAATCCGCAGCGGTGAGACCAATATGGGTGATTTTGTGGCCGACGCGTATCGCAGCGTGACAGGTGCGGACATTGCCTTGGTAAATGGCGGAGGTATTCGCGCTTCCATAGCGGCGGGAGATGTGACCAGAAAAAATATCATGGATGTGAATCCGTGGAATAATGAGATGGTTGTGATCCGCGCCACCGGGCAGCAGATCTTGGACGCCTTGGAGCATGGAGCGCGCATGAATCCGGAAGAATGCGGAGGTTTTCTGCAGGTTTCCGGCCTCACCTATGATATACATACGTATCTGGAGAGCCCAGTGGTTACAGATGATAAAGAAATGTTTTTGCAGATTGATGAGACAAAGGAAAGACGGGTTCAGAATGTGAAGATCAATGGTGTGGTCATTGATCCGGAAGCGTTCTATACCGTGGCCGGAAGTGCCTACACGCTTCAGGAGGCAGGGGATGGATTCACCATGTTCCAGGGCGCGGAAGTGGTGGCCAAGGAAGGACTTTTGGTGGATTCGGAAATGCTGATTCAATATTTCACAGAGAATTTGGATGGTCAGGTGACGGCAGAGCAGTATGGTAGTCTGCTGGGGCAGGGGCGTATCCAGGTTGTGGAGAAGGAGCAGGAAGAACCCACAGCCCCCAGCCAGCCGGAAGAAACAAAGCCGGAAGAATCGGAAGAGCCGTCCCAGCCCACAGAGCCCTCTTCTCCCAGTGAGACCAATCCAGACGGAGATTCCGCAGATACGGGGGACCATGGGACACCCATTTGGATTTTGACCGCTGTGATGGCGGCGGCGCTGACAGCTGGCGGAGCTGTGCTGATGGGGTCCAGAAAGAAAAGCAGTAAATAAAGTTTGGAATGAGAAATTGGGAAACATAGGAAAATGGTGAGAGAAGACCTCCGAAATCAGAGTTTTATCAACGGCTGATTTCGGAGGTCTTTATTTTTAATTATGACGAGGGCAAATAAATGGTTGAAACTGGGCAGTTTTGCCCTTGTTATTGGTAGAATGGGAAATAAAATACAGGTAAAATAAAACACAAAGACACAATTAGGACAAATTTTATTTGTGCAAACAGTAGAGAAAATGAACGAAAATTTGTCCATTTATGAAGGAGGTGCATAATCGTAGCAAAAAATACCGGAAATTGTTGCATTTCAATGAAAAGGAGGAAATAGAGAGTGAGAAAAACAAGAAGACAGCTGACAGCCGTGGTTTTGGGAGCTGCCCTTTTGGTGTCTTCCGCTGTGGGCGGAGCCAATGTGGCATCCTTGGCAGCAGACGGTGAGCAGTCTCCGGAAGACAGCACGCAGCTGGTCATGCTGAATGAGACAGAGGCTGAGAGCAGTCAGGCAGAAACCGACCAGGCTGGGGAAGAAACTGAGACCACTGAGGCTGAGCTGGAAACTGAGAGCAGCCAAGAGGAAACGCTTCAGGAGACCGAAACAGAAACCACCGAGGCGGATACAGACAATCCCGACACATCCGATGAAGCGGAAAATCTGAAACAGTGGAAGTTTGACTTTAATATTACCGGCAGCGCCACAGCGGAAGGCTGGACTGGCATTACTGTCAATGGAAAAGGAGAAAGTGGAGCGCAAGGTTATCAGTATACCCCTGAGCAGGGATATGGTATCGCCACTGAAGAGGAGGTAGCGGGCCGTTCCGAGGGAGTGGGCAATAATGATGCGTACTCCTACCCAGAGGAAATGTATACAGACTTTGCTCTCTTAAGCGGCAAAGAATTCTGGGTGGATCTGCCCAATGGTGTTTATGATGTGGAAGTTATTGTTGGATCCACCAATTCCAACAAAACCGGTGTGGCCATAGAAGGCGTTGATTATGGAGATTTTAATCCCGGAAAAACGGAATATGGAGTGAAAGTGATCCCCGGAGTGGAGATTACCGATGGTCAGATGAATCTTGCTTTTGACGGCGATGGAAGAGTCAACGGCATTGTCATCACGGATGTGACTCCCTTTGAGGCAAAGTTCGATTTCAATATTCCCGGAAGCGCCACAGCGGAAGGCTGGACCGGCATCACCGTGAATAAAAAAGGCGGAAGCAGCGAGTCTGATTATTACTATACAGAAGAGAAAGGATACGGAATTGTCACGGAAGACAGAGTAGAAGGCCGTACGGAAAGTGTTGGCAATAACGAAGAGTATTCTTTCCCTGAAGAGGTTTACACGGATTTTGCGCTTCTTGGAGGAAAAGAATTTGCCGTTGATTTGGAGAACGGTGTATATGCCGTACAATTTGTCATTGGATCCACCAACTCCAATAAGACCAGCGTAGTAATCGAGGATGCCTATTCAGGCGAACTCAACCCCGGAAAGTCTCAGTATGGCGTTCTTTCCATCACCGGTGTGGTGGTAAGCGATGGCCAGATGAACATGACCTTCGGCGGAGACGGACGTGTAAATGGTATTGTTATTACTACAGTATCCGCACCGTCCAACTTGGAGGCATCGGTGGATGTCGCGGGCCGCAGTGTGGGCCTGACCTGGAGCGCAGCCAATGGCGCAGCATCCTATAATGTCTACAGAACCGATATCAACAGCAGCATTACGACACAGATTGCCAATGTGACAGAGTGCGCGTATACAGATAATACTGTAGAGCTGCTGGGTCAGTATACATATTTTGTGAAAGCAGTCAGCAGCAGCGGCATCGAGTCAGAAGCCACCAATGAAGTGTCGGTGGAGATTCGGGACAGCAGTGTGGCATTGCCGGAAGCACCCTCGAATCTGCAGGTGACAGAGGTGACGGAAGACAGCACTACGCTTCAGTGGGATGCTGTGGACGGAGCCCTGGAGTATGAGGTGTACTGGTCAGACAGAAATCGTACCGATCTTGAGGGAACCGATGGATTTGCGTTGATCTCTGCCACTACGGACACCAAATATACGTATGAGATTTCGACTCATATCACAAGGTATTTTAAAGTGGTTGCCATCAACGCAGGCGGCAAGTCAGAGGCCTCCGAATCTGTGGAAGCAGCAGCTGGAAAGACCATTACCCCGCAGGCCGAGTATCTGGACAGAGGACTGATTGCCGTGGCCACATCCGGCGGCGTATACGTGGGCTGGAGAATCACAGGGGATGAATATGCCAAAGGAGCTTCTTATGAACTCTACCGTGACGGTGATTTGATCGCCACCATCGGTTCCGGAGAAAATTCCAACTATGTGGACGCCAGCGGAACCATGGATTCGGTATATACAGTGAAAGCTGTCATTGACGGCGTGATATATCAGGCCTGCGATCCTGTCTATGTATGGGGAAATCAGTACCTGCAGGTGGATCTTAAGAAGCCTGAGCCTTATTATGATGAGCATCTGACAGAGACATATGAATACTCTCCCAATGATACCAATGTGGCGGATGCCGACGGCGATGGAGAGTATGAGCTGTTTGTTAAATGGGATGCCCTGTCTCAGGATAATTCCAAGAGCGGATTCACGGCGCCTGTTTATATTGACTGTTACAAACTGGACGGAACTCTTCTTTGGAGAGTAAATTTGGGTATTAATATCCGTGCCGGAGCCCACTACACCCAGTTCCAGGTATTTGATTTTGACGGCGACGGAAAAGCAGAGATGATCTGCAAGACAGCTGACGGCACTGTGGATGGAGCCGGAAATGTCATCGGTGACGCAGACGCCGACTGGAGAAATGGCAGCGGCTATATTCTGGACGGTCCGGAATATTTGACTCTGTTTGACGGAGAAACTGGAGAAGCTTTGGATACCATCGATTATGATCCGCCCAGAGGAAATGTAAACTCTTGGGGAGACGCATACGGCAACCGTGTGGACCGTTTCCTGGCAGGCGTGGCTTATCTGGACGGTGAGCATCCCAGCGCTATCTTTGCCAGAGGCTATTATACCCGCGCGGTGGTATGCGCATATGACGTAGTGGATGATAAACTGGTTCAGCGCTGGAAGATTGATTCCAATGACGCTGGAAATGAAGACCTGTATGGGCAGGGAGCCCATTCTCTGACCACGGCTGATGTGGACAATGACGGATGCCAGGAGGTCGTATACGGATCTGCAACCATTGATCATGACGGCACTTTAATGTACTCATTGGGGGCTGCTGGAGCAGGCTACGGCGGCCATGGCGATGCGCAGCGTGTTAGTGATTTTAACCTGAAGAATCCGGGCCTGGAGATTTTCATGGTTCATGAGAGCCATCCGTGGAATGCCGGTATTGAAATGCATGACGGAGCCACGGGAGAATACGTATTTGCATTCCCCACCAATGCAGACACAGGGCGAGGCGCTTCCGGCGACATTGATCCCAGATATGAGGGAGCAGAGTCCTGGGCCATCGGCATGAATGACTGGGATACAAGAGAAGGAAAAATGATCACCCAGGACGGCGAGGTAATTGGTAATACAATACCGGCGGCCAACTTCATGATTTGGTGGGACGGTGATCTGGGAAGAGAGATCCTGGACCATGAGTTCGTGGATAATGGAACGGATTACTATCCGGTATCTGTTCACATCGCCAAGTGGGATTGGGAAAATGAGCAGCAAGTAAATATTCTAGAGCCAGAAGGCCTGTACTCCAACAACGGAACCAAGGGTAATCCTTGCTTCCAGGCAGATATCTTTGGCGATTGGCGTGAGGAAGCAGCATGGAGAACCACAGATGGAAATGCGATTCGCATTTATACCACGGTGGATCCGGCCAGCTATCGCCTGTACACACTGATGCATGATACCCAGTACAGAACACAGGTGGCTTGCGAGGCAACTGGTTATAATCAGCCGCCCACAACCAGCTTCTACATTGGATTTGATACAGATCTAATGAATGTTCCGGTACCCACACTGGATATCATCAACATCAATGATCCTGTGGAGCCTGAAGATCCGACCGGTCCGTCTGAGACTGACCCGACTGACCCGACCGGTCCGTCTGAGACTGACCCGACTGACCCGACCGATCCGTCTGAGACCGATCCGACTGAACCGACAAGCCCGTCTGAGACCGATCCGACCGATCCGACAAGCCCGTCTGAGACCGATCCGACTGACCCGACCGATCCGTCTGAGACCGATCCGACTGAACCGACAAGCCCGTCTGAGACCGATCCGACTGAACCGACAAGCCCGTCTGAGACTGATCCGACTGATCCGACCAGCCCGTCTGAGTCAGTGGATGAAACCAATCCTGATGGCGGTTCAGCAGATACAGGAGACACCAGCATGCCTATTTGGATTTTGATAGCTGTGATGGTAGTTGCTGTAATCGGAGGCGGAAGCGTACTGATTTTCAGAAAAAAGGAAAATAGAAACTGATTGTAAATGGGAACAGTGATGCGGTTTCACCGCTGTTTCCTGATGAAAAGCCCCCCGCCGAAAAAACGGCGGGGGGCTTTTTTGTGGTGGTGCGCCTGACGGCACCCATATTGTTAGGCTTTAAGGTAGCGGTCCATCCAATTTAATATTTCTGTCATACGGATGATCCTATTTTTGGGACGTCCGGATCGGGATAGTTCATGATTTTCACCTTTGATAATACACATGCGGGAAGGAACTCCATTGATTTTCAAAGCAGTATACATCTGAATTCCTTCTGCTAAACAGCAGCGATAATCCTGATCGGAATGGATAAACAGGGTGGGAGTCTTGCAGGCAGAGGCATACTTTAATGGAGAATGGAACCACAGCTTTTCCGCATGCTCAGCGGTGGTGGCGTCCTGGTTATCTTTGGTGAACATGGGGCCAATGTCAGACATATGTTCAAAAGAGATCCAGCTGGCAATGGAGCGCTGGGAAACAGCGGCTCGGAAACGGTCTGTATGACCGATAATCCAATTGGTCATGAACCCGCCATAAGAACCGCCTGTAACACCGATGCGTTTGGGGTCAATGTCCGGTTCATGGGCCAAAACATAATCTGTGAACTCCATGAGATTCTGATAATCAACAGTGCCGTATAGGCCATTGATATAACCAAATTCTGTTCCGAATCCATCGGATCCTCTGGGATTGGTATAAAAAACAAAGTATCCCGCATTGGCCCAGACCTGCATTTCATGGTGGAAGACGGTGCCGAATACAGTGCGAGGTCCCCCGTGGATGTTCAGAATAGCAGGATATTGTTTCCCCGGCTCATATCCAACCGGTTTCATAATCCATCCAGTGAGCCGGAAACCATCGCTGGCAGTGAAGCTGAGTGGTTCCGGGCGGGAAAGAGTCCATTGGGAGGTATGATTCAGGGCAGTGATGGGGGCGCCATTCAGATACAGTTCAGGGAGTTTCTCATCAAATAGGCCGCAGACCACGACGTTTTTCTGAAATACATCGAAAGAGTCACAGGAACCAGAACCAGTGGGCACTTCTTCCAGACTGCCGTCCCGGGATAGAGTATACAGACAGGATGTCGATCCTCTGGTGGTGATGAAATAGAAAAGGTCCCCTTCCTGCTTCCATGTGATGCCGCCCCCCAGACGGGCATCGGTACCCACGGTGGAACCGCAGGCATAATCATAGGGAGCCAACTGTTCCATGGAACCATTGGAGAGGTCCATGGTATAGAAGTCCAGATAGCGGCTATTTCCGTATGGGCTGTCCTGGCAGGTGGTAACAAGGGCGCGGCCGTCCTCCCAGAAGGAGATTAGTCCAGTGCGGCGGGTGTCAGGGGGGAGCAGGCAAAGGCGGCGGCCGTTGGTCAAATCTTTTAGGTATATACCGCTGTACTGGCCACAGACATCCGTCCAGGGATAGGCTTTGTATAAGATTTGATTGCCGCATACGGATACCGCCTGACAGTCCTCGGTTTCATCGGTGATGAGGGATAGTGTTTGGGACACGGCATCATATAGATACAGCGCACTGCGCTGGCCTCTGGTGAACCCTTTTCCATTTTTCCAAAAAGGAAACTCGTCAATGATTTCATATTCCGCAGCAGGTTCTTCTTTTTCTGGGAGAGAGCGCGTGGCGCGGATTAGATATCGGTCCTGCCCCATCTCCAGGATATCCTCCACAGAGCGGCTTGGAAAGGTAAAAACCGGCACCGCTTCTCCTAAGGAAGGATTTAGCAGATAAAATGAAGTCTCAGCAGCATCTTTGTCCGGCGTGACAGAGAACAGGAGGCATCCCCTTTGGGTCCAGAGAAAATGGGAGACGTTTCCTCTATATGTAAGCTGCCGATGGGAAGCAGAAGTACAGTCATAGAGATGGAGATCCCCCAAGTAAGCATTGGCTTCCAGACTGACTCGCTGAACCAGGAAAGCAATTTGGGTTCCATCAGGGGAAAATCGGGGATTGCTGGGAAAAAGAAATTGGGAAAATGTGTCAATGGTCATGGGCTGTTTCATAAATTTCATCCTCTTTTCTGAAAAATTTGTAGCAATGTCAGGAAATTTGGTGAGTCCTTTTTCTTTTCATTATACCTCTTTATTGAAAAAAGACAATGCAATTTCAGACAGACAGAAGGTTCTCTCTGGTTTGAGGTTTTACACATGCGGTCTCATGGAAAAAAATAGACAATTTACGTGAATTTTACAGTATCGTTACACAAATGTGATAGAAGCTGGCTTCCTGAAAGCCTATACTTTTTCTGAAAGGAGCAGGAAGAATGAAGAAAAACAAGTGGGTAGCAGGGATTTTAATTGCCGCTGTGCTTCTGTGTCTTGGCATCGGGATTGGCTTTTTTGTTTTTGGCAGCAAAAGCAGCCATGAGGAAGAAAACAATCGACAGGGAATCCAATTGGATAAGGATTCGGTGGATATCGAGGGAGAGACGGCTGCGGCGCCTCAGCAGATTTCCATTAAATTTCCAGGGTATCCTGATATTACCATA
This sequence comes from uncultured Lachnospiraceae bacterium, assembly GCA_904420225.1. Lineage (GTDB taxonomy): Bacteria > Bacillota > Clostridia > Lachnospirales > Lachnospiraceae > Fimimorpha. The sequence continues at coordinate 11,818 of CAJFUP010000025.1, forward strand.
AAAAAAGACAGCAGTGCGATTCCCATTGTTTTGACCAATCCGGAAGGAAATCCATGTTATTTCCAGTTTTCCGTCAGCTTGGATGGCGGGGAAGCCATTTACAACAGTCAATGGGTGGAACCCGGCAAGGCCATCCAGGGATTTTCTTTGGACACTGCGCTGGAGCCTGGCGATTATGAGATGAAAATTTCCATATCTACCCGTTCACTGGAAGATCAATCCCCCATGAACGGCGGAAGCGTAAAGACAATGCTCCATGTGACGGAATAGAAATAAAATATGGTATTGATATCCTTTTGCGATATTAATATAAATCAGTGGGTTTTTTGAGAACGCGGAATGGCGGTACAGAAAATTCGCTGAAATATGGAGATCAGGATACCCCTGAATCTTCAAGTTATCTTTTGTGAATAAATAAGGAGGAAATGAAGATGAGAGTCAAAAGAACGATGGCAGCAGTGGTAACCATGGCAGCGTGTGTAGCTATGACTTCCATGGGAGCTTTGGCAGAGTCTGTGGTCAGCGAGAATAATCCGGAGCAGGATTTTCAGCAGAAAGTGGTATTTGAAAAGACAGACGAGGTAGTTCCCACCTATACGGTAGAGGTGCCCGCCACTGTGACCCTTTCCAAGGATGCTCAGAACCTGTCTTTCTCTATGAATCTGGAAAATCATGAAAACTTTATTCCGGACGGCAAGAAAGTATCTGTGGTCATCGAGAGCGCGGGATATCCGGGGACATTGAACAAGTTTGCAGTATGGGACAGCAGAAATCTTCAGGAAGCTTCCTATGAAATCTATTACTCGGATGCCATGGCTGGCGGAAGATACAGCATCGGGGATGAGATTGTTTCCTGGGAGGGAAGCGACTGGGGAACCCAGAACAGAAGAATCAAAGTGCTGGATTATGAAAACATTCAGCCGGGTAATTACTCCGGTATTATCAACTACTCCATCTCTCTGACTGACAAATAATGAAACGGCTGAGTGGAGTGCTTGTCTGTATTCTCGCTGTATGGCTGATGACACTTGCGACTCAGCTTACGGTTTTGGCCGATGGGGCCAAAACGGAAGTCAACCTGTACATACCGGAGAAGTACAGCGTGGAGATCTCTGTCAGCGGAAATGGAACAGCTGCCGTGGAGTATATACGGGATCAGGAAGCTTGCCGGGATACTGTGACAGGGAAAACGGAAATTATGGCAGATGAATATACAGATATGGTGTTTTCTCTGTATCCGGGATCAGATGATACTGTTATTACGGTGTTGTGTCAGGGTGAGGAACAGACCATTGCAGATCAGCGATGGGTGCTGAGAAATATAAGGGAAAATAAAAATATTGCCATTACATTTGAAGAGCCTTCTGTGGACGAAGGAGGCGGTGCTGAGACGGGGGATCTCTCCGGGGTCAGCGGATGGATGGCGTGCTTGGCTGCAGCGGGATGTATTTTTCTGCTGTGTCTGGGAAGAAAGAGCAGGTCTGGGATATTCCGGTAGGGATATCCCGGGCCTGCTTCTTTGATGGGAAACAGCAGATCTTGACGCATTTTTTCAAGCTGTAGTATAATGGCTGAAAACAAGACAGGGAGAACAGGTATGCCAAATATCATAGAAATTACGGATTTTTCCGCGCGGGAGCTGGATGTATATGCCAGGCTTACGGAAAGACAGCTGCTGAATCGGCATGAGCCGGATAAGGGAATCTTTATCGCTGAGAGCCCCAAGGTCATCACCCGGGCGCTGGACGCGGGATACACGCCCATTTCTTTTCTCATGGAAAGTAGGCATGTGGAAACGCAGGCCAAGGAGTTGATAGCCAGATGCGCAGATATCCCTGTGTATACAGCGCCCTTGGACGTGCTGACCCGCCTTACGGGGTTTCAGCTGACGCGGGGAATGCTGTGCGCCATGTACCGCCTTCCATTGCCGCCGATCCAGCAAGTGTGCGCCAGAGCTCGTCGAATAGCCGTGCTGGAGCAGGTGGAGAATCCCACCAATGTGGGAGCCATATTTCGTTCCGCTGCCGCTTTGGGAATGGATGCCGTACTGCTGACGCCGGGATGCAGTAATCCGCTGTATCGCCGGGCTATTCGGGTCAGCATGGGCACTGTTTTTCAGATTCCTTGGACATTTTTTCCAGGAGAGAATGTCTGGCCGGGGAGCGGGATGGATCTGTTGGCCGGGATGGGATTTCGAACCGCAGCCATGGCTTTATGTGAGGATTCTTTGGCCATTGATGATGTCCAATTGGCTCAAGAGGAAAAACTGGCCATTGTACTGGGAACGGAAGGAGATGGGCTGGCGGCAGACACGGTGGCCCGCTGCGACTACACCGTGCGGATCCCCATGTCCCACGGCGTGGATTCCCTGAATGTGGCTGCAGCCAGCGCTGTGGCTTTTTGGCAGCTGGGAATAAGAAGATAAGGAGAAAAGAAATGGAGTGGATCGATCACAAAACAAGATGCCGCTGGGCAAACCCAAAAAATCCCCAGTATATTCGCTATCACGATGAGGAGTGGGGTGTCCCGGTTTACGATGACCATAAGCTGTTTGAAATGCTTTTGCTGGAATCGTTTCAGGCCGGTTTGTCCTGGGAGTGTGTCTTGAATAAAAGAGAAGCTTTCCGCCGGGCTTTTGACGATTTTGATGCCGCCGTGGTCAGCGCTTATGGGGAAGAAAAAATCGTTTCTCTCTTGGAAAATCCGGATATTATCCGCAACCGGCTGAAGATCCGGGCAGCTGTTGGCAATGCGGCTGTGTTTTTGGCCATTCAAAAGGAATGGGGCAGCTTTTCCTCCTATTTGTGGCATTGGACGGAAAATAAGGTGATCCACGAAAAAGGGAAAACCTGCTCTCCGCTGTCGGATACCATATCACGGGATTTGAAAAAGCGGGGGATGACCTTTGTGGGGACCACCATTATTTATGCGTATTTACAGGCGGTGGGAATCATAGAATCCCATGAGGACGGCTGCTTTCTGGAATCTGACTTATAGCAGAAGCTTTATGATTTCTTTGGCCCAGCTTAGATAGAAAGGCACATTGCTATCCAGCCATTCTTTTATGAAAGCAGTTTCCTGGGCAGTCACTGTCCCCAGTTTTTGAAATACACTGCCCGCCGCTTCTGTGCGCCCCAGGGCGATCATGGCTTCCGCGTGGTCGCCCATGGCAAAGTAGGTACCCATGGCCATGGCTCCTACGGAGAAGGGGCCCATGGAAAGCGCTCCCACTGACAAAATTCCTACACTGATGGCGCCCAAGGCGGCCAGCCCCACGGCGATGGCTCCGGCAGAAGCAATTCCCAGAGCTATGACTCCCAGGGATAGAAGGCCCAGGGAAAATACGCCCATGGAAAGCACTCCCAGAGAAATTAGCCCCACAGACACAATGCCCCTGGCCGACAGGCCGATGGCTATGATACCTTTGGCGGTTCGGCCATATCCGATATTAATATGCCACAGCGGCAGGCCATGGATGGTTTTACTGCTCATCCGCTCAAAGTACGGAAGATTGAGGCTGAGGGTGATGGTATGGGAGGCAGAGGAAGCGGCGCTTTCCCGCTGGCCGTCTTTCAGCAGATAATCCATGGAGCACCCGTATAAGTCGCCCAACTTCAGCAGTTTTTCGGTCTCGGGATATGTCAGGTCACTTTCCCATTTACTAACCGCTTGCCTGGATACGCCCAAAATCTGCGCCAGCTGTTCTTGGGTATAGTTATGTTCTTTTCTCAGCTGTGATAATTTGTTCCCCAATGTCATGGAAATCCTCCTTTGATTTTTCTTCTTGAGACTATGTATATGATACCTTTTTTCGGACAGAAAGGCCAGCATTTTGTGTTTTCCAAATGTAACCTTTGGGTTGCTTTTGCCGGGAGCGGAAGATTTCAGGCAGGGAGGCCAGAATGTGTGTATAGAAAAAGAGAATAAATCCGTAAAATACGAAAAATGACGTATTAAGGAGAGAAATGGTATTGAAAATTGCCGAAATTTCTCTATAATGGAAACGTGGTGTATTATTTTTGAATGAAAAGGGAGGATGAAAAATCATGGAGAAATTTTTTAAGCTGAAAGAAAACGGCACCAAGTTTTCCACAGAAGTCATGGCTGGTCTGACTACTTTTTTTACCATGGCTTACATTATCGCGGTTAATCCCAGTGTGCTCAGCCAGTCGGGAATGGAATGGGGCGCGGTATTTTTGGCGACGATCATTGCTTCCATTATCGGAACGCTGGTGATGGGACTATTTGCCAATGTACCTTATGCGCAGGCTCCCGGTATGGGATTAAATGCGTTTTTTGTTTATACGGTGTGTGCTGGTCTTGGCTTTACCTGGCAGCAGGCGCTGTCCATGGTGTTTATCTGCGGAATCTTTAATATTATCATCACTGTGACAAAGGTCCGTAAGTTCATCATCAAGGCGATCCCCAGCAGTCTGCAGAATGCCATTGGCGGCGGTATTGGTGTGTTTGTAGCCTATATCGGTCTTTTGAATGTGGGCATCATCAGTTTTGAATCCGGTGTTCCCGCCATTGCCACATTGGATCAGCCAGTCTTTTGGCTGTTTCTCATCGGCCTTGTGCTGACCATTGTCCTTTTGGTTTGTCAGGTAAAAGGCGCTATCTTGATCGGAATCGTAGTGACTGCTTTACTGGGAATTCCCATGGGAGTGACGGTTACCACGGATTCGGTGAGCTTTACGGAGGCATGCGCCGCTCTTCCCACCACCTTTGGCGCCATTTTCACACCTGCAGGCTTGCCTTCTTTGTTTAACGATATGGGTAAGCTTCCGCTGGTGCTGGTGACCATATTTGCTTTCAGTATTTCTGATACGTTTGATACCCTTGGGACGTTCATCGGTACTGGACGCCGCACTGGTATCTTCAGTGAAGAGGACGAAAAAGCCATGGATTCCAGTTCCGGATTCAAATCCAAGATGGACAAGGCCTTATTTGCCGATGCCATTGCCACTTCCATCGGATCGATTTTCGGAACGTCCAATACCACGACTTTTGTGGAGAGCGCGTCCGGTATCGGCGCTGGCGGACGCACTGGCCTCACCAGCGTTGTGGTGGCCATCTGTTTCGCCATCAGCGCATTCCTGGCCACTTTCGTAAGCGCTATCCCTTCGGCAGCCACAGCTCCGGCTCTGGTGGTAGTAGGAATTATGATGACCTCTGCCTTCAAGGAAATCCATTGGGATGATTTTTCAGAAGCGGTTCCCGCGTTTTTTGCAGGTTTGTTCATGGCCATCTGTTACAGCATTTCCTACGGAATTGCCTTTGGCTTTATTTCTTATTGTATTGTAAAAATCTGTAAAAAACAGGCCAAGAGTATTCACCCCATTCTCTGGGTGGCCACTGTGCTCTTTATTTTGAATTTTGTGCTTTTGGCAGTAATTTGATTTTAGGCGGCAGTTTCCTTTTGGGGGCTGCCGCCTCATTTATATTATAGAACTGTCCGCTCATTGACTTGCCGGAAGAGAGCAGCGTATTTTTTTCTGTCGGCATCCAGGCATGTCAGATAGAACTCAGTATGGCATTCCGGATCAACGATGGGAATATTGACACGGCCGGGAATCGTTTCCCCCCGCCGGATGTAGTAGCTGGAGGAGAACACGGGATAGGAGGAATTGGCGGCAAGCTCAGAAAAGGAATCCTGCTCGATCTGAAGCAAATAATGGGCATGGGGCGTTTTCTCCCGGTGCATATTGGCCCAGAAGCCGATGCGGGACAGCAGGAGGATGGACATGCCGTCCAGATCTCTCAGATGGATTTCCGGATAAAAGGCCAGGGGATTTCCGGGATGAACGGAGATAAAGAGATCCTCGTGGCCGCATTTTTTATAGTAAAACATATCGCTGTCGGGCTTTTCATGGAGAACGGCCAGCTGGTACGTTCCATCCCGCAGCCTGTCCAGGAAACTGCTGTCGTCCATCATGTCCATGGACAAGGTCATACCCTCAAAAACACTGTTGACGATGGGGGTGAGAACGATCTGGGGAACCGGCGCGCAAAATCCCATGGAGAGGGTACGGAGACTTCGGTCGTACGCTTTTACCTTCGCCTCAAAATCCTGATCTGCCACCAGCACATGCTGAGCATATTCCGCGGCTCGGAGGCCGGTTTCATTCAGGGCAAGGTGGTTTTTGCTGCGTATAAACAGAGACACACCCAGCTCATCTTCCAATTTCTTCATGGAGCGGGTCAGAGCGGGTTGGGATGTATGCAGTTTTTCCGCCGCAGCGGACAGGGTTTTATATTTGGCAAATGCCGCCAGCTGTTCCAGAAGCCGAATTTCGATCATGGGGATTTCTCCTTTCACTATTCGATTGTGATATAACAGATTTCGATATTGGAATTGTACATCTTTTTTCATCTGGTGTAAACTAAAAGTGTGAGGGTACCAAGGTATCAGACAGTACATGAAAAATGATAGGAGGCAGCGTTATGGAATCGGTGACATTGTATAACGATGTGAAAGTACCAGTGTTGGGAATCGGAACCTTTATGACCAGCCCGGAGGATACGGAGCAGTCGGTGTATGCCGCGCTGAAGGGCGGATATCGTCTGATCGATACGGCCAATGCGTATCTAAATGAAGAAGCAGTGGGAAAAGCGCTTGCCCGTGCCATAGAAGAGGGGATTGTGACCCGGGAAGAAGTGTTTGTATCCACCAAACTGTGGCCGACTTTGTATGAGACGGACGGAGCAGTGGAAAAGACATTGGAAAGACTGGGGCTGGCGTGGGTGGATCTTCTATTTATCCATCAGCCTGCCGGGAATTTCATTGCCGGATATCGGCAGCTGGAACAGGCATATAGAGAGGGAAAAGCGCGCTCCCTGGGAATCTCCAACATGTATGGGGAAAAGCTGGAACGGCTCCTGGCAGCGGCGCAAATCAAACCCCATGTGGTACAGCTGGAAGCGCATCCCTACTGTACAGAGAGAGAATACATGCGCCGTATGGCTGAATACGGCACGAAGCTCATGGGCTGGTATCCCTTGGGACACGGCGATGCGGGACTTACCGCCGAGCCGATCTTCGTAAAATTGGGGGATAAATATCGCAAGAGCAGCGCGCAGATCATCCTTCGCTGGCACACTCAGATGGGGTTCATCACCATTCCTGGCTCCAAAAATCCGGATCACATCCGCGACAATTTTGATATTTTTGATTTTCGGCTGACCGATGAGGAAATGGAAGAAATCGCCAGATTGGATGGCACGAAGAAATATTACCAGGCAGATAATCAGACGGAAGAACGATATGCCGCCATGCATTTGCCATTTGAAGCGTAAAAACAAGTATAATCACTTTGGCCGTTTGCAGCAGTACGGCATCTGCAAGCGGCTTCTGAGAAAGATGCCGTGCAGAAAAGAGGCAGATTATGAAGAAAAAGATTGTACAGACAGCAGGAAGAGAGCAGCTGGGAGCATTTTCTCCCATGTTTGCGCATTTGAATGATGACGTTTTATTTGGAGAAGTGTGGAATGAGGAAGCCATCGACACCAAAACCAAATGTATCATCACTGTAGTATCCCTGATGGCATCCGGCGTCACGGATTCTTCTCTGGGATTCCATCTTCAGAATGCGAAAAACAACGGCGTGACCAAGGAGGAAATCGCTGCCATTATCACCCATGCCACCATGTATGTGGGCTGGCCCAAGGGCTGGGCAGTATTCCGCATGGCCAAGGAAATTTGGGACGAAAAGACGCCGGAGTTGTCAGAAAAGGATCAGTATCAGAATACGATTTTCTTTCCCATCGGACAGCCCAATGACGCATTTGCTCAGTATTTTGTGGGACAGAGTTATCTGGCTCCGGTATCGTCCCAACAGGTCCCGATTTTCAATGTGACCTTCGAGCCTGGATGCCGCAATAACTGGCATATCCATCACGCAGATCAGGGCGGCGGCCAGATGCTGATTTGTGTGGGCGGACGCGGATTCTATCAGGAGTGGGGAAAAGATGCCGTGGAGATGACCCCGGGGACAGTGATCCATATACCGGCCAATGTAAAACACTGGCACGGTGCTGCCGCAGATTCCTGGTTTTCCCATCTGGCCATTGATGTGGCGGGAGAAAATACCAGCAATGAGTGGCTGGAAGCCGTATCGGAGGAAGAGTACGGAAAGTGGAATGCGTAACCGTGCAGGGCGCTGGAGAAACGTGAGAGCGGAATATCTTGAAAAGGGGTGCTGTGTAGACAGGCACCCCTTTTGGGCGTGAGGATTCGGTGGGGAAGGAATTTACATTTTGCCATTTGCGTGATATAATTTTATCGAATCGAGAAAGTCCGCTGCTTCCGCTGAAAAGAGCAGCCAGCGGTGGCGATTCGGTTATGAGTAAGCAGCAAAGCGGATTGTGAATATCTGCTTTATAATACGGGCAGAAGTATGGAGGACACGGGCCGAAGCAAAGATAAGCGGGTACGTGAGACGGCTCCAAGGTTTTGACAGCCCGATGACGGGATTTTTCGGAAAGAGAGGAACGGATGAATGGCAAATGACCATGGAGAACAGATAAGAATAGTACAGGAGACGGTAGCGGGAAAAGAGATTACCTTTGCGCATGTGATGGGCGGCCCGGCGCCTGTGATTTATCAGAAGCTGGGACTGAATCCACAGGTGGATTACCGTTCGTCGGCCATCGGCATTATGAATATGACGCCTCCGGAGTCGGCAGTGATCGCCTCCGACATCGCGGTCAAGAGCGGCAATGTTTACCTTGGATTTGCGGATCGCTTCACGGGTACGCTGATCATCACGGGCGAGATTTCGGACGTCACCACGGCGCTGACGGAGATCGTGGACTATTTTCGCGATACACTGGGATATGTCGTTTGCAAAATCACAAAGAGATAGGAAGTGCGGCTATGGCGCGGATGACGAAACAAGAATTGCTGGAAAAGATATTTCACGATGATTATGAAAACCTAAAAGGAAAGAAGCTTCGGATGACCCGTGTCCGGGTTCCGGGGAAGGAAGTGTGCCTGGCACATGTCATAAGCCCCTCTCAGGCCTGCATTTATCAGAATCTCGGCCTTCACATCGGCGTGCATGAGGGAGAGGATCATACGGGGGAGGCTGTGGGCATGATCCGTTTTACCCCTTGGGAGGCTGTGGTGGTGGCAGCCGATATGGCGGTGAAGAGCGCGGATGTGCAGATCGGCTTTATGGATCGTTTCTGCGGTTCCCTGATTTTAACGGGAGGACTTTCCCAGGTACAGACAGCTGTGGAAGCAGTTGTGCGCTTTTTTGACGAAGAGCTGGGATTTCGCACATGTGAGATCCATAAGAGCTGAGTATTGCGGTAAGGTGGCAAGATGAAAAAGATTTTTTTGATGGGAAGAAGCGAGGCGGGAAAGACCTCCCTGACCCAGGCGCTCCGGGGCGAAGAGCTCCATTATATAAAAACACAATACACGAATACGGACGAAGATACCATAGATTCTCCGGGGGAATATGCGGAGTCCAAACGCTTCAGCGTCGGTTTGGCATGTTTTTCTTTTGAGGCGGATGTGGTGGCCATGGTTCAGGCGGCTGATGAACCGTTTAATCTGTTCGGCCCCAGCAGCCGCTGCTTTATTCAGAGACCGCTGATCGGTATTATCACAAAGACGGATTCCCCGTATGCCAACATTCCCATGGTCAAGCAATGGCTGATGGAGGCTGGATGTGAGCGGATTTTTATGGTCAATAATGTGACGCGGGAGGGGATTGAAGAGCTGCTGGATTATTTGAAGGACGATCTTCCCCGGCTGACATTGGAACAGGCAAAATTTAAACAGAGAATCGGGCTGAATGAATGGGATCCGCTGCCGCCGGGCGTGGAATATCCCAGCGCCTGACACAAGTACTTTCCTGTTTCTATCCCCGCGATATGATATAATAGTGGAGGGTATCTCCCAAGTCAAACATGATGATATTAGGGTTAAACGGTTGGAAATCCGGTATCATAGGTGGGGCAGCAATCATTGGGCCCACCGTTATATGACTTGAGGGATAGCCTCTTTTTTAAACGGCAGGGAATCCGATGCTTGGCTTTCCAGTGCCTTCTGCTTTTCGGGAATTTGTGGCATGTATGAAGCATCATGAGAAGAAGATTGAGAAGTATGCGAATCAGATTGTGGGGCCGGAAGATACGCTGGTTTTATTCTGCAGAAAAAAACTAAGGAGGACAAATGAATACACCAACATTACACACAGAGCGCCTGATCCTGAGAAGATTTACAGAGGAGGATTTGGAAGCCATTTATCAAATTTATAGGGATGAAGAAGTTAATCGGTTTCTGCCATGGTTTCCGATAAAAACCATGGAAGAGGCCAGGCAGCTTTATGAAAAAAAGTACGTTCAATGCTATCGGGAGGAACGGGGCTATCGCTATGCCATTTGCCAAAAGGGAGATAATCGTCCCATAGGGTATGTGCATGTCAGTACAGAGGACAGTTATGATTTTGGTTATGGACTTTGTCGAGAACTGTGGCATAAGGGGATCGCCACGGAAGCCGGAAAGGCAGTGATCCGTCAATTGCAGCGTGACGGCATTCCCTATATCACAGCCACCCATGATATCAATAATCCGCGCAGCGGCCAAGTGATGAGACGGCTGGGGATGCGTTATCAGTATTCCTATGAGGAGTTATGGCAGCCCAAGGATTTTTTGGTGACATTTCGCATGTATCAGCGCAACTTGGACGGGGATGACAGCAGAGTTTACCGAGGGTATTGGAATCAGTATCCGGTGCATTTTGTGGAGGAAGGGATGCATGAAACGCTGGAGGCGTGTCCAGGAAGCTGACGGCGGAGCATGGGAAGGGTATGAAAAAATGAGGAGGGCTTAATGGCATATTATAATGAAAAGTTGGTGGAGCTTCAGGAAAAAATGGCACGGAAAAATAAACTGGAGTCCACATTGGAAAAACTAAACAAACAGAAAAAAGAGCTGGAGGATCGGGCAGAAGAATGGAAGCGGGCCAAAGAAAAGGAGCAGGAGGATGTGGATCGGCTGGAAGGGAGAAGCCTGGCAAATTTCTTTTACCGTTTTGTGGGGAAGCAGGAGGAAATGCTTTCCAGGGAGAAAAAAGAAGCCTATGCCGCTGCGGTAAAGTATGATGCTGCCGTGAGGGAACTGGAGACAGTGGAGTATGATATCCGAAAAGCGACAGAAGAGGCGGACCAGCTGTGGGGATGTGACAGACAGTATCAGGCATTGCTTCAGGAAAAGATGGAAGCCATCCAATCATCCGGCCGAAAAGAGGCAGAGGCGCTTTTCCGGCTGGATGAGCAGATGGCAGAGCTGGGAAGTCAGAAAAAGGAAATCAATGAGGCCATATCGGCGGGAAAACGGGCATGGAACCATACACAGAGCATTTTGGATGACCTGGACAGTGCAGAAGGCTGGGGCACCTGGGATTTGGTGGGCGGAGGTCTGATGACGGATATGATCAAGCACAGCCATCTGGATGGGGCCCAGGAAAAGGTGGAGCAGCTGGAGGTATTGCTTCGACGTTTCCAGACAGAATTGGACGATATTAAAATTCAGGCGGATATGCAGGTGAATGTGGACGGATTTTTGCGGTTTGCAGATTATTTTTTTGACGGTCTGTTTGCCGACTGGACAGTATTAAAGCGGATTGGCGATTCCAAAGAGCAAGTACTGCAGGTAAAAAGACGGCTGGATGAGTCCATTCACCGTCTGGAGGAACTGCTTAGGAGGAATGAGCAGGAATACAATGCGTTAAAAGCGCAAAAAGCGGATTTGATATGGGACACCCAAGTGGAGATGCCGGAGCAGTGAAAGGACAGCGAGACTTCAGCAGGGAAAAACTGATGAGCATATCGGCCCGTCGGGGTGTATTTAGGGAAACCACATAAAATTTGTGGTTTCCCGTTGGGGGAGCAGTTTGCAA
>CAJFUP010000026.1 GCA_904420225.1 uncultured Lachnospiraceae bacterium
AATGAGTTTATCAATGTGACGAAGGTGAAGCATGCCGCAATCCTATTGGAAAAGACAGACTGGAGTATCACAGAGATTGCGGGAGAATCCGGTTATGACAGCATTACATATTTTGAGAAAATGTTTAAGCGGTATCTTGGCATGACTCCAAGGCAGTATAAGAAGGAAAAAGAAAAGGACTGCTGATAAAAGCCCGGGGAAGCAGGCGATGCATGAGTGATCTGCCTGTTTCTCCGGGCGTTTCCCTTGCCATAATCAGTTTTGTTTTAGGATTCTTCCTCCTCTACGAGCTCGTCGTATTCTGCCTCATCCAAAAGCTCGTCAAAGGCATCGGCGACAATCTCATATTCCTCATCATCCTGAATGTTGTCCAAGTTGGGATTTCCATCTGCATCTTCGTGATAGCGGTACAGAAAAACTTCCCCCTCTTCAGACTCAGGTCCCTCCATGGGGAGCAGAGCAATGTAATCCTTGCCCTGTGCCTCAAAGATGGTCAGTACGATACATTCCAGCTCAGTGCCGTCGTCCAGGGAGAGAGTCACGGTCATTTCTTCTTCAGCTGTGTTGTTCAAGTTTTCTTTTTCTGCCATAATCTTACCTTCTTTCCGGGTTGAGGGCGAATATTTTTTAACCCCAACATCCTATTTGTTTTTATACATTATACATTGAAACGGAAGAGAATCACATCGCCGTCCTGTACGACATACTCTTTACCTTCCAGCCGCACCAGTCCTTTTTCTTTGGCCACAGTGTAAGACTTGCAGTCCAGCAGGTCCTGATAATTGACCACTTCAGCGCGAATGAATCCCCGTTCAAAGTCCGAATGGATCTTGCCGGCGGCCTGCGGAGCTTTTGTCCCCTTGGTGATGGTCCAAGCTCTGGTCTCGGTTTCACCGGCTGTCAGATAGCTGATCAGGCCCAGAATATGATAGCTGGCAGTGATCAGCTTTTCCAGCCCAGATTCTTTGAGACCCAGATCTTCCAAAAACATGCTTTTTTCCTCATCATCCAATTCAGCGATTTCCTGCTCAATCTGAGCACAGATGACAAATACTTCACTGTTTTCCTGTTTGGCAAACTGACGTACTTCCTGGACATGGGGATTCTCAGCCCCATCGTTTGCCAGATCCTCCTCAGAAACATTGGCGGCATAGATGACAGGCTTGGAAGTCAGCAGATTTAAACTGGCTATGAATGCAGCTTCGTCGGCATCCTCCGGCTCCATGGTCTTGGCTGCTTTTCCGTCTTCCAAAACAGCCTGCAAGCGTTTCAGGATAGCCAGTTCTTTGGCCAGAGCTTTATCATTCATGGCGCCGCGGGAAGTCTTGGCAATACGCCGTTCCAATACCTCCAAATCGGCGAAAATCAATTCCAGGTTAATGGTCTCAATATCTCGCAAAGGCGCAATGGAACCGTCCACATGAACGACATTGGGATCTTCAAAGCAGCGGACAACATGGATGATGGCATCCACTTCGCGGATGTTGGCCAAAAACTGATTTCCCAATCCCTCACCTTTGGAAGCGCCTTTTACTAGACCGGCGATATCTACAAACTCAATGACAGCGGGAGTGATTTTCTGGGAATGATAGAGATCTGCCAGAAGTGACAGGCGAAAATCCGGTACCGGTACCACTCCGATATTGGGATCAATGGTACAAAACGGATAATTGGCCGACTCGGCGCCTGCCTTTGTCAGAGAGTTGAATAGCGTACTTTTTCCCACATTGGGCAAACCAACAATACCTAATTTCATGGTGAATCCTTTCTTTCCTATTAAATAATAGCGCTGCCTGCCATTGACGCGGCAGAGCAGAATCCCTTAAATATCAAGGGGCGACGGACAAGGGCGCAGTGCCTTGTCTGAACTGTCATTAGTGTAGCATATTTTACAGGGAAAGACAACTGAAACCGTTGATTCTGTATCATCCTATAGGTTTGGCAATCTGCTGTTGTGGGAAAGGCTTACGGGAACAGAGGGAAAGATGGCAGAAAATAAAAAAATGTAAGAAATTTCCACGGAAAATTCTTAGTGAAAGGGGTTGACCTCATTGGGGATGTAGTTTAGAATAAAGACATCGGGTGGGGAAAAGTGGGGGAATGTGCATTAAAGTGGTAACAGAGTGGTACGAAAGAAGGTGATCCGCATGCTCATGGGTGAATTTAATCATACCCTAGATACAAAGGGCCGTCTGATCATCCCGCAGAAGATCCGCGAGGATCTGGGGGAATCCTTTGTCATATCCAAGAGCCTGGATCATTGTTTGGCCATCTATCCCATGGAAGAGTGGCAGGTATTCACTGGGAAATTGGCTGCCATGCCGCAGCTTTCCAATCCCAATGCCCGAAAATTGAATCATTTTTTTATTGGCGGAGCTGCCACCTGTGAAGTGGACAAACAGGGCAGAATTCTGATACCGGCAAATTTGAGAAACTTTGCGGGACTTACCAAAGATGTGGTGCTTGTGGGTCAGACCAATAAAGTTGAGGTATGGGACAAGGCTGCTTGGGAAGCATACAATGACTATGATGACGTGGAGGCTCTGGCTGGAAGTCTGGCGGAATTTGGAATTTAAGAGACGGCAGACTGTGCGCTCATGATGTCTGCCTGTGAGAAAAGAGGAGAAGCATGGAATTTGTACACAGATCTGTTCTGCTGAAAGAGACAGTGGACAATTTGAATATCAGGCCGGACGGGATCTATGTGGACGGAACTCTGGGCGGCGGCGGCCATGCGTATGAAGTTTGTCGGCGGCTGGGAAAAGAGGGGCGTTTCATCGGAATTGATCAGGATGGAGAAGCCATTGGAGCCGCATCCAAGAGATTGGAGGAGTTTGGCAGCCGGGTATCCATTGTGAGAAGCAATTATGTGGATTTTCAAGCGGTGCTGGATCGCCTTTCCATCAAAAGAGTGGATGGAATCATGTTGGATTTGGGTGTGTCGTCATACCAGTTGGATGAGGCCAAGAGAGGTTTTACATATAGAGAAGATGCGCCGCTGGATATGCGCATGGATCAGCGGCAGAATAAAACAGCAAAAGATATTGTAAATGGATACAGTGAACAGGAATTGTATCGGATGATCCGTGATTATGGAGAGGATCGGTTTGCAAAAAATATAGCCAAGCACATTGTGGCAGCGAGAAAAGAAAAAGAGATTGAGACCACAGGGGAGCTGGTGGAGATCATTAAGGCGGCGATTCCCATGCGGGTGCGTGCCGCCAAAGGACATCCGGCCAAGCAGACATTTCAAGCGATACGCATTGAGTTGAATCGGGAGCTGGATGTATTGCGGGAATCTCTTGATGGAATGATAGAGAGGTTAAACCCCAATGGGCGTTTGTGTATCATTACGTTTCATTCTCTGGAAGATAGGATCGTAAAAAACAGTTTCAGAAAAAATGAAAATCCCTGTATCTGTCCTCCTGATTTTCCAGTGTGTGTCTGCGGCAGAGTATCCAAGGGAACCGTAATTACAAAAAAGCCGATTTTACCCGGACCAGATGAGATGGAAGATAATCCCAGATCAAAAAGCGCCAAGCTGCGTGTATTTCAACGGGCGTAAATCAACGTCATGGAAGTGGAGGATATGAGGATGGCACAGAGAAGTGAAAAAAGAGCGATGCATGAAAGAACCATGCCGACCAGGCGTTATGTGGAGGAAAATGCCGTTAGAGAAATGGAGATCGAATCGCCCATTCCTCGTGAGTTTGAAGAGCAAAGAAGAAAGAACAGAAAGAAAAGAGCGATTCAAGAACGGACAGAAGCCAACAGACAGCGGGCAAAACAGTACACGCTGATTCAGCTGGGGGCGTTGGCGCTGACAGTGGTGGGCGTGTTGGGATTCTGCGTTCGTTATCTGCAGGCTCAGGATGAGATGGACGCTCATATTCGAGAGATTGCAAAATTGGAACAGGAATACAGCGATAAGCTGTCAGAGAACGAGGGATTAAAGACGAGGATCGATTCGGAAATCGACTATAATGAAATCTATCGCATTGCGACAGAAGAATTGGGTATGACGTATCCCCAGAAACATCAGGAAATCCAGTATGACCATGCAGAAAGTGAGTATGTACGGCAAAATGACGAAATTCCGAGGGAGTAAAGGAAAACCAAGACGAAGAAAGGAAAGCGAAAAAGAGCGAAAAAGATTTCTCAGCCATAAGCTGGCACTATTGTTTGTGACAATTGTGCTGGCTTTATGTGCATTGATCCTATACATAGGGAGCATTGCCGTAACGAAAAATGAGGAATATACAAAAAAATCGCTGACACAGCTGAATTACCAAAGTTCCACCATTGTGGCAAAAAGCGGAGATATTCTGGACCGCAATATGACGCCGGTGGCATTGAGTGAGCGGGTCTATATTTTGATTTTGGATCCCAAGGTTATTACGGAAACCACAGAGATGGAGGGAAGAGGAGGATCTTTGGATGCCACTGTCAATGCTCTGGTGCAGTGTTTTGGCTTGGATGAAGAGGACGTGCGCAGGGTCATTTCAGAAAACACATCCAGAAGTTATCTGCGCTATCAGCAAAACGGTTCCAAAACAGTACTGTCTGATGATCAGGTAACAGCATTCAATGAAATGAAAGAGAGTTATAATGATCTGGAATCTGAGGAGCGAAAACAGAATCCGGATGACAAATCCATCATCACCGGCGTTTGGTTTGAGACGGAATATAGAAGAACGTATCCGTTCAATGATCTGGAGAGCAAAGTAATCGGGTTCACGACCCAGGACACCACCGAGGGATTGTGGGGGTTGGAGCTGACGTATAATGATGTGCTCAGGGGAACCAATGGAAGGCAGTTCGGCCATATGGGAGACGGGAGCAGTCTCAATACAGAGACGGTTCCTGCGGAGGATGGCTGCAGTTTGGTGACAACGCTGGATATGAATATGAGCCGGATTGTTTCGGAGGTGGTGGAAGAGTGGTCCCAGGAAGTGGGAGGGAAGAGTATCAGTGTTCTCTTGATGAATCCACAGAAC
>CAJFUP010000027.1 GCA_904420225.1 uncultured Lachnospiraceae bacterium
AATCTTGGTGGCCAATTTGGCCAGATATGTGCCAAAGGGCAGCAGCAACAGCGTGGTGACAATATTGAACAATGTATGCATATTGGCAATCTGCGCGGCCACGTTATCCGGTGTCCAGCTTTCCACTAAACTGGTGAGCGGTGAAAGAATGCACACAGTGGTAAAGATAGCCGTACCGATGATGTTGAACATCAGATGAATAATGGTGGTTCTTTTGGCATTGCGGTTTGCTCCAATGGAAGCCAGAACCGCCGTAATACAGGTTCCGATGTTCTGTCCAAACAAAACAAACACCGCATTGGAAAGACCGATGAGACCGCTGGTGGCCAATGCCTGCAGGATACCCACCGATGCCGAAGAGGACTGGATAATGGCTGTGAAAACCATACCCACCAGAATGCCAAGAACCGGATTGGAAAATTTGGTCATCAGGGAGACAAATTCTTCCGACTCGCGCAAAGGCATCATGGCGCTGCTCATCATCTCCATACCGATAAACAAAATGCCCAGGCCCGCTATAATCAAGGCAAAATCATGCACCTTCTGCTTCTTGACAAACATGATCAGCGCCACCCCAGCAAAGGCGATCAGCGGCGCAATGGCCCCGATATCCAGAGCAATCAGCTGCCCGGTGATGGTGGTGCCGATGTTGGCGCCCATGATAATCCAAACCGCCTGACGAAGCGTCATCATACCGGAATTTACGAATCCCACCACCATGACCGTGGTCGCTGAAGAAGACTGGATCACCGCCGTGATGCCGGCGCCCACCACCACACCTAAAAAACGGTTTGAAGTCAGCTTTTCCAGGATCTGTTTCATCCTGTTTCCCGCCGCCGCTTCCAGACCATTGCTCATCATCTGCATTCCATACAGAAACAGAGCCAGTCCGCCCAGCAGGCTAAACACATCTGTAATTTTCACTTTTTCTTCCTCCATCCATATAAGATTTTGTCTCTCTGCCGCAGCAGTGTGTGCCAGACATGAAAGCCCGCTGTCTTTCTACCCCAGTTGTAGCAAAAATCCGCACTATGGCCCGCATGTTTTGCCTCCCGGATCTGCAGATTCCCAGGAGACTTTGGTTCTTTCGTAAAATTTCTGTAAATCTTTGTAAAAAAAATAAGAAAAAATTTTACATATACTTAGTTTATACCTATTTTTTATTTTTCTTTCAATAGATTATACGCAGAATTAACATATTTTACATAAATTTAACATTTGAAGGGGCATAGGAATGGCCCGCGGACACTCCATGTGAAATTCCATGGCGCGGCCGCGAGCCAAATTTTCCGGCATCTCATTTCATTCAATACTCTTGAGGGATTCCACCATATCAATCTTTTTCAGCTTAAAATACATGGCATAATTGACAATGGCAGAAAAGACACAGGTGAGACCGGCGCTGATCAGGTAGCTCAAAAACGATACGGTTCTTCCAAACATGACCTGATCCACTTCCACGGTTACAATGACGAAACGATGGAGGACCGCTCCCAAACCCACTCCCAACAGAACCCCAATGAGGGTCAATAGGATATTCTCTCTGTAAACATAGGCAGCCACTTCGGGATCAAAAAATCCCAACACTTTGATGGTGGCCAGTTCCCGCTTTCTCTCATTGATGTTGATATTATTCAAATTATACAGAACCACAAAAGCCAGCAGACCGGCGGACAAAATCAGGACCACTATGACAATATTCAGGCTGCCCAGCATGCTTTCAATCTGCTCTTTGTTGGCGCTTACGTAGTTAATGGCGTATGCGGCAGAATGCTTCAGCGCTTCCTGTCCCACTTCTTCCTGGCTGGCCCTCCCCTCTTCTGTAAGACGGATCAGCAGCATGGAATATTCCGGCGCCTCACCAAAAGCTTCCTCATAAACTGTTGGCGCGATATAGATATAGTGGAGCATATAATTTTCCACCACCTGGGTCACCGTCAGGTCCACCTGACCGCCGTCTGATGTTTCCACAGCAACGGACTCTCCCGGCTCCACTCCCAAATGTTCTGCCAGCTGCTCTGTGATGATCACGCTTCTGTCGTCCATCTCATATACGTCCCCGCTGGTCCGATTCTGAAAGATAATAAAATCCTTCAAGTCCTGGACGGACTGCGGAACAACAATATAGGCGGAACGCGACTCCCCATGAGCGCCGACATCCATGGTTTTCATGGATACTTTTACATACTTCTCCACCCGCTCTTCTTCATCCAGATACTGATACAGATCCTCCAGTTCATCCGCGGAAGCATCGTCATGCAGCTGCAGCATCCCGTCATATTTTTGAATCTGAGAATACTGAATATCCGCAATATGTACTATGGAATCCCGCAGGCCAAAGCCCACAATCATCAGTGCCATACAGCTCCCAATGCCAAAAATCGTCATGAAAAAGCGCTTCTTATAGCGAAACAAATTCCGACATGTGGATTTCTGTGTGAAATTTAAATGCTTCCATACTATGGTGATGCGCTCCATCAGCACACGCTTTCCCTGCTTGGGGGCCGCCGGCCGCATCAGCTCGGCTGGCTGGGCCGCCAGCTCTTTATAGCAGGATAGCACCGTAGCCGCCAGCGTACACAAAAGCGCCAGCCCCGAAGCCATTGCCGCATAATCCCACTGATATGGGATCTCCATGGTATCCATATGGGGATAAATGATTTTATAAGCCACAATAATGACCCAAGGAAACACCTTTTCCCCAAACAATACCCCCGCCACGCTCCCGCCGATGGTGGCCATGAGGGCGTACAGAATATATTTGGAAGCAATGGCTCCCTTACTGTATCCCAGCGCTTTCAGCGTGCCGATCTGCACCCTTTGTTCCTCCACCATCCTGGTCATGGTGGTGAGACTCACCAAAGCCGCGACCAAGAAGAAGATGGCAGGGAATACTTTGCCGATGGCGCCCACACGATCTGCATTGGCGCCAAATTCTTCATATCCGGGAAGATCGTTCCGGCTGCTGATGTACCAAGTGGGAACTTCCATTTCCGCCAGCGCCTCTTCGGCATCGGCAATCTGCTGCCTGGCGTCTTCCAATTCCGCCTCTGCCTGTGCTTTCCCATCTTCGTACTCCGCTTCCCCGTCTTCCAACTCTTGGCGAGCCTGGGTAAGCTGAGCCTCTCCATCGGCAATCTGTGGTTCGGCGTCGGCAATCTGTTGGCGAACCTGCGCAAGCTGGGCCTCTCCATCGGCAATCTGCTGTGTGCCGCTTTCCACCTGCTCCTCATAAACAGCAATTTGAGCCTTTCCCGCATCGATCTGCGCCTGGGCTTCTGAAAGCTGCTGTTTCCCCTCCTCCAGCTGGGCTTGGGCTTCTGAAAGCCGCCTGGCCAAATCGGTATCCGGCAGGAGTTCAGACGGATACAATGATTGGATCATCTTCAGATCCACCTCTGATGAACTGACCTGCGCCTGGGCCGCAGCCAAGGCCGCCTCGCCGCTGGTCACCTGCGCTTTGGCCGCTTCCAGCTGCTGTTTCCCCTCCTCCAACTGGGCTTTGGCCTCCTCCAGCTGCTGCTCTCCATCGGAAACCTGCTGTCTGGCTTCTTCCAGCTGAGCCTTTCTCTCCTCCAGCTCACTGATTCCGCTCTCCAGCTGAGCATAACCGTCATCCAGCTGCTGCCTGGCTGCTTCCAGCTCTTCCTGTGCCTGCTGCTCACCTTCTTTCAGCTCCTCTTTGGCCTTCTGAAGAGCATCCTCTGTTTCCTGTCTCAATGTATCATACCGCCTTTGGCACTGGACATCTTCCATCTCCTCCAGACGGTTCTGCACCTGCTCTACGCGGTCATTATACGCATCGGTATGAGACAAAAGCTCTCTGGTTCCCTCCACTTCAATCAGGAGCTGCGTATACGCTTCCTGGGAAAAACTCTCCTGGGGAACAATGACAAATCCGCTGACCTGTCCGCTGCCCACAGTGGAGCTTCCCCTCTCAAATGATACATAAAGCGGATTGGCGCCAATCCCCACAATGGTAAATGTATCAGTCACAAACGTGTCCAGGATATCATCTCCCTTGTCGGCATACACCACTATCGTGTCTCCCACCTGATATCCCGTTTCTTCCGCCACCGACGCGTCCACCAGACATTCATTCTCCGCTTCCGGCATTCTGCCCTCCAGCACAGAAGTATGATTCATGGTCTCTGTCTCTGCCAAAAACTGCAGCACCATCTGGGAAGATTCCGTATCGTGGAGTACATCCGCCATATAGGAGGGCTCCACCTGGGACACCCCCTCCACCTTGCGAATCTCTTCCACATCTTCATCCCCAAACCCCAGCGTACTCACCAAACGCAGGTCCATGAGGTCATACTTATCAAAATAGGCATCGCCTGTCATCCGCATATCCGGCTGCGATGCCCGGACACCGGAAAAGAAAGCAACACCCAGCGCCACAATCAGAAAGATGGAGACAAAACGATTCCGGCTTTTGTGTATTTCTCTCCACAAATCTTTTTTCAAAGCCTTTTTTCCCATAGCGTTCTTTTCCCACCTACCATTCAATCTGTTCCACCGGCATGGGTGTGTCGTTCTGCTCCATGGCGGATACCTTACCGTTCTTGATATGTATCACACGATCCGCCATGGGAGCAATGGCCGAATTATGGGTAATGACGATTACGGTCATTCCTTTTTCCCGGCAGGTATCCTGCAAAAGCTTCAGGATTTGTTTTCCTGTATTGTAATCCAGCGCTCCCGTGGGTTCATCACACAAGAGCAGTTTGGGATTTTTGGCCAGAGCCCTGGCAATGGAAACACGCTGCTGCTCTCCGCCGGAGAGCTGAGCCGGAAAATTGTTAAGTCTGTCTTCCAGTCCCACATCCCGGAGCACCTCCCTGGCATCCAAAGGATCCTTACAGATCTGCAGCGCCAGCTCCACATTTTCCAGCGCTGTCAGATTTTGAACCAGGTTATAAAACTGAAACACAAAGCCAATATCGTCTCTTCTGTACTTTGTCAGCTGTCTGCTGTTGTAGGACTCTATGTGTTCCCCGTCCACCAACACCGTACCGCTGGTGGCCGTATCCATTCCACCCAAGATATTGAGAACCGTCGTCTTTCCGGCGCCGCTGGGGCCCACAATTACCACAAACTCTCCTTTATTGATGGCAAAATTGATTCCATCCACTGCATGAATCTGGACTTCCCCCATTTGATATGTCTTTCTAACGTCTGTCAATTCCACAAAATTTTCCATAATTCTCGCCTTTCTCTGAGGTTCCTGCGCACAGAACACGCCGCCGCATCCGACCGCTTTCTCAGGTTTTGCGAGTGCCAAGGTCATACTTTTTCATGTAAGCATAAAACATATGCCCTTTTGACTCTACCTTTCCTACTATCAATATCATTTTATTATAGAAAAAAAGGAAATACAAGAAAGCAATCGTAAAGTTCCTATAAATTTTGCCTGAATGGCAGAGTGACATAAAAAATAAAGCTTTGGATATACTAATGGTAACGAATACTTTTGATAAGGAGAAACAGCCATGATATCACTGCGACCATTTTCCAGCCACAGGGAGGAAAGCGAGAAAAATAAAGCCGATTCCCCCTATGAAAGCTGCATCTGCTGCCATCATCCAACCGATCAGCTGAAAGCAGATACTCTCTGGCAGAGAAAATACTATGTAGAAGGGGCTGGTCAGCTTTGCCGACAATGTTACGATAGAATTTATTCCAACATGAAATGACAGCAACCTGTAACCGGCATAATATCCTGCCCGGTTACAGGTCCGCGGATATTTTTGAAATTTTTCAAAAAAGTGCTTGCAATTTTACTCAAGATATCATATAATAATTTTTGTTCGGCGACATAGCCAAGTGGTAAGGCACGGGTCTGCAACACCCTTATCACCAGTTCAAATCTGGTTGTCGCCTCTGAGAAGATCAGGCGCAGGTAAGATGCTTCAGCGGCATTTTTCTGCGTCTGTTTTTTTGCTCCCTGCCTATAAAATAAACATCCCGCGCCAACGGGATCTCCAATATTCTGTAAAAAGTGCCGCCCAACCATCATGAATGGTGGATTGGACGGCACTTCCTGTCTTTACACTGCCCCAAAGTCTTTCTCAGCGCTGAGACAGCTTTTTGGAGGGCAGATACTTTTTCTC
>CAJFUP010000028.1 GCA_904420225.1 uncultured Lachnospiraceae bacterium
AGATATGTCCCGTCTGGGACGCCACAATGCCCGGGTTCTTCTTTTGCTGGAAGAATTTCAGGAGCGGGGCTGCCGCCTCATTGCTGTGGATGATTCCTACGATTCTCTAAAGCCGGATGACGACATTATCGGAATCAAAACGTGGTATAACGAACGCTACATCCGGGATACCAGCAAAAAAATCCGGCGGGTTCTCCATGCCCGCCAGAAAGACGGATCTCTTCTGACCCAGGTTCCCTTTGGTTACCGCCGCCAAGAAAAGGATCCCCGCCTCATCGAAATCATACCGGAAGAAGCCCACACCATTTCCCTGATATTCCATTGGTATCTTCAGGGGATGGGTTACCGAAAGATCGCCGCTGCCCTCAACAGCCATTCTCTGCCCACCCCTTCCCTATCCCTCTACGGCCGTGACTGGGCTGCCCATGGGAGTTCTCGGCGGAAAATCGCCCTGGAATGGTCCGATAGCATGGTGAAAGAAATCCTGGATAATGATTTTTATGCCGGCGTTTACCGGCTTCACAAGCGGGCCAGGGCCGCCATCCACGGCACCGATGCCCGGGTTCCCAAAGAAGAGCAATTTTCTTTTCCCGGCCACCACCCCTCCATTATCTCCGTGGATCTATTTGAGCAGGCTCAGCTGGAGAAGAAACGGCGCACGCCAAAGAAGGGGCGCCCCTGCACCCTGATTTCTTCTTCCTCTGCCAACCCTCCCTTTTCCCGTCTTCTCTTTTGTCAGGATTGCGGCTGCCGCCTGACGCCCATCACCAGAAAGAATAAACATGGGGTGCGAAAGTATTATATATGCGGCACCTACAACAGAAAAGGAAAGCGGTTCTGCCATTCAGCCCATCTCGTCAATGAAAGAACCCTAAACCAAGCGGTGGGAGCGTATCTTAGTCTCTGCCTTATGCGGTATGGCCATCTCCTCTCTGCCCTCCCCGTCCATCAGGAGCCCACACCCTCGGTTCCCGGTGGCGCCTCAAATTTGCCCTGTTATTTCCGCCGGGAACAAGAACTCTGTCAGGTCAAACGACAGCTTCGCATTCTCCTGAGCCAAAAGGTGCTGGATCTTACATGCCGCCCAGAAGAAGGAGAAACCATCTGTGCTGCCTACCGCGCTCTGGAAGACTCCCTTTTGTCCCGCATTCATGATCTGTCAGCCCCTCTTGCTCCCACGCCTCCCGGTTCGTCAAGTCTCCCCCAAACCGTCCCAAATACAGCAGTTTCATCAGACAATACCCAGCGCCAAAACGATTGGACGGTTTACCGCATTTTGGAGAATGCCATAAAGAAAGAAACCTTCTATGCCGATGAGCTGGAACTGCTGATCGCATCCATCACCGTGGATGCCTCCGGTATTCCCCTGATCCGGCTGCGCAGCTTTCTCCCAGATCCTCCCGTTACATGACGCCCAGGCGGCCAGGCGGCATGCCGGAGATGGTGTTTGAATACATTCTAAAACAGCAAGGAATCTCCCCCGACCAGGTGGATATTGTCCAAAACATCGACTTCGGTTCCACGGCAGCGGCATTTTCCGGGGGCCAGGGCACCTATACTGTGGAATTTGAGCCCCACGCCACGCTGCTGGAACAGCAGGGAGACGGATATGTGGTGGCCTCTCTGGGAGAGGCTTCGGGCTACGTCCCCTACACCGCCTACTGCGTGCGCAAGGGATACCTGGAGGACCACCAGGACGTCATCCAGGGATTCACCAATGCCATCCAAAAAGGACTGGACTATGTAAACAGCCACACCGCCCAGGAAATCGCCGCCGTCATTGCGCCTCAATTCACAGATACAGACGAAGAAACCATTGCTGTCATCGTAGATCGATATAAAAATCAGGATACCTGGAAAGCAGATACTATTTTTACAGAAGAAAGTTTCAATCTACTCCAGGACATTCTACAGGACGCAGGAGAATTGGAAAACCGCGTTCCCTATGAAGATCTGGTAACCACCCAGTACGCCCAGAAAGCCGCGGAAAAATAAACGTGTGCCCGCCGGGCACACTAAAATAGGGAGAGCCGCCCCTGCGGGCGCCCTCCCTGCCGCTTGTTCAATTCTTCTCTTTCTCAAAGATGCATGGGAGCCGGATTGTACAGCTGAATAAAAAACACATCCTGCTCCAAATCATTGGGATCCGCCACATCATCCTTCCATTTGATGCCGCTGGACATATACGTCTGATGCCCCTGGCCGGATATGGCGATATCCGTATTATAGGTTTCCTGGTAGAGGTCCTCCAACTTCAGCAAAACCCTGGTGTCTTCCGTACCCTTGGAGCCCAGCCACTCAATAAATTCCTGGCAGATGGAACGGCACTGCTCCTTGGACTGAAATGGAAAAAGATACCGCACCTGCTGCAGCTCATTGTGGCTGCTCCCATCCCCGTAATAAAGAATCATCACATCCATATCCTCGCCGCTGTCCATGGAAAAGGAATCCCGATAATAGTACACATCCATCTCCGCCTGTGTCTCCCGGGTTGCGGCTTCTGTACCCGGCACGAATTCTGTCTCATTGTATGGCAGCGCTTTGCCCCGCTTCGCAGTGATGGCCTCCATCCCTGTGCCATACATATACTCTCCCGGATAATAATTTCCCTTATCCACCCTCACAAGTCTGTCAAACAGCTGCGCCATACTATACGTTGCCTGTGTTTCTTTTGCTATCTCTGTTTCTTCTGCTTTTGATCCCTCCCCGTTTGCCAAAGAACAGCCCGACAGAGTCAGACTCAGTGCCAGCACAGCAGCCGTTCTTTTTATCCATTTCTTCATTCAGACACCACCCTATCTTTTGTGTTCCCGGACTTTGCTGCCAATCTTCCCCCCAAATTTATACAGTGCTAAGATGAGTCAGTCATTCATCTCGATGCAAGTTTGAAGCACATAGCTGTTTTAACCTGACACAATCCTATACATTTATTATATATGATGTTGTCTGAAAAGCAAAGACAGAATTGGACAAAAAATCAATTTGCTATAATCCGCATGGGGAAAACACCACCGCCTGATGGGTCTGCGCCGACTGGAAAACAGCTTCCATGAGACGCATGACGCGCATAACCTGGGGCATTGTAATCCTCGGTTCCTCCTTTCCCTCCAAAACAGCCATGACATTGCGGTAAAAATCCCGGATATCGCTTGTTACAATGGGAAGCGGCTCTGTGTATATGGTATCCTCCCTTCTGGGCGCCATGGTTTTTGTCAGACCCGCTGCCGTCTTCACCGGCACTACATCTTCCTCATCTTTTCCCATGGCCCAAACCAATTTTCCGTTTTTGTCCCAATCCTGGATCACTGCAGTGCCGTTTTGCCCCAAAATGTACCAGCGGGGAAGGCTTATGAAATTGCTGGTGCCCACTTCCACCAGAAAAATCTGTCCATTATCAAATGTCAGCTCCGCCGTGAATCCATCGTCCACCAATTGATTGGTCACATGGGTCAGCGTGGCATATACTTGTCTCAATTTGTGGCCGCCCATGAGATACATCACCTGATCCAGCAAATGTACTCCCCAATCCAGGACCATGCCGCCTCCATGCTCTTTTTCTTTTCTCCAGTCTCCAGGAATTCCCCGGGAGCCATGCACTCTGGATTCCACCCGGTACACCTCTCCCAATTTCCCCTCTTCCAAAATCCGGCACATGGTGAGAAAATCCTCGTCCCAACGGCGATTCTGATGAACGGTCAGAAACCTCCCTGTCCGTTCTGAGACATCCATCATCTCCTGCAGATCCTGGGAGGAAAGTGTCACCGGTTTTTCACACACCACCGCTTTTCCAGCTTCCATGGCCTGTATGGCAATGGACTTATGTACATCATTGGGCGTGGCCACCAGCACAAAATCCACCCTTTCATCTGCCAGCAAAGCCTCCAGACCATCATACACATGGATTCCCTGGCTCCTGGCATACGTACACCGCTCTTCCCGAATATCATAGATCCCGGCCACTTCCAGGCCTTCTATGGTCTGAATCAATTCATAGTGCCAGCCAGCCATGCCGCCGAATCCCACTATACCCACACGATATATTCTTTCTTCCATTTTTCTTCATCCTTTTCGTGGATTTTCGCGATTTTGTATTTTCCCATCCAAGGTCTACGCCCAGTACATGGTACCCCTATCTTCAAAAAGCAGCACATTTTTCAAACATTGAATGGCTTTTAGCAGGCCCTCTTTGCCAGACATCAAACTGTCCTCATGTTCAATGCTAATGGCGTAATCATATCCGGCCAACCGCAGCTGCGATATGATATCTTTCCAATATTCCTCGCCGTGTCCATAGCCCACTGCCCGGAAAATCCAGGAACGATTCTTTTCATCACTGTAATGCTGCGTATCCAGCACCCCGTTCACTGCCGTATTCCAGGCGTCCACTTTGGTATCTTTCGCATGGAAGTGATAAATGGCTCCCACTTTTCCCAACTCCCGAATGCAGGCACAGGGATCCATTCCCTGCCATATGAGATGGCTGGGATCCAGGTTGGCGCCAATCTCCGGTCCCACCGCTTCCCGAAGCTTCAAGAGTGTCCTGGTATTATGAACACAAAAGCCTTGGTGAAGCTCCAGGGCAATTTTATGGATACCATGTTCCCTGGCAAAGGCCACCTTCTTTTTCCAGTAGGGAATCAATACCTCATTCCACTGATAATCCAGAATGCGAAGAAAATCTTCCGGCCATGCGCATGTGACCCAGTTGGGCTCGGTATCCTGGGGACTTCCACCGGGGCAGCCGGAAAATGTATTCACCACCGGCACTCCCAGTTTCTCCGCCAGTAAAAT
>CAJFUP010000029.1 GCA_904420225.1 uncultured Lachnospiraceae bacterium
TTCCTCCAAATCCTTTTCTATTTCCCCCGGAACGGTCCGGGAGATCTGCATGGTTTCCAAAAGGGGATGGCCGCCTTTGGTGCTGATGATAACTTCATTTCTCTTTTGACTTGTCTTCAGCCATCTGCCAATGAGCTTTTCACTCCTGCCCGTTTCCCCCGGCACCCAGTCATTGTAAACATGGGCTGTATCAATAAAATTACCCCCGTGTTCCGTAAAATAGTCAAACTGTGCCCTCATAACCGCCTCAGAAACGGACGCGCCCGCCTCTGCTGTACCCATACAGAAAGAGGACACCTCCAGATCTGTTCCCAAAAGTCTAATCTTTTTCATATTTTTTTCAATCCCTTTTCCTTTTCCCTGCCGCTTTGGGAACTGCCTGTGGCGGCAGGGCGCCTGTTGGTATTTTATTTTTCCACAGGCAAATCAAATTTCATACCAGATAATTTCATTGGCATCCAGATCCAATTCAAAGCTGCTGCCATCTCCCCGATAAACCGTAGTATGCTGCGGCTCATAAGTATTATTTACCACACAATATTTTCCATTCTGTACATAGGCATGTACTTCCACATTAAAATTGGAAGAAAACCATTTATTAAGGTCTTTCTCACCGTGGCAGCTCCAAAGAATACTGCGGTACAGGATACGGCTATTCTCCAAGGAATATGGCAGACCGCTGATATAAACCGCCCGTCCGTTGCCGAAAGCATGTACTGCCATCTGCACTTCCTTTTCCCTCTGAATCAAAATTTCCGTCCCTTCATGGGCATACATATTTTTCTTGCCCTCGCCGAAATCCACTTCCTTTGTGCAGTCTTTCAGGATAAAATGATCTTTGTGATTCTCCCAATTATACTTATCATAATTGAGCGTAAAGCCTGTTTCCTTTTCCACGCCAAACACCGTACCCAGCTGAATGTACCGCCCCTCAAACTGATGGCCAGAAGGTTCCCCCACGCCAATGATACCGCCGCCGTTATATACAAAGGATTTCACCGCACAGGAAACAACCGGATCCTCCCACTCCCTGCCGCCCGTATGCGCCGTATCTCCGTCTCCCACATTGATCAGCACATCAATATCCCGCAGTACATGGGGATTTTCCCGGATATCGTCAAAGCTGATGAAGCGGACGTCAAAGGGGGCGCCGCTCAACGCCTCTATGACACCGGCATAGCTGTAATTCTGCTTTTGATACAAAGCATGATGAACCATATGCGCTCCCCAGGCCCGCATATGCCCCCAACTGTTGAGTACCGCCACAGTTTTAAAGCAGAACGGAGTCGTTCCCCTGGCATTCTCATACAAGGTGCGAAACTCGTCACAGACACTCTCCACATAGGAAATGAACTCCGGAAACTGATAGGCCAGCTTCAAATATCCGCCGTATCCAATGCGATCAATGGGTTTTCTCAATATGGCCCTTCTGGCCGTTACCCAATTCACCTTGGCCTCCTTCACCGGATCCCCTCCCTCATGGAATGTATCTGGAAAGAAATAGGGCAAAAATCTTCCCTCTCTGTACCGAACCCCCTCAATATCACTGATCAGACGCAAAGTAGAACCATTTCCCACGCTTCCCACCACAGCGTCCAAGCCAATGGTTTTAAACTCATCCATGAATGGCTCCATGCCAATCCAGTGATCTCCCAAAAACATCATGGCCTCTTTTCCCTCTTCATGGGTAATGTCCACCATCTCTTTGGCCAGCTTTGCCACTTCCCGCCGCTGAAACGCCTGGAAATCCTTATATTCTTTGCTGGGAATCCGATATTGATTATTGTAATAGCCCTGGTCGATGATATACTCCGGCCGGAACGGATATCCCGCCTCTTTTTCAAATTGCTCCAGAATATAAGGACTGACGCTGGCAGAATAACCGTACCAGTCCACATATTTTTCCCTGGCCATCTCGTCAAATATAAGGGTAAACTGATGAAAAAATGTGGTATAGCGTATGACATTCACATGGGGATTGGACCGACAGAATTTTCTCAGCCTCTCCATGCTGTATTTGTGGGTCTTGGGCTGCCGCACGTCAAA
Source organism: uncultured Lachnospiraceae bacterium (assembly GCA_904420225.1). Taxonomy (GTDB): domain Bacteria; phylum Bacillota; class Clostridia; order Lachnospirales; family Lachnospiraceae; genus Fimimorpha. The sequence continues at coordinate 2,047 of CAJFUP010000029.1, forward strand.
CGTGATCTGATGCTCCACATCCTTCCAATCATTGACCACCGCATTGTACATATGGACTGGATCCCACATAATGTAAGCCAAGAAACTGACGGTATAATCGTGAAACGGCTCCGCCGAAAGGATGACATCTCCCGTTTCCTCTTCATAGCGCCACCGATCCGTCTCCACCACTGCGCCTGCGGTGCGGTCCACCACCTCCCACCAGCGCTTACAATCATCCCTGCTGTTCACCTTCAGCATCTCCGGATAAATTCCTTCCATTAGATGGATGGTCAGCGTATCGGAATTCGCTGTGTAAAATTTGGTCATTATGTAGCACTGCTGGATCTCATCGGGATTGGCCTTGGCCCAGACGTTGTCCTTTCTTGTGGTATAATAAGTGGCATAGACTTTAGCATCTATTTTTTTTAGTTCTTCCGGATAATCGGTCCCGTCACAGTCCCGGATGGCATCGGCCCCCCAACGCCTGATCAATTCCAGGGTTTCCGGCACCACATCCACATCGGTGGGGATGGTAACCCTTCCCTTTGTAACACCCATTATGTATCCTCCTCTTGTTCACTGCTCATCTTTCATCAGCGCATCCCGAATCTGATTTACCAAAATATCGTATTCTTCCTGACTGCAGTATGTTTTCCCTGGATTCATGGCAAACACATTTCCCCACTCATACTCTTCCCTGTATTTGGGCACCAAATGGAAATGAAGATGATGGCCTGTATCACCATACGCCCCATAATTGACCTTCTGCGGTCGGAACACTTCCTGCAGGGCCTTGGAGACCCGGGCAATGTCTGTGAAATAGGCGCTGCGCTCTTCTTCTGTCAGCTCTGTCATATCCCCCACATGTTTCTTGTGAGCCACAATCACTCTGCCCTTATGACTCTGCTCCTTAAATAGATACACCTTAGCAGTTTTCAATTCGCAAATCTTGATGCCAAACTCTGCCAATAGACTTCCTTCCATACAATACGCGCAGTTTTCATCTTTTCGTTCACACATACCAGCATTCCTCTTCTTTCTTCTATAATGTATTATTGATGTCAGGGTCAAAAAACTTTTGACCCCAACATCTTTATTTATATTCCTGACCGTTGTCCAGGTTACAATCCTTTTTTCTGTTTTCATACGTTTTGTCTGTCTTTGCATTCATCTCCCAAACTGCCCTTCGAAAAATGCTTTAATCTTTCATCGCCTCCAAAATCCTCTCTCCCACCGTTTTCCAGTCCACCGCATTCATATACTGTTCCAAATAATCCGCTCTGCGGTTTTGGTGTTTCAGATAATAAGCGTGTTCCCAAACATCCAGAGGGAGAATGGGAATCATTCCCAGAGATATGGGCGTGTCCTGATTCACCGTCTGCTCCAGCACCAACCGCCCATCCTTGACAGCCAGCCACACATATCCGGAGCCAAACAGCCCCATGGCCTCCTCCTTCATCTTTGCCTTCATCTGTTCCAAAGAACCAAAGCTCTCTCTGACCTTTTCCAAAGCTTTGTCATCCATCTGCTTTTTGTCTTTTGTCAGGGAATCAAAATACATTCGGTGATTGTAGACCCCGCCGGCATTATGGATCACCGGGATTCTCAATTCTTCTGGAAGCTCTTCCAGATTACGCAAAAGCTCCTCCAGAGTTTTATCCTGCCACTGTGGATACGCCTCCAGAGCCTGGTTCAGGCGATCCGTGTAGGTTCCCAAATGTCTGTCGTGATGATACTCCATGGTCTGCCGGTCTACATAAGGCTCCAAAGCGTCATAGGCGTACGACAGTGGTTTCTTTTCAAAAGGGTACGTTTCTCTCATCTTGTCCTTTCTCCTTCACACAATTTTGCCCACCCGGGCAAAGATTAGTATGCAGCATATTCCATTTTTTATGACAAGATGGCAGCGGAGAGATTATCGGATAATGGATGTCCCATTGAACAGAAAAATTCCATACCCTGTTCTCACAGCTCCTCCCTGTGCCAGATGATCCGCGTACGCCTTTTGTATGGATGTTTTTCTGGGCAGCTGGCTTATTTCTTTATCCCAATCTTTTCCAAAAACCCTCCACTTGTCGTGGAACGCCTCGTCAACCCGGCTCTCTATGATGTCAAAATTATGTTTGAACCGGATAATATTGCACGGTGGGAGGAATGTATCGGATTCCGGATCCAAAAGCCAGGAATCGCACACGAAAGCGGTTGGCTGTCCCTCTTCAAACAACGGGCGAAAAAACGCATGCGCCATGGCATATGACGCCTGGCAGCTTTCCTGGGTAAGGGGCGCTCCGGAAGGAATATGGATATTGATAACCATATCGCCCTTGCTCACCTGATAGCCAGCTTTTTTGTAACATTCCGCAGCAAATGCTCTGGGTTCGTATTGGAGTCTCCCCAGAGCGATCCTATCCACAAAAAATCCGCTGTGCCAGTGCCCTGCTCGAGTGCCGGATATCCCATACACCTCCAGACATTCGTCCAGTTTCACTCGCAGATCCTTCATGGACTCCCAGAAAAGCGCTTCGTCCACACCGTGTTCCCGATATCTTTCCCGAAGCTGCCTGGAACACTCCATATAAAACAATAGATGCAGTGTGTAGGGATGAATCCCCATTTTCTCGGCCAAACGATCCATGCGGTTGAGAAGTGGGCGAATGGATATGGCCGGACAGCGCAAAAAGATATCCTCAATTCTGCAAAATTCTGTGTGCCATCCCGTATCTTCCCCCAATCGTTTCTCCACATCCCGGAATACCCGGCGGGATTCCTGGGGAAAATCCAACCGTTCCATCAATTCTTCTGTGTATTGGCTCATGACAATCAACCTCCCATCTCATCATCTATCCCTTGGAAACTTTTAACGAATATCATACACACTGCGCACTTTCAGTCCCACAGGATCTCCTTCCAAGATTTTCACCCTCTTTTGTCCACCGTTCATATCGAAATAATTGTCAGAAAGGATTAAATTCTCGGCCTCATTCAAAATCTCCACACTCTTGGCATAGGCATCTGCCGTCACCACAATTTCATCCCCTTCCAGGTCGCATGTCAAATGGGGATCTTCATAGCAGAAATACTTGGGCAGCGTGAAAATCACAGTCCCTTCGCTCAGCCATTTCCCCTGTTTCCAGAGCTCATAGCTGACATACTCTTCTCTTTCCTTCAGCTTTGGAAGTTCCACCTCATCCATCCACACGGCAGAAAGTTGCGGAACGATGATATCCTGTACTTCTGTCTGCGAAATCTCACCTTTTGCGTTTCTCACATGCCACTTGACTGTGACCAGCTGTTCTTCCATGGTCTCGTTGGACACGTTGAAGCGGACGCTTTTATATAAGGGTTTTGGCTGTGCATTGATGTTGGTATCCTGCGTCAGCATGCCTTCCTCCTTACAGGAGAGCAGCAGGGGCGCAAAAAAGCGTTTTGCATAGTAGTGCAGCGCCTTCCATCTCCCGAAATAATCAATGGAGGCCCAAGATGCCACCGGCCAGCAGTCATTCAGCTGCCAGTAGATGGCCCCCATACAGCATCCCCGATTTCTCCTGAAATGTTCCACACCGTAGCGGATGGCCTCTGCCTGCAACAGCTGGGAAGCGTAAAGCAAGATTGGGAAGCTGGTGGGATACAAAAAGGTCTGTGCCATATAGCTCATGATTTTTCCGTTGCCGGAGTTGCTTCTCTGATGTTTTTCCATGACATAGGAGAAAATATTTCGATCCTCTGGAAGGGTAAAGCTCTCCACCGTCTTGAAAGACGGAAAAGACTGGAAGCCAAATTCGCTGGCATAGCGAAAGAGGAATTTTCGATATTCCGTAAATGGTTTATTGCCATGCCATACATCCCAATAATGCACGTCTCCGCGGTTTGACGCGTTGGGCTCGTCAAATCCGCCGCCGCAGGATGGACTGGCGGGCCAATAAAATGTCTGGGGATCCCACCGCTTCAGCTCCTGAGGAATGATATATTCATACATTTTTATATAATCCGACATCTGCTTCGGCGTATTCCCCCACTCTCCGCCTCCCACAAACATCTCCATCTCATTGTTTCCGCACCACAGTCCCAGACAGGCATGGTGTCGGATGCGCTTAATGTTATCTTCAAATTCCTTTCGAATATTATCTTCAAATTCGTCTGTCAGCTCGTACACGGCACAGGCAAACATAAAATCCTGCCATACAATCAGCCCCAGCTCATCACAGATATCATAAAAATAATCGTCGGGATAGTAACCTCCGCCCCACACACGGATACAGTTAAAGTTGGCGGCCTTGCACTGCATCAACAGTTTTCTCGTTCTCTCCTCACAGATTCGGCCCATGACATTATCTTCCGGTATGTAATCGGCTCCCATGGCAAAAATCGTCACGCCATTGACTTCGTGGGCAAAACTTTCTCCCCATGGATCCTTCTGCCGCCGCACTGTCATGGTTCGAAGTCCAATCTTCTTGCTGACACGATCCAATTCCTCTTCTCCATCCATCAGATATACCGTCACTGTATAGAGCGGCTGACTGCCAAATCCATTGGGCCACCACAGCTTCGGATGTGAGATGGTTACGGTATCCGGACTCTGGGTCCAGATGTGCTTTGTCCCGTCCGGATCCTCCACTTCCACGGTATAAAACAGGCCCTCCAGCCCTTCCCCGCAGTCTTCCGCCTCCACATTGATCTCCAACTCCACCTCGTTTTCCCGATGGTGCTGCAGAATCAGCACATTATCAATCCTGGCTGTGCGGATCCCCAAAAGAGTTACATCCCGAAAAATTCCTGCATCCGGCACCCTTGGACCCCAATCCCATCCAAACATACAGTGGACTTTGCGAATCTGCGGAAATCCCTCCATGGCATCCGGCGTACCGATCACTTCTATCTTTTTATGAGCTTCTTTGATAAAATTCACAGACGAAGCGATTTTTACCACCAATTCATTTCCTTCTCTGTACAGCTTATCGGTCACATCGTATTCATAAATGCGATGCATATTTTCCGCTGTGCCGATTTCCTCTCCGTTCAGCCAA
>CAJFUP010000030.1 GCA_904420225.1 uncultured Lachnospiraceae bacterium
CGGATCCCACTGATCCAGAGGAGACGACACCAGAAGAGACAACACCGGAGGAGTCCACACCAGAGGAGACAACACCGGAGGAGTCCACACCAGAAGAGACGACACCGGAGGAGTCCACACCAGAGGAGACGACACCGGAAGAGTCCACACCGGAGGAGACGACACCGGAGGAGTCCACACCAGAAGAGACAACACCGGAGGAGACAACACCGGAAGAGTCCACACCAGAGGAGACAACACCGGAGGAGTCCACACCAGAGGAGACAACACCGGAAGAGTCCACACCAGAGGAGACGACACCAGAGGAGTCTACACCGGAAGGGACAACACCTGAGGAAACACCAGCCGAGACAAATCCGGATGATGATTCTGCCGATACAAGTGATGGCATGCCTCCTGTGACTATTTTCCTGGGTGCTATGTGTGTTGCTTTGCTGGCAGGCGGAAGCATTGTAGTATGCAGAAGAAAAGAAAACACAGAGGACTAAAAAGCGGCCGGAAGTACAAAGTCTAGAATAATGTCTGAAGTGTGAAAAAAGATCCCCCTGTAGGAGAGGTATGAACCAATCCTGCAGGGGGGTCTTTTTGCCAGTATGTTGACAAAGAAATAGTCTTTGGATAGAATGAGAACAAAAGCAGTTGCGCAGTGAGATAATATGATTTGTGATGGTGATACCAACTGGGAAAGCTGCCAACAGCGCATATACTGCAGAGTCTAAATAGGTGAGGTAACGTATGCTGAAAGAAGAACAAGAAAAATTTTTGCGTCCATCGGAAGAGTTTTCTCCCATTCCATTTTGGTTTTGGAATGATCAGTTGTCAGAGGATGAGCTGGATCGGCAGATGCTGGAGTTTAAGAAAAAGGGGGTGGATGGTTTTGTGATTCACCCTCGGCTTGGGCTGCCGGAATCCATCGGATATCTGACGGAAGAATATTTTCATTATGTGCGCCATGCTGTCAAAAGAGCATCTGAATGGAATATGAAAGTTGTTTTATATGATGAGGCCATGTATCCATCCGGTTCCTGCCATGGAAAAGTGGTTTTGGAAAATCCGGATTTTGCTTCCAGAGGGCTTTTCATGAGGGAAGAAAAGGAGGAACATCCAGGAGAGACGCTGGTGGCCAGCGCAGCTCACGGCGGAAACATGTATTATTATTATGAAGCTTTTTCCGGCGGAACCATCCGTGGGATTCATTATGGGGAGGATGATGGGGAAGCTCATGCTCCTGCCAGCGCGGATCTGATGAATCCGGAAGCCGTAGCCTGTTTCATTCGTCTGACCCATGATGCCTATTATCAGCAGCTGAAAGAGTATTTTGGGACGACAATTATAGGGATATTTACCGATGAACCCAATATTCTTGGCAGATGTGCCAAGGGGGGAATGATTCCATGGACAAAGGGATTTCTGGATGAATATAAAAAGCAGGGCGGCACAGAAGAAGATTTATACTGGCTCTTTGCCGAGAAGGATAACACCCAGGGCGATGCGGCAAGGGAGACGTATGAGGGTGCGGTTTATGAGAGAATGTCCAGGGCCTATTACCAGCAGATTGCTGACTGGTGCAAAGCCCATGCCATAGCCATGACGGGTCATCCGGAGAAGAGTACCGATATCGGGTATTTGAAATATTTTGACATTCCCTGCCAGGATATTGTATGGCGGTTTGTGGCTCCGGAAGCGGGAAAAGGTGTCTGCGGGGAACACAGTACCATGGGGAAATGTAGTTCTGATTCGGCTAGGCACAGGGGAAAGCGGCGCAATGGAAATGAATGTTTTGGGTGCTGCGGCGCAGTGGACGATCCATACCGTTTTACCAAGGACGATATGAAATGGTACCTGAACTGGCTGTTTGTCAGAGGCGTCAATATGATTTATCCCCATGCCTTCTATTATTCTTTGAGAGATAAGAGAAAAGAGGAGCGTCCGCCGGAAGTGGGGATGCACTGCGGATTCTGGGATGAATACCGTCAGGTAACGGATTATATCAAGAGAATGTGCTGTCTTTTGACGGATTCGGTTAATCAGGCAAAAGTGGCCATTTTGTGCCGCAGAGACCAGCTGTCCTGGGAAATGGCGAAACCGCTTTTTGAACATCAGATTGAATTCAATTATCTGGAGGAGGAGCTTCTTCCCGCCTGTGGCATGGAAGACGGATGCCTTACCATAGAGAAACAGAAATATTCGCTGGTGATTACAGACGGATTGATTTCCGCCCAGTCCAAGGATATTCTAAAAGAGTTTGAAAAAGAAGGGGGCAGTGTTCTATTCTGGGAAAAGGACATGAAGGGGAAAAAAGTGGAAGCTCTGGTTACTCTGGATTACCATTTTTCTCCGTCTTCCGAGGATCTTCGCTGTACCTGTATTGGAAAAGGAGACGCACAATTCATGGTTGTGGCCAATGAAGGAGAACGCCATTTGGATGTGACTCTTCATTTGAAGAAGGGGGCCATTACCCAGATTTGGGATGCCTGGGAAGGAACCATGGAAGTGCTCCAGGAGCCGGTAAGAGAAATGAGACTTCAGTTAAAAAGAAGAGAGAGCAGGATTCTTGTGATCCTTCAGATCTGACCTCTGAATGCTGAAAAAGGACTGCCCAAATCCCAGAATCATGAAGGAGCATGCATTGTTTCTTCAGGCAGGCTTTCCCGCCGGAGAAGTGGGATACCGAAACAAAGCGGACTGGTACCGCAGAGAATTTGAAAAAGTACTGGGGCAGACCGTACGGCTTGCGGACGGAATGGTGGGTGAAAAGGCGCTGTGTTCCGGAGAAGCAGTTACCGAATTTACGGTGATGGCGGAACAGCAGACAGGAAGGCTGACCAAGATCCCCATTGATATCCGAATTACCCAGGCGGAGGAAAAACTGCGGGCAGGCTGTGCGCAGTGTGTGGATGAACGAATGGAGCGGCAGATCTGCCAGCTGAATCAGCATGTCCTGCATTTGCTGAACGGGCTGATTCGTTTCAAAGAACAGATTCTGCAGGAAGTTACTTCCTGCTGTCTGTACACGGCCAATTATCCGCTGCTGATCGAGCATATTATCCGGGAGGCAAAATTATACCAGCAGATCATTGCCGCGCTGGAGGAACGAACCTGTATGCCGTCAGAAACCATGGTGGAGACCGAACGGTTCTGGAACCAGATTATGATGGAGCATGCGCTGTTTATCCGCGGTTTGCTGGATCCCGCCGAGTGCGAACTCATAGAAACGGCCAATGCATTTGCAGGGGATTACAGCCGTTTGCTGGAGGAGGCGAGAAAACAAGAGTTTCGAACCATGAACGGACTGACGAGAAGAACGCTGGAAACGACCAGGCGGTATCGTGATTTTAAAGAGGCAGGAACAAAAGGAATTACCGGATGTGACATTCGCTCCATTATCCTTCCGCTGCTGGCAGACCATGTACTTCGGGAAGCCAATCATTATCTTCGGATATTGGGAAATGAGGGGGAATAAGCCATGGAATTATGCCAATACCCCTGTGAAAAATCATTTAAATCAGCTGAAACAGGCAGAATTGATTCGGGAAAATAAAAAGGGAAATTTTATTTATTATGAGCTGAACAGTTCCGTCATGGAGGAGATAATTTTATGGCTGCAGCAGCTGGTGGGGGAAGGCAGGAAAGAACACGAGGAGAGAATGGGCCATGAAAATCATTAAAATATGCTTTTGGGTATTGTTTTTTCTTCCGTTGGCCATGACCGCATTGGCATATCCTCTTTTGCCGGATTCCATCCCCATGCATATTAATTGGGAAGGCGTCATTGACCGATATGGAAACAAGATGGAGGCATGGCTGATTCCGCTTTCGGCATTTCCTGGGGCGCTGATCCCCTATGGGGCAGCTATGTGGGACCAAAAAGGTATGAAAGAAAAGACAGCCAGCAACGAAAAAATGTGTCTGCTATTGGGGTGTATGACTGCGTTGGTATTTGTGATCATTGATGGTGTGTTCCTGTTTATGGGATTGTATCATGACGCAGAACATTTGGTATTTCCCGACATCCTTACTTTGGTCAGCCTAACTTTTGGAGTTGGCAATATGATAGTGGGAAATCTGCTGCCCAAATGTAGAAGAAACGGCATTATAGGATGTCGGACGGTATTTAGCGTAAAGGACGATGAGACGTGGAGGCTGAGTCAGAGAGGCGCGGGATGGATTTCCATGGCGTGCGGCGGGCTGATTCTTCTTGGATATGTGTGCGGATTACAGGGAAAAGGGTATCTGTTCTATGCCATCGGCATTTGCGCCGCAGATTTTGTGATTACCTATTTGTATACGTATTATGTCTGGAAAAAGGTGAAAAAGAAAAGGCATAATACAATCATTTAGGCTCATGGAAGAAGGTACAAAAGATAACTGCAGCCTCTGGAAGTGCTCCGAATTTTGTGGTAAAATGGGACTCGAAAAACGGAATTGTTCCA
>CAJFUP010000031.1 GCA_904420225.1 uncultured Lachnospiraceae bacterium
CTTCAACGAAATTTCCGGCGTGGTGACAGAACTTCAGAATGCATTGGCATGCGCGGGAAGAATTTTTGAGCTGATTGAAGAAGAGCCCCAGACACCGGAACCGGAGGATGCCGTGGAGTTGGAGGACGCGGATGGGAGAGTGGAGCTGAGTCATGTTTGCTTTTCCTATGTGCCGGATCAAAAACTTATCCAGGATTTCAACCTGGCGGTGAAACCGGGACAGAGGATTGCCATTGTCGGACCCACCGGATGTGGAAAAACCACCATTATCAATTTGCTCATGCGCTTTTATGATGTGGACAGCGGACAGATTTTGGTCAGCGGCCATGATATCCGCGGTCTTACCAGAAAGAGTCTTCGTCTCAGCTATGGCATGGTGCTTCAGGAGACCTGGCTGAAAGCAGGAACCATACGGGAAAATCTTTTGCTGGGAAAGCCAGATGCCACTGAGGAGGAAATGATCCGTGCCGCAAAGGCGGCTCACTCGCACAGCTTTATTCGCAGATTGCCCAATGGCTATGATACGGTCATTGCTGAAGATGGAGGCAGCCTGTCCCAGGGCCAAAAGCAGCTTCTATGTATTACCCGCGTTATGCTTTGCCTTCCTCCCATGTTGATTCTGGATGAAGCCACTTCTTCCATTGATACGAGAACAGAGATCAAGATTCAACAGGCATTTGCACGGCTTATGGAGGGCAGAACCAGTTTTATCGTGGCTCATCGTCTTTCCACCATCCAGGAAGCGGATGTGATCTTGGTTATGAAAGCAGGGCAGATCATTGAACAGGGAACTCATGAGAGCCTGCTGAAAAAAGGCGGATTCTACGCACAACTTTATAATAGTCAGTTTGCTGTATGAAAATGGCATCTGATGGAGGGTAACGTACCGCAGCCAAAATGCGGCTGGGGCCTCTGTCAGATGCCATTTTACTTGGAAGACTTTGCCGATGACCATGGTCAGAGGGGGAAGTGTACTGGCATAATTTGGATATGTATCCCATGTAGCAGGCATCATAGCAGGGGACGGGACCTTGTCCAAAGGTCGAATTAAAGGAGTGGCTCCTGAAGCTAGGATTGTGCCGGTGAAAGTGCTGGACAGAAGAGGAAATGGGAAAATGGAAACCATGATCAAGGGAATCCATTGGATTTTGGAACACGCCGCAGAGTATGGGATAAGGATTGTCAATATATCAGTGGGGGCATTTGCCATAAAAGGAATGAATGAAAATACACATCTGGTGCAGGCTGTGGATGCGCTCTGGAAAGCGGGGCTGGTTGTCTGCGTGGCGGCTGGAAATGAAGGAGGAAGAAAGGAACCATGCATCACAACGCCGGGGATTCTGCGCAGTGTTATCACTGTGGGTTCCAGCGATGATGAATTTATGATTGATGAAAGGGGAAAAGAGTACCGGCATTATTCCGGAAAAGGTCCCACGGACAGCTGCATCTGTAAGCCTGAGATTGTGGCGCCGGGAACCAATATTATTTCCACAAATGCCATGAATTACAAAAATGCGCGTCCCTATGCTGTGAAAAGCGGAACGTCCATGTCCACACCCATAGTTTCCGGCGCCATTGCGTTGCTGCTGGAAAAATGTCCCGATATGACCAATGGGGAGGTAAAACTTCATCTGCGAAAAACGGCAAAGCCCCTTTCTTTGCCCTTTTCCCACCAGGGCTGGGGGCAAATCCATCTCGCATCCCTGCTGCACGATGGCTGAAAGAGAAGAAATCACTGTGGCAGCACGTTAATTTGTTAAAATTTAACAAAATATAGTGTAACGGGAAATTTGCTCTTGACCAGAGTTGTATTATTGTATACAATGATACAAAACAACCGGAATGACCGCGATTTGTGGGCGGGAGAGACGGAAAGCCAGAAAGGAGAAGAAGATATGGACAATAGACCTGTAGTAATGAATCAGCACACCAATCTTTTGGAATTGGAGGAACACATCTACCATTTGGAAGATGTGGAGGTTCCCAATGTGTTCCGAAATCTCTTTCCATATGATGAGATACCCAAAATCGCGTTCAATAACCGGATCGTTCCCCATAACATGCCTGAGGAGATCTGGATCACAGATACGACTTTCCGTGACGGACAGCAGTCCAGGGCCCCCTATACCACGGAGCAGATTGTCACCATCTACGATTATCTCCACAGATTGGGCGGTCCCAAGGGACTGATTCGTGCCAGCGAATTTTTCCTCTATACCAAAAAGGACAGGGACGCGGTTTATAAGTGCTTGGAAAGAGGATATCAATTTCCGGAAGTTACCAGCTGGATTCGCGCCAATCGGAAAGACTTTCAGCTGGTGAAAGACATCGGGTTGAAAGAGACAGGAATTTTGGTGAGCTGTTCGGATTACCACATTTTTTATAAAATGAAAATGACTCGTCAGCAGGCCATGTTTCATTATCTTCATATTGTCAGAGA
>CAJFUP010000032.1 GCA_904420225.1 uncultured Lachnospiraceae bacterium
ATCATTCTGCTGTTTTTGATCTCAAAAGTTCCCCCTTCCCCGTCCCATATGTTCCGTTGTCCGCAAAAAAACAGCGGCCAAGGAAAAGCCGCCGCTCCCCTTGCCGCCATGCTGGTATTGGGTATTCTCCTTATTGAGTGCTCCCCAGTTACTCATCTTTTATCGCCGCTTGTATGGCATACTCCAATCCCCTGACCATGGAGTCCAAAGACATTGACGGCGTATTGGCCGATTTTCCCACTGTCTGTCCGCTTTCATAGGGCACATGAATAAATCCGCCCCGAGTCTGCGGATACTTTTTATCAATCAGATACAGAACTTGATACATAATGCTGTTGCATACATATGTCCCCGCCGAATAAGAGATATGTGCTGGGATTCCATGATTCCTCATATTTTCCACCATAGCCTTCACAGGAAGGGTGGAAAAATACGCAGTTTCCCCGTCTTCTCTTATAACCTGATCCAGAGGTTTCCTGCCATCGTTATCGGGAATTGCGGCATCTGCCAAATTGATAGCCACTTTTTCCACTGTGATACAGGCACGGCCTCCAGCCTGCCCCACACCGAGCACAATGTCCGGGCAGTATTGCTCCATGGCCTTCTCCACGGCACATATGCTCCTGACAAATGATGTGGGAATTTCCAATTTGATAATCTGCGCCTCATGGATTCTCTCTGGCAGTCTCTTGACCGCCTGAAAAGCCGGGTTCATCTGTTCTCCCATTCCTTGCCATTCATTGACAGCCCAGGGGAGAGGACAATATATCCGCCTCCCCAGGATCTGTTCTATTATATCACGTTTTTCACCTTTCTCCTCTGTTTTCCTATGATTCCGGCCAAAATCAATAGAGAACAAGTTCCGGAAATGGAGAACAGCGCAATACGGATGCTGTTTTTGTCGCCTGTGGGCTGAGACGGCTCTGGTGTCATTCTCTGCGTTTCAAAGATCCAAACCACAGAAGAATCCCGAAACGCATATGCGTTTTTCAGCTCCGGCGGCATGGAGATGGAAAAATTCACAGTATCCTGTTCCTCCGGCTGATAAATCCCCAGAGATATCCCTGTACCAAGCATTTCCGCTGCCAAATCACCTTCATACAGCAATTCCCCATTCCTTCCTCGTATGGTCAACTCCATCTGATCCAACAGCTGTCTCTGATCCTCTGTCAGCTTGGGAATTTCTGTCCGAAAAAAAATCTCTGCTTCCTCCGCTGCTTTGTTTTCCACCACAAACGCATCTCCATATTCCTGTCCCGGCATCAGAATTGGCATATTTTCAAAGAAATCCCCGGGTTCCACAGTAAGCGAATCCTGGAAACGGACATACATCGGCATATACACATCCCCCTCTCCTCTGATGCCAAATTCTTGGAGGCAGTATTCGGCCTCTTCTCCAAACCACGGATCCTCACTGCTGTAGTCCGGTTCAAACCCTGCTGCCTGAATGGCTTCTGCCCTGATGGAAACGAAAACCGCACTTTCTGCCTCCTCTTCACTCCAATCCTGCGGAAACCATATGCTGGAAAAGAAATCTGTGCTTTCTGTTTCTTCCAAAATCGGCTTAAAATACCAGTACTTGCCCCTCTTGACCCACTGGTCAGAGATTCCCATAAAACAAGCCTCATCCAGTTCCGCCTCGCCGCCCCATTCCAGAGCCACACGGACATAACAATTGGCTGATAAATTGGTGATCCTGGGAATCTTGCTGAGCCGCTGTCCCGGCAGCACCGGTTCCTCCCAAAAAAATTCCGCCTCCTCTCCATTTTCCTGTCTCATAAATTCCTCAAGAGCAATCTTCACATTGCCTGTTCTCAGCCAGTTCACTGTTTTCGCCTGATATTGGAGTACGGCCGCCGCTGCCGTTCCTCCAAATCCCACTGCCGCCAGCGCCATACACGCCAGGAGACGTCCCACTCCCATACGGCTCATCCCTCTGTTTTGACCGTTGGCCCGGGTGTATCTCTCTCTGATTTTGCACTGTCCACGTCTCTTTATGTATTTCATTCTCTCATTCCCCCGCCTCCTTCTCTGGTATCCCCGCGGGTCTGCGGCGTATTCAAATAGTACTTCCATGCCTCCCCAGGGGAAGGCCAGTATTCTCCTGTATCCCCATTCTTTGCCTGCACAGTCTCGGCATATACCAGAATATCCAGTTCCTCTGTGGCATTGAGGTATTCCTCCAAAGAAGCCTCTCCTCCGATCCGAACACCATCCACCAGCACACTGGTGGTCTCTTTTTCCTCCAGCACATGCTGATAATAATAATATCCGTCCTCTCCCAACTCCCAATCCGCTTCATGGTATCCGTCTTTTCCCTCGAATTGAAAAATCACCGGTATATCGCTGGTGCTGACACGCAGCGCAACTCTGACAAAACAAGGAACTCCCTCCACATTGGTAACTGCCACCTTTTTGGTGAGAATCTGTTCTTCTTCCGGGAATACGGGATCTGGCTGGGGAAACTCCTCCGTCACCTGACTGTCATTGAATCCTGGCGTCAGCCGATTTTCCACATTGCCACCATCTGTCTGATAGGCAATGACTCCCGTAATCCCGGCTGCGGCAAACAGCAGGACAGAACACAGAATGGGTGCGGTCTTTCCCTTCCTCTTCATTCTTTCTCATTTCCTTCCTTTTTCCCGCAGTATTCCCTTACTACTTTTATACCATTTCTTCATCGCCTTGGCCTGCCTGCGTTTCCGGTTCTGATTCTGCGGCGGTTTCCTGGATGGCCTGATCCAAGCTGCTGTCAGCATGGGCATCTTTCTCCCCATTTCCCGCATTCTGGTTCAGATATTTTTCATATGCCAGCTTTGCCTCCTTCTGCACTTGCTCCGGATCTGTGGGATAGTCGTTTCCATCATCCGGACTGTCCGGATCAGTTCCCGTGTGTGCCGCCTGTATCGCAAAGGCTTTAATGGGAATTTCCAATTTTACGCTGTCCAGTTCTCCCTCTATGACATTAATCATCCGTACTTTTTCAAAAAGAGGCTCTGTTGTTTCTCCCTCCAGCAGCACTTTATTATAGGAATACGTATACACGTTATAACGGATAACAGGATCAGAGGCATCTGTCTGCGTGGTCTCCGCTTTCACCAGACTCCAGCTATCCTCTGTATTCTTCCCCACATTGGCGGTCAATCCATGCTCCATGTCCAGGGCCGCCTCAGGCCCGTCCACAGAGTCCGCCGTTTCGCCGCAGCCATATGTTATGAGCTGATGCTCCTCTTTCTCTGTCCTGGTTCCATCTTCATTGACCATGGTCACATTGGCCACAGGTACCTTCACTTGAAGGTAGACAAAGCTGGGCGTCACAGCTTTGGATGTAATCTGGGGATCCTTGGGGATAATATCGCCTGGCACCACATCCTCCTGATCCCCCGGCCAATTGGGTTCCTCCACTTCGATATCCACCTTTCCTGTGGTAAACTCATTGGTCACGCCGGCCATATCTGTAAAATAAGCGGATATGGGCTTCCATCCGGCGATTCCCAAAGCCACAAGCCCCAGCCCCACAATACCGGCTATCCCCGCTGCGGCTCTTCTCCTGTTCTTTGCTCCATTTTGTGTCGTTTGCTTCATACTTCCTACCTCCTATTTTTCATTAATTTTTCTATGATAAACCGAAGCGCTCCCGGACCAAAAATATCTTTCAGGGATAAGCTCCAGTATCATGGCTCCCATAAAAATACCGGCCATAAGTCCGATTCCCGGCCCGGTACGAAAAAAAGCCGTCACATATGCCATATACGGCACAGACCATACCGCCTTTCCGATGATCTCCTCTTGGCTGACAGGACGTACATCCGGCTCATCATTGTTATCTCCCTTGGTGACATATGTCCCGTCTTCCCCAACAGCAATGCACCGGTGGACACAGCAGGCCTGCCCTTTAAGCTGAAATGCAATAATATCCCCCTCCTGGACGAACTGACCCTGCCGAACGAAAACCAGCGCACCTGTCTTCAATTCTGGCTCCATACTGCCGCTGCCAACTTCATATACCAGCAGCCCAAACAGCGGAGGAACATACACGGTCATAATCAGCAGCAAAACTACGGCCACAGCCGCCCGAAACACCCATCTGAACACTCTGCGCATACTCCGCTCCTCACTGATTGACAGCATCCTGTGAAGTGGCCAGAGGAATTCCATTTTTCACCAGTGACGTATCACTATAGCCGTCATTTCTGACTTTTTCATTGACAAATGTAATGCGCGTCCCCTCCGGTTTTTGCCGAAGATCCGCCACAATCCGCCATTCCTTTTCCCCGTCAGAAGACGGGTCCATGACCTGAATGGAGACATTACTGTCCTCTGACGAAACTTCCTCCAAATGATATCTATTTCCCTGTTCTTCCGTCACCCGATAGGCGCTTCCCATGGGAATGTTGCGAAAGGTATATTCCAGGCTGATATATCCCTGCTCATCCATTGGCCCATCCATTTCTTCTTCTGTAAAAGCAATACTCCCCCAGTATGTATGCCGGATCCCCCGCAAATCTTCCCCCTCTACGGAAAACAAAAATATGGGATTGCCATGTGCCCAAACAATATCATCCTTCTTAATCTTTTTCACCACTGTCACATCGCAGTAGCGGAGGTTTTCCACCGTAAAGGGTATCTCCCCCACACCGATCTCACCGGAAATCTCTCCATTTTGATCCACTGTGAAACTATAAATTTCTCCATTGCCCACATATCCTGCTACCGGCTGTTCCTGATAGTAATATTGGCCTGGAAGAAGATTTTCCAGGGTATACCGGCCGTCCTGTGCCGTTTCTACTATTTGATCCATCCCCTGATCCGACCAGATATGAAACCGCACCTTTTCCATGGGGACATCGGCTCCCATGTCCTTTTTCTCAATGAACCCATCGGCCGTCACCTTGGGAAGCTGCACTTGCCCCCTTGCCGAGACCGTCTCCACTTCTCTTGGTTCCACCTTGATCAGGTTTTGGTAATCGGAAGCGCTGGGAATCAGGTAAACCAGGTTGGAACTGACGGCATTGGATTTGGCGAATATCTCAAACGAAATCGTCCGGTCATCATTTCCCACTGCCGGAAGCACCAGCGTCATCTCTTCATCCACACTCCCAGCCCAAGAAAAACGGTATACCCCCGCCGCACTGTCATACGTAGGCTCCTCCTGCGTCTGATCCGCCCGCAAAAGCCATGGCTGCCCTCCACAGTTTTCTACTTCCAGCATGGTCCCTCCACTGGCCTCCTCCGTTCTCACGGCCAGAGGAATCCGAAATTCGCCTCCTCCATATACTGGCTGCCCCAATTGACACTCAGCGCTGGGACCTTTTACCGTCTCTGTCTCCAGAAGATATTCATAAAAGCCTATGACGTCGCTGCCATCTTCCAAATTTTCCAAGCGGGGAAAATAAACATTCTGGTAAAGCCAGGCATCATTGAACCATCCGTTTCCGTCCATTTCCGGCTCGTTCCCCGGAGTTCCCAAAAGGACGTTCCAAATGGCCAGCTGCGCGGCATACTGGGCATCCTCATAGGATAAATGCTGCCATGCCTGGGGCAGAACATTTTCCTGTCTGTCATCTGAGAATTTTAAAATGGAATTTTGCACAATGGCCGATACCTGTTCCAATTTTTCTCCGTAGGCGGCATCCAAATCCGCTTCTCCATAAGAAATGGAACCATCGGGATTTGCCAGATTCACACCGAGGCAAAATGCCGTATTTCCGTCGGAACCATAGTGGAAATGCAGCGGAATGCCGCTGATGCCGCCCGTCTCTGTCATCTGGCCATCAGGCTCTAGAAACACAGAGCGGTATCCCGCCAGAACAAACATCTGCTCGGGTGTGGTCACCACAATATTGCTGCGGCCTCCCTGCAGCAGATGTCCTTGGGGCAGTCCCTGATCTACCTCATATTCTTTCCCCTGCAGAGACTGGCTTTCTTCCTCCTCTTCCCAATATACTGTACTGGTTGGCTCATGCACCTCGTCCCCCGGCACCGCCGACACGGCACCCGTCAGACAAAACAATGCCAGAATCACTGCAAAAAGTGCTGTGATTTTTTGTTTCAATTGCTTTCCTACCATATGGATCTCCTCTCCGATTATGAAACTGCATGAATCCAAAGCTCTCCTATGTTCCCGGGATAATGGCCACACAAAACCGTATGCGGCAGCAGAATGGCTCTTGAAATGTTTTGAAATGATTCTTAGAAATGTCTTTTGAACTGATTCTGATGGATTTATTATGCCATAATGGCCATAAAAAGCAAGCGACAAATTGTAGAGATTACGGAGTTTTTTTGTTTTATTCCAGATATTTTTCACATATTGTGTGTTTTTTGAAAATTTAATACACAATATGTCAGGGCAATAAAAATGCCCTGCATCTGTCTGGAAAGCCCACCGGGCCACCGAAACAGCTGCAGGGCAGCAGTTACTTTGTCAATTTCCATATTCCGCGACTAATTTTCAGGGACTTCACTGT
The DNA here is from genome assembly GCA_904420225.1 of uncultured Lachnospiraceae bacterium. GTDB lineage: Bacteria > Bacillota > Clostridia > Lachnospirales > Lachnospiraceae > Fimimorpha. Next base: position 6,471 of record CAJFUP010000032.1, read on the forward strand.
TTTTCTGCCTTCCCCTCCTGTTGCATCACGGTCTGAGAGGGCGGATATCCGAAATGGCGTTTGAACTGACGGCTGAAATTATTCAAGTCCTGAAATCCCACCATGGCCGCCGTCTGGGAAACGCTCATCCCCCGCTGACTCAAAAGATTCCAGGCCTTTTTGAGACGTACTTCATTGATGTAATTCAGCGGGCTTTTTCCCATACTTTCTTTGAATATGTGGCTAAAACGCCCTTCACTTAAATGAACCAGCTGCGCCAGCTCCCGGTTTGTGAGGGGCTTCGTATAGTTGGACTCCATATAAGCCAGCACAGTATTGAGACGTTTCAACATCTTATCCCGTTTCTGTCTTTCGCTGTCTGTCAGGCTGGCTGCGGAATAGGTTCGGATAAGATGGGCCAACAGCTGATAGATCATTCCTTTAGCCGCCAATTTATAGCCCTCCCGTTTCCCTTGGCATTCCTCATAGATACCGGGAACCAGGCGGCGCACACAGGCATCGTCTCCAATATGATGATGGAAAACCACGTTCTGATTGCCCAACTCCCTGGACAGTGCATCCAGCTCAAAAATGATCACAATGGCCTCCATGGGACGCTCTAGGCAAAACCCCTCATGAAGCTCATTGCCGTTGCAGATAATCAAATTGCCGGGCTCTCCCCACATGCGCTTTTGGCCGCACACGATCTGCGCCTTTCCCCTGACAATATAATGCATCTCAATATGCTCATGCCAATGGGCGGCAAAATATCGACCTGGTTTTTGAATTTTATTCTCAAAAATCTGCACCGGAAACTCTTTGTCGCTGATGATCTTTTTTTCGTATTGATTGATGCGGTTAACTGTCTCCTGCTCCATCCAATCCACGCCGTCCCTCCTATGCTGTGAATCCGCCTCTGTATCTGCGGCAGCCAGAACGCCTTTTTAAACCTCGAAGATCAAATCCCCGTAAGAAGGCATGGGCCACATACTCTTGTCCACAATCATTTCCAGCTTATCCACCGGCGCACGCAGCGCATCCATCTCCGGCACCACCAGATCATGATAAGTCCTGGCCCGCTGCTCCGCCTCTTCCACTGCCGCCGCCTGGTCAGTCTTTTGAATGAGCCGGGAAAGCGCACGCTTCGTCTCCGCCAAGTATGCAGACGTTTCCATGAGAAGTTCCCTCTGAACGCTGACATCCGCCTCAGGGCATGCACTGGACACGGCATTCATGGATTCCGCCAATTTCTGTACCGCACGAACCACCGCTGGGATAATATGCTTGCTGGCCATATCGATCATGGTTCTGGCCTCAATATTTATGGCCTTGGCATACGCCTCATAAGAAATCTCGGCCCGAGACTCCAGCTCCGATCTGGTATAGATGCCAAATGTCTCATACAGTTTCACCGCTTTATCCGTCACCAGGGCGGGAATGGCATCCACCATGGAGCGAATATTGGGGAGCCCCCGGCGTTTAGCCTCCTCCACCCATTCCTGGGAATATCCATTGCCGTTGAACACAATGCGGTAGTGTTCCGCTGCGTATTCTTTGATCAGATCGTGCACTGCCATATCAAAATCAGCGGCCTGCTCCAACACGTCGGCGGCTTCTGAAAACGCCTCTGCCACAATGGCATTCATGACAACATTGGGCTCTGCCACCGAATCTTGGGATCCCACCATACGGAATTCAAATTTATTCCCCGTAAAGGCCATGGGAGAAGTGCGGTTGCGGTCTGTGGCATCCTTAACAAAATCCGGCAGTGTGGCCACACCAGTGCGCAGAGTTCCTCCCTGAATGGAGCGGGTGGCCTCTCCCGTACTGATCAGCTGCAGCAGCACGTCTTCCAGCTGCTCACCCAGAAAGACTGAAACAATAGCCGGAGGCGCCTCATTGGCTCCCAGTCTGTGATCATTGCCCACATCCGCCGCCGACTCCCGCAGCAAATCCGCATGCCGGTCCACGGCTTTTAAGATACATACCAGTACCAGAAGAAATTGGACATTCTCATGGGGAGTCACACCGGGATCCAAAAGATTAATGCCGTCATCGGTGACAATGGACCAGTTGTTATGCTTTCCGGAACCGTTGACACCCTCAAAGGGTTTTTCATGGAGCAGGCACATCATTCCATGGCGCTCCGCCACCTTTTTCAGCGTCTCCATGATCAGCTGATTGTGATCCACCGCAATATTGGCATTGGCATAGATGGGCGCCAGCTCATGCTGGGCGGGAGCCACTTCGTTGTGCTGGGTCTTGGCGGATACTCCCAGTTTCCAGAGTTCCTCGTTGACATCTTTCATAAAGGAACCCACCCGCTCCCGAATGGCGCCGAAATAGTGGTCCTCCAATTCCTGGCCCTTGGGCGGCATGGCGCCGAATAATGTCCTGCCAGTGAAGATCAAGTCTTTCCTCTTCATGTACTTTTCTCTGTCCACCAGGAAATATTCCTGCTCCGGGCCAACAGACGGCGTCACTTTCTTGGACGTGGTATTTCCGAACAGACGCAAAATACGCAGCGCCTGGGTATTCAAAGCCTCCATGGAGCGCAGCAAGGGCGTCTTTTTGTCCAAAGCCTCTCCCGTGTAGGAACAGAATGCTGTGGGAATGCACAGAGTCGCCCCGGCCGCGTCCTCCCGGATGAAGGCCGGCGACGTACAGTCCCAAGCGGTATATCCCCTGGCTTCAAACGTAGCCCGCAGCCCTCCTGATGGGAAAGAAGAGGCGTCCGGCTCGCCCTTGATCAGCTCTTTTCCGGAAAATTCCAGAATGGTTTTTCCGTCGGGACGGGGAGCAGAGATGAAGGCGTCCTGCTTCTCTGCCGTGATTCCCGTCATGGGCTGAAACCAGTGGCTGTAATGAGTCGCTCCTTTTTCCACTGCCCAGTCTTTCATGGCATTGGCCACCACCTCTGCCACCACAGGACTCAGCTCCGCCCCATTCTCAATGGTTTTCTTCAATTCCTGATATATTTTCTTTGGCAGACGCTCTTTCATGACCGTATCGTTGAATACATTCTGGCCAAATATTTCTGCCGGGTTTACTGTTGCACCCATTCCCTTTTTCCTCCTGTTTTTCTTTCCTTAGCAGGCGGCCACCTGCCCCATTCTATCCGGTAATCAGCTTGGCGTGTACCACCATTCTGGTATCGTCCCAATCATTGTTGCATGTGGACAACGTGACAATGCGATCTGAGGAAGACACGGATATTCCCGTATCATACAGGGATTGGGACACCGTATAATCCAGATATTGCTGATACTGCTCCGGACTGGAAAACTCACAATTGTATGTTTTGCTCACATTTGGAGACTGATAGCAAGAATATATCTGATACAGATAATTCTTTTCCGGCGTCAGCACCGTCACATATGGATGACTCTCCCAGAATTCCTGATCCAAATACAGAGTCAAATCATGGAACATGGCTTTATTCCTTTGGTTATGGCCATGGATAATGGTGTTTTCACTGATAAAGGGATCCGCCACCCGATAGTCCACAAAAATAGTTCCCGCATTGTTCCACTTCCCATCCAGTGTCAGGCGGAGATACTTTTCATTGTCCGTGGTCTGGACCATGGGATAATTGATGTTGGTATCTTCGATGCGAATCCAGCCCACCACCTCAGAATTCATGGCATTAAGGGCGTCAAAATCACACTGATACTGACTGCCCAAAAGCATTCCCAGAGAAATCCCATTGATGGTCAGGGGACCCTCTTTGGAAATCACGCGCATACCGCCGTCGCCTGCGGAGACAGCCGCCGATCCCTGATTGTCCTGCCCCTGATTTTGGTCTCCCGCCGATCCCTGATTATCCTGCCCCTGATTTTGGTCTTCCGCCGGGGTCTGGCCGTCCGCCTCTTCATTTTCCTGTGTCCACGCCTTGGTTTCCACTCGGAATACCGAGTCGCGGATTCTATCATAGTCGTCCGTTCCCTCTTTATACTCGCTGTATATCAGGTATAACTGGTAGCCGGAAAAGAGA
>CAJFUP010000033.1 GCA_904420225.1 uncultured Lachnospiraceae bacterium
ATGCAACGGATTTCTGGGGTGGGAGTTAAACTGTCAAGACATACGTAAGGGAGGATACAGGTGACGAAACCCATCTTTTTTGCCTCAGCAACGCGCTGCTGAGCCATACTGACGCCGCGAACCTCTCCAGTGAGTCCCACTTCCCCAAATGCCACGGTCCCATCCGGCAGCGCCTTATCGTAAAAGCTGGATGCAATGGCCAGAATAATGGCCAAATCCACCGCCGGTTCTGTCACCTTCATTCCTCCGGTGATATTGACATAGGCATCGCATTCGGAAAGATGAAGTCCCAGGCGCTTTTCCAGAACAGCCATGAGCAGATTGACACGATTGTAATCGGTACCTGCACTGGTACGTCTGGGAAGCCCGAAATTGGTCTTACAGACCAGCGCCTGTATTTCCAAGAGTATGGGGCGTGTACCTTCCATGGAACACACCACAACCGATCCGGAAGCGTCCTTCGGCCGTCCATTCAGCATATAAGCGGATGGATTGGGAACCTCATCGAGGCCGGTCGATCCCATTTCAAAGACGCCAACCTCATTGGTGGAACCAAAACGATTTTTAACGGCGCGAAGAAGACGATATACAGCGCTGCGGTCCCCCTCAAAATATAAAACCGTATCCACCATATGTTCCAGAACCCGTGGTCCGGCCACAACCCCTTCCTTGGTGACATGGCCCACTAGAAATATGGAAATGGCCTGGGTTTTCGCGATCTGCATCAGTGTGTTTGTGGATTCCCTCACCTGGCTGACGCTTCCCGGAGCTGCGCCAATATCGTCTCTGTACATGGTCTGAATGGAATCAATCACTGCCATATCTGGCTTCATGGTCAGAATTTGTGCTTCTATGACATCCAGACTGGTTTCGGATAAAAGATAAAGTTCGCCGGAAAAGTCTCCCATTCTCCCAGCCCGCATTTTAATTTGTTTTAGGGATTCCTCTCCGGAAATGTAGAGAATCCGCTTTCCAAAGGCCGCCAGATTGCGACATACTTGAAGAAGCAGAGTGGATTTGCCGATTCCAGGATCTCCTCCCACAAGGGTTAAAGACCCCTGAACAATTCCACCTCCCAACACCCGGTCCAATTCATGAATTCCAGTGGTAATCCGGTCTTCTTCTGCTGTGGAAATGTCAGAAAGCCGAGAGGGCTTCCGGCTGTCCGCCGCATGAACAGACAACCGTTTTACCCCTTCGGCTTTTTTGATCACTGGTTCTTCGACAAAAGTATTCCACTGGCGGCACCCCGGACACTGTCCCATCCATTTGGCGGACTCATATCCGCATTCTTTACAAAAATATACCGTGGATTTTGCTTTTGCCATATGTTATTTTACCTTTTCAATGGAGATATTGACACGTTTTCCAATCTCCAGTTCAACACTGAAGACAAGCTTTCCGCTTAAATCCGTTTCATACTCATCTATCTTCTGCCCATCCATGCTCAAAGCATATTCCGTATCATCCTTGACGCCGACGATGATTTGGGCATCTTCTGGTCCTTCCACGGTGAAAGAAAGACCGCTCTCTGTGGTTTTAAAATTTGTCACAGCTGTACCCGGTACGGATTCATAGGCAAACATCCCATTTCGCTCCAGTTTTGTGATTTCCTGGTAGGTTTTTACCTTATATAGATCCCCATTGTGTTCAAAATCGGATACCTTGGTTTTGCTTTTCAACTCATAATTTCCAAAACTAATTGAGCCATCTGCTTCTGTGCGAATTAATTCTGTAACTACAGACATGGGTAACCCTCCTACTTATTCTCCTTAGTTCCCTTCCCGAAATCCCCGATGCCTTCCGGAAAGATAAATAGATTATACTATAAATATCGTAAAACATCCAGCTCTTGCAGAAAAATCTTTTTGGGATTTTTCATACCATTATTTATCAGGAAGTACACACCTGAAATTTTAAGCCAGACTCTCCTCTTGACACAGATACGGTATCTTTTTCTCCCACAGATCCACTTAGGATCTCTTCGGCCAGCATATCTTCCAACTGGGTCTGAATCGTACGCCGCAGAGGACGAGCGCCATATTTTTCATCATAACCTTTTTCCACCAGGAATTCTTTGGCATCCTCCTGTACCTCCAACTGCATACCCAATTGTTCCTTGGTGCGCTTTTGAATAGAGGTTAACATAATATTGACAATCTGTTTCATATCTTCTTTTGTGAGAGGATGGAACACAATCATATCGTCGATTCGATTCAAAAATTCAGGTTTAAAGGTGCGTTTGACTTCTTCCATGACGCGGTTTTTCATAAACTCATAATCTTCCTTTTCAGAGGAAGCGGCGCCGAATCCCAGGCGTTTGGGCGAAATGATGTTTTCCGCACCGCAGTTGGAAGTCATAATCAGCACCGTGTTTTTAAAATCTATTTTGCGTCCCTGGGCATCAGTGATCTGCCCATCATCCAATACCTGGAGAAGAATATTAAACACATCTGGGTGAGCCTTTTCTATCTCATCAAATAAAATGACAGAGTAGGGATTCCTCCGCACTTTTTCGCTGAGCTGACCGCCCTCTTCATAACCCACATATCCCGGCGGAGAACCAATGATTTTGCTGACACTGTGCTTTTCCATGTATTCTGACATGTCAATGCGGATAATGGAATTTTCCGTTCCAAACAGAGCCTCTGCCAAAGCCTTTGAAAGTTCTGTTTTTCCAACGCCGGTGGGACCCAAAAAGAGGAAAGAACCTATGGGACGCTTGGGATCTTTTAGACCTACGCGGCCTCTGCGGATTGCTTTTGCCAAAGCGGTAACCGCCTCATCCTGCCCAACCACGCGCTGATGGAGTATGGATTCCAGCTGGCGAAGCCGCTGCGCTTCCCCTTCCTCCAGAGTTTTTACCGGAATCTTGGTCCAGCCGGAAATGATATCGGCGATTTCATTCTCACCCACCTTGGGCCGATTATTCTGTTTATCCTTTTCCCATTTTGCCATGAGTTTTTCGATTTTTTCCCGTTTTTTCTCCTGACGCTTTTTGATCTCTCCGGCTTTCTCATATGCTTCGTTTTTTATGGCATTTTCTTTGGCCTTATTGAGCTTTTCGATATCCTGCTCCAAAGATTTAATTTCAGCGGGAGCCACATAGGAAGCCAGACGAACCTTAGAAGACGCCTCATCGATGACATCAATGGCTTTGTCCGGCAGAAATCGGTCGTTGATGTAGCGGGCAGACAGGCGGACGGCAGCATGAAGAGCGGCGTCAGTAATCATTACATGGTGATGGTCCTCATAGGCTTTTCTGAGTCCGCACAGAATCAAATACGTCTCCTCCTCGGAGGGCTCTTCCACCATGACAGGCTGAAAACGGCGTTCCAATGCCGGGTCTTTTTCGATATGTTTGCGATACTCATCAATGGTGGTGGCGCCCACCAGCTGAATTTCCCCTCGTGCCAAAGATGGTTTTAAAATATTGGCGGCATCCATGGCGCCTTCGGCGCCTCCGGCTCCGATGATGGTATGGATCTCATCAATGAATAGAATCACTTGACCGTCATTTCTCACCTCATTGATGATATTTTTAATACGCTCTTCAAATTCACCGCGGTATTTGGCACCTGCTATCATTCCCGACAGATCCAGAGTGACAACGCGCTTACTCTTAATGGTTTCCGGTACATTGCCCTTCACAATTTGAGCCGCCAGCCCCTCGGCGATGGCTGTCTTTCCCACACCCGGTTCGCCAATGAGACAGGGATTGTTTTTGGTACGGCGGCTCAAAATTTGAATCACACGGTTGATTTCCTGTTCCCTGCCAATGACAGGATCCAACTTCCCTTCACTGGCCAACTCTGTCAAATCTCTTCCGTATTGTTCCAAATTGGGAGTGCGGCTGTCCCTGGAGGTTCTGGCTGTTCCGGGAATATCATCTTTATATGCCCCAGCATCCTGACCAATGGATACCAAAAGATCCACGTAAAGTCTTCGGATATTGACCTCCATAGTGGTCAGCAGACGAGTGGCTGAGCAGTCCACCCGTTTCAGCATGGCAATAAGAATATGTTCTGTTCCCACCAGCTGACTCTTGAATCGGCGCGCTTCCATGTAACTATTTTCCAGAACAGCCGCGGCGCTGGGAGAGTAAGCGTTGGGTTCCTGCAAAGAGACAGGATTGGAAGGAGCAATCAAACGGCGAATTAATTCCAAGACTTTATCCTCCCGCACGCCGTATGCCTCCAACAATCTGGCCGCCACACCGGTTCCTTCCTGCAAAAGACCCACTAAAATATGTTCTGTTCCTATATAATGATGTCCCAGCTCTTCTGCTGTGCTTTCCGCCAAAGAAAGCGCTTGCTGGGCTTTTTTTGTAAAGCGATCTAACATAAGTCTCTCCTTCATTTATTATATACAGTTTTTATGTCTCCGGCTCCAGAGGGGGAAGAAACTGTCTAAGATAGGACGCCCGTACCCGATCCAATTCTTCTTTTTTCATTGGTTTGTCATAGAGAACCTGAAGATTTGCTGGCTGAACCCCCAGCATCAACTGATAACAGGGAATCATTTCTTCCACAGGAAGAAGATTCATCTCCATGCCCCAACGAAGCTGAGACAGATAGTTCATGGCATCTTTGAATGTTATGGTTCTAGCATATTTCAAAATCCCATAAGAGCGATAGATACAATCTTCAATTTCATCCCTGTGGGCTTCCACAGAATATTTGCGGACGGCCCGTTCCTGGGATGCCAGCTGACCGGCCACCTTTGTCAATACCTGCACAATATCCTTTTCAGACACACCGAGAGTTTTTTGGTTATATAAGACAAAAAGACTGCCAGGATTGTCGTTTCCCGCTTCAAAGGCCCCTTTTACGGCGACGCCGTAGCGGCTGATGCCATCCAACAGCACGCGAAATTTGCGGCTGGAAGATAAAAGGGGAAGATGAAGAATCAAATAGGCATGGAGGCCTGTTCCCATATTGGTGGGGAAGGCTGTCATATATCCCAGCTTTTCATCAAACGCATATTCAAACGTTTCATTTATGGCATCATCAACCTTGTTGGCATCCTTCAGTGCTTCTTCCAAGTCAAGACCGGAACGGGACACCAAAATGCGGATGTGGTCATTGGCATTGGTGGTGATACTAATGGATTCATCGGCCGAAAGGGTGACGCCAATGGAAGAATCGCTATCCAAGGCAGACTGATTAATTACATGGCGCTCTTTCAGCGCCATCTTATGAATATCGGAAAATTCATCCAACGTACAGGATTCAAAGGTCTGACCAAAACGGGCAGGCAGCACTTCCAAAGCTTTGCCGATGGACTGGTTCAGTTCCTTTTTCTCGTCTGCCGAAAGCCGGGCAGGAAATTTATAGCCTTTCAGGTTGCGAAGAAGACGAATTCGGCTGACCACCACAATATCGTCTTCCATGCCCCCCGCTTCATACCATTTACGCAATTCCCATATCCTCCTTTAATGCTTTGATTTCATCCCTATATTTGGCGGCAGATTCGTATTCTTCCTCCTCAATGGCTTCTTGAAGTCGGGAGGTCAAAATGGCCAGTTTTTCTTCTTTTGTCTCCATCTCACGGGCAGACTCCACATTTTGGGCATGGGATTCGCCATTTTTCTGATAGAGGGGGCGTTTCCCCACATGGGTATCGCTGCCCTGAAGTTTTTGTATATTGTGATTCAGCAGCAGGCCAAAAGTATCGTAGCAATCTGGACATCCGAAGCGACTGTTTTTGATGAATTCTCCATATGTCATTTTGCATGTCGGGCAGGCCAGCTGATTCATTTTTTCTGTCTGAGGATCCTGGGCCTCTGGAGTAATGCCAAGAATTCCGGATAAAATTTTGGCAAACGGGAAATCGGTATCCAGGTACTGCCCCAGATCCGTCTCTGTGGCGCACTGGCTGCAGAGATTGTGCTCTGTACGGACACCGTTTACTACTTCAGTCAGGACAACACTTGCCTCTCTTATTTTACATCTTTCACACAACATGGATTGATATCCTCCTTTCCCCCTGAAAAACCATGCGACAATGGGGACTGTACACATTATTCTTCCTGTGGGGAATTCCCAAATCGTTGGGGAGAAAAATAGTCATCGTATATTTGATCAATTAAATTGTGAACTTCATCTCGGGTGATATTTTTACACCTGGCCTTGGCCAAGACAACTCCCAGCTCCTTGTGAAGTTCCTCCAAAGCCGAATATTTGTCTGAATCCAGGCAAACAATGGCTCCCCGTCTGCGATCCACTTTGACAAAACCTTCCTGACGCAGCACGGCGTACGCTTTGTTTACAGTATGCATATTAATGCCGATGTGATCGGCCAACTGACGGACCGACGGCAGAGAATCCCCTTCCCGAAGTTCATCGGTGGCTATTCCCAAAATAATCTGATTGCGAAGCTGCAAATAAAGTGCTTCATCACTGTTAAAATCAATTTTTAAAATCATACAGCATCTCCGTCTCCTTTTTCAGAAGGAATCCGTTCTCCCCATCCGTCACAGTTTGTCGATATCGACAATTTCAAATGGATCGCCGTCATCCTCCGTATTTGTTTCTTCCGTCTTGGCAGTCTCCTGCCCAGATTTTGCGCTGTCTTCTCCGTCTTGAATGGTTTCTGACTTCAGTTCCTCTTTGGACAGCGTGGTTTGAAGATCCTCAAAAAGATTGGAAAGATCTTCCTCCTGCATATTATTTTTCTCCTGCTCAACAGAAGAAACCGGAGACGTATCCGCTGAACCGAAATCCTCTGGGGAAGCCGACTTCTTTTTGGTCCCGCCTTTTGTCTTTCGCAGCGAAAGAACAATGCAGACCACGGCCAGGAGAACCACCAGGCCTCCTATTCCTCCTATCATCCAGGTGAAATGACTGGAATCATCCAAAAAAAGTTTTACTGTATCCCAAAAGCTGGAATCGCCAGATGACGCCGCGGTCGTAGGGGATACGGTGGTTTCCGCCGCTCCAGAGATGACTGCCATGGACGGCACCTCTTGACCATCCGAAGAAGAAATGGTTTCTTCTGTCTCAGTCGTATCCAAAGCAGTGGTGTCGGTCACCTCTCCCACAATCACTTGGATTTCGTAAACATTGGTATTTCCCTCAAGGTCCTCCACCTCCACAGTCACGGTATTGGAACCGGGCTGCAGATTGTTATTTCCAATGACGCGATAGATGGAAGAGGGGTCCGCAAGCTGTGCGCTCACAAGAATCTTTTCTGTATCCTCTGGAACAACGACCCGGTATGTAGTAACATCCGGTGAAAATTCAATATCAACAGGAGAACATTGCAGATCTTCCAGCAGTAAGCGTTCCGATATAGAAGCCGTCACAGCTTCTGTGGTGTCTGCCAATGACGGAATGGAAACAGTGTCCACACAAAGACAGCCAATTGTCAATACGCCCACCAATAATTTTGTTACTCTTCTTTTTATCGTCATAGTCACTCTCCTATCTTTTGTTATATGCATTATAGCACACACGTCCTGACAATACCAGTGGGAAAATATAAAAAATTCATGAACAGTCCATGCTGTTCTTATTCCAATCCCCAATCTGAAACGGCAAAATACCGGGAAAGACAAACAGACTGATTTCTTTCCCGGTATTTTAAAGTCATCTAAGCAAAACAGCGTGCTGAACGCTAATCATCAAATTCAGTGATCTCAAAATCGTCATCAGATAAAGGCTCTTTGGGGGAATTTTTCTGTTCCTGCTCCAATTCCCTGCTGAGCATATCCAATTTTTGTGTGTTTGTCTGCTGGCTTTTTTCGGATGGTGCAGCAGGAGCAATGTCTGAGAGCGCTTTGGAAAGAGCCTCCAGATCTATCATACTGTCATCGGAAAAATCTGACGGTTCTTTGGCAGGCTGAGCAGAGTCGGATGTACTGGAACCCATGCTATCCTCGTGGCGATTTGCATCATCAGCGTTTGGCGTGACCATGGGCTCTTGGTCAAAGAAGGCTTGCTCATCACTGGTTAAAGAAGTGTCATCTGGAATCAGAGACTGGTCAATGAATCCAGAGTCTTCATCATAATCATCGTAATCGTCATAATCTTCATCCTCTTCTCCATCCTCAAATTGCTCTGATTTTTTGGAGCGACTCCTGAGAACCAATACCACAATCAAAGCAATGAATAAAAGAACAATGACACATCCCAGTCCAATCAAAATTGTCAGAACAGATCCTCCGGCATTTCCGGTACGCTGCGCTGTGCTGGAAGCGGCCGCGCTGGAGGATGTGACTGCGGTGTCTATATCTGATGCAGAATAAGAGATCATGGATCCGTCAGAAGTGTCATAACGGTAAAATCCCCTCTGCCCCTGGGAATCAGCGGCGAACACAACGAAAACAGTGCTGTCCTGTGTATCTGCTGCCTGCCAAGCGCTGACAGGTTTTTCATCAATGGACAATACGGCAGATTCAAGATCTCCAGGAATGCGGATATTTTCTCCTGGCCTCAGGATCACATATACTTCTTCTTCCCAGGTGACTGTGACAAAGGGATAAAATACTCTGGCATCCTCATCAAATAGGTAAAAGTCACTATTTGTTCCATTGCTGAGATAGTATAAGACAAGGCCATTCTCGCTCTCAGCCACTTCGTACACGGTTCCATCAATGGAAATACGGCTTATTTCATAGCCTTCTGGAATGGTAACGCCCTCCAGACTGGATACCAGATCCAGAGACTGTCCATCGCTGGTTGGAGCTTTTCCATTCACCAGCATAGAGGAGAGTACCGCCACTGCATCCTGTGTTTCTTCCGGGAATGTTTCCCCTGCTGACTCTTCAGAGGCAGTTTCTTCCGCAGCTTCCTGGGCAGACTCTTCCGCAGCTTCCTGGGCCCGCAGAGATTCTTCGCGGGAAGCCGCCTCTGCGGCGGCGATGGAATTACGAATGGATTCTGCCTCTATTTCCGACTGACGAATGGACTCATCAATGGATTCCGCCAAAGCATCGTCCGGGTTGTCAGAAGGTGCCGGAGCGGAAGGCTCGGTGGGTGCCGGAGCAGATGGCTCGGTGGGAGGCACGGTCGGCGGCGCAGCTGGCTCAGTAGAGGGCGGAACCGGATCTGTGGAGGGGGAAACGGGAGTTTCAAATCCGCTTACTGTGGCAGTGTTGCTGGAAATGGAGAATGTTTCTTCCGGATTTCCGATGACAGACGCCTGTCCGCTGGCTGATATGGAAGAACTGCCTGCTCCTATCACCGTGAAAGCAACAGTCTGAGATGTTCCGGCTTGACTGTCCTCAAAGAGTCCATTGGGATTACCGGCTGGGGCGAGAACAGATGAATCATAAATAAGAGAGTATGTAGCAGCAATCCATGAATCGGTGGATAACGATATGGTTACATGAACGGTACTGCCCACACTGGCCGACGAATTGTCAACACTAATAGAAAAAGATGCGCTGGCCGCCTTGGACACGGATCCTGGAGAACCAAGTATTCCCATGACAACCAGAATGATGGCCAAAAAAACTGCTCTAAATTTTTTCATGTTTTCCTCCTGAAACTCTATTCACCTGAACTCCCAGCCATATCTGTAACAATATGGCTGGGAGCCAGAAACTCGTTTCTATTTTTAATGTTGCGGGATATCCATAACATCCAGCATTTTACTCTTTAAATATGTGAAATCTACGATACCAACGGTACCATCGCCGTCAATGTCTGCGGCCTCCGCGCGCAGTCCAGACAGACTCAGCTGACCAAGCATTTGAGATTTGATATACGTAAAATCCACAATATCAATTTTACCGTCTCCGCTGATATCCCCATAAATAATTACACGATATTGTGCCAAAACAGTCGAACCGCTGGAAATAGTCACAATGGTACCTGTGCGGATCAAATCGCTGTCATAGTATGGAGTTCCTTGATCATCCGCAAGCGTTAAACTGGCGCCGCCGTTTAACGTAATATGCGAGCGAAAGGCGCCGACAGTGGTTCCCGGTGTCACATTGGAGAGATACTCGCCATCTGTGCGGTAGCCATTGATGACGTAGCTGCCGTCCATACCGTTATTCGCATTTTTTTCCTCCCAATCCAGATGAATACGGTATACACAACTGTCTCCATTCTCTGCTGTGGCAGTTATGGTGAGTGTATTGCTCCCCTCCTGTACGGGGATGGATGCGCTGAATTTCCCTTTCATGCTGACGCCATTGACATCAATGGATGTGGTATCGGCATAGGCATTGGCGTATACATTGACGGAAAAACCGCTTCCCGAGGCAGACATGGTGTAGTCAGTCTGATCCATGTGGAATCCAGGGGCAAGTTGGCCATTGACAATAATGGAAGAAAGCTTATAGTTTGGATTGCCGTCTTTGGTGGGATAAGGACAGCTGTCTGGCATATCGGAAAAAACAGGGATCACAAACACAAAAGAGTGATCCAGACCTCCAGCCTCCTGATAAGCTTTCATGGTGTTTCTTCCCTCTGACTGGGGAGCGAGAATATTTTGCATATACTGCCCCCAAAACAGTCGGTTGCTGCTGCTGTCCACATTGAATTTCTGGAAATAAAAGGTATCCTGCCCTCTTTTCAAAAACGTCTCTGCCAATTTGGCGGCGCCTCCATACAGAGACTTATACCGGGTATCCCATCCATTGTTGTAGGCTTCTCTTAGACCATTCTGATAAATCTGTTCGTATCCCACATCTCCGCCATCGGTGGCATCCATATTGAAATAGTTGTAATAGCCTCCATCCACCACAGTCCCATCAGCCAGAGTAAAAGACTTGGTGCCGGAAATCAGAGGCGAAGTGCCGCTTCCCTGTTCCTGAATCACGCGGGACGCGAGAATATACGGACTGATATCCAGCTCTTGTCCAATTTTGACAAAAGCTTCCGCGTATGTAAGATAAACGCGCTGAGAGCCATCTTCATAATAAAGGTCCGACTCCTCTCCGCTTCTCATCCAATAGGAGCCGACACTGCTCAGTATTGCCTCCACACCTTCTACGCTCTGAAACTCATTGTAAGTTTGCTGTTCAAACTGAAAAATCTGCTCTTCCGTAAAAAAGTTCCTTGGATCCATACAGTAGGCCACCGCCTCTTGGGATGCCTGAATCCAATTGGGCGCACTGAGTACATTCCAGCTGTTTTGAGTCCAGCTATAGGCGCCTTCCACCTCAGTGGAATACCAAGATGTGGGATAACCAGAACTGGGAATTAGGTTCCTTGCCAACTCCATTTCATGCTCGTAGGCTTTATCAGAAGGCGCAAAACAATCCTCCCAGGATAGGCCCGTCTCAAAAGCAATAAATTGCCAATTTGGATGTTCTGCCTGCAAAGCATCCAAACCAGCCCAATAGCTTTCCGGGAAGATATCATGGATGGCGCCTTCCAGACGGCTGCTGGCAGCTTGTACCTGTCCATCCTCTGTCAGAATATTGGACGCAATGGTACCGACAGCCAAAGATGCTGCGGCCAGCGCTGCGGCGACTTTCCTTCTGCCTGACCTATTTTGTTTCATTCTTCAACACTCCTCAATGTTTCGGGAAAACTCCCAGATAATTTTTGACAATTTTTCGCTGTGCCGTGTAATAAATATGTAATAATTCAGTAATATACACCATTATGACATGAGAAGAGAACAAAGTCAACCGGAGAAAATATTTTTCTTTAAAAAGATTCCGACACACGCCATTGCTGCATCTCTTTCATTTCATGGATGGAAAACACGGCCATACCTTCCAGGAGAAAACCTTAAAGGTGCAGCCGTGTTTCCATCTGCGGGAGATAAGAACACAAAGAAAATGGCTCCCAGTTCTTTAGTTTTGGTATGTCTGATTTTGAGTAAAAGGTTCCAATGTCAGGCGGATGAAATACCCTCTGTCATGGTGGCATACAGGACACTGGGGAGGAACCTCCTGACCATAATAGACGTATCCGCAATTTAAACAGATCCATCCAGTCTTCATGTCGGAGACAAATAGCTTGTTATTTTCCAAGAGGTCTGCCAGGCGACCGAAGCGGTCACCGTGGATTTTCTCAATTTTGGCGATTTGGTGGAAGGATCCTGCCACTTTGTGAAACCCCTCTTCCACGGCGATATCTCCGAATGTTTGATAGACAGGGTCGTGTTCTTCGTATTCATTGTGCTGAGCAGCGCGTAAAAGCTTGACCACATCGTCGTGCAGATCCACAGGATAGGCGCCGTCCACGGAAATGGTTTCCCCGGCCAGTTCCTTCAAATGATGATAAAAGATTTCAGCGTGTTCTTTCTCCTGATTGGCTGTAAAGGTGAAAACAGCCTCCACCACATGCAGGTGCTGCTTTTTGGCGCAGGAAGCTGCGAAGGTATAGCGGTTTCTGGCCTGACTTTCCCCGGCAAAGGCACGCATCAAATTCTCTTTCGTTTTACTTTCATTAAAATTAATACTCACAGCAGAGCCCTCCTAAAAAGTTTTTCCTGCCGTAGTATGGCCGGATTTTTTCCCGCTTATACATCGGGGTGGGGTACTTTGGGCAGATTCCAGCGATATTTGGCCGCCAGATATCGGATCAGAACAATAACAATGGCTCCCAGGAGGACAGAGAGACTCACGGAATAGGGACGGAGGTAAACGCACACCAAGGCTCCGGCAAAAGAGGCGCTGGCGTAAATATGTTTTCGAAAAATGGCGGGAGTGATACCAGCCATTATGTCCCGTGCCATGCCGCCCCCGCAACCAGTGATCATGCCCACGGCGATGAGGAGAAAGGTGCGGTCACCAAATCCCGCATTGCAGGCAGTATTGATTCCAATGACGGTAAAAGCTGCCAGCCCCACGGCGTCAAATAAGTTCATAATGGAGGTATAGAGCGCCATGTATCGGCTCTCATAAAAGGAAGCGTTGAAATACATGACAAGGAACATGACAAGAGCTACGCCCGCTGCCACCTTGGCATATATAGAATTTTGAAACATAAGCGGCGGATGGATGCCGAGTATCAGATCCCGAATGAGACCGCCGCCCACGGCAGTTACAATGCTCAAGACCAAGACGCCGAATAAATCCAGTTTCTGCTCAATGGCAACCATGGTGCCGGAGAAGGCAAAAGCAACGGTGCCGATGATTTCTATGGCAAATATCAAATCACTCAATTCCATTTTTAACCCCAGTCTGAAAATGCCCTGTATGGCATTCTCTTGTGTTTTTCTATTCTTTTTGCTATGATGTTGATGCCGCAGACGATTCTGCGACTTTAACATATCAGTAATCCGCTTCTTTGATATGGAAGCAGCTAAAAAGGAGGCAATATGCAGCGCAAAGTTACGTACCGAATATCCGAGTCGGATGCCGGGCAAACCATAGAGGAATTTTTGAAGCAGCGCGGCTGTTCCAGGAAACTGCTGAGAAGGCTAAAACAGATGCCAGATGGAATCTGTCTGGGAGACCAGGGAGTCCGCAAGACGAGGCGTTTGCAGGCGGGAGACCAGCTGACCATCTGCGTTCGGGATGAAACACCTTCCCCAAACACAGAGCCGGAACCCATTCCGCTTTCCATTGTCTATGAAGATGAAGATCTCATTGTCTTGGATAAGCCAGCCGGGTTGGCCGTCCATTCTTCCATGGGGCATCACACCCACACCGTGGCCAATGCCCTGGCGTATCATTTGGGTGGCGCAGAAGATCCCTATGTATGCCGGATCATGAATCGGCTGGATCGAAATACCAGCGGACTGATGATTGCGGCTAAAAATGTTATCAGCGCTGGTATTTTGGCGCAGATGGATGTGGAGCGGATGTATCTTGCGCTGGCGGACGGATTGGTTCCCGAAAAAGGAACCATCCAAGCACCCATTGCGCGCAAGGATGGTTCCATTCTGGAACGATGTGTCCATGAGACGAAAGGAAAACCAGCCGTGACCCATTTCAGACGACTGGCTTTCGATGGCTCCCTTTCCCTGGTCATGATCAAGCTGGAAACCGGCCGGACCCATCAGATACGGGTGCACATGAAATACCTGGGGCATCCTCTGCCAGGTGACTTCTTATATCACCCGGATTTCAGCCGGATCGGCCGCCAGGCTCTTCACGCATACCGGCTGGATTTCAGACATCCTCTGAAAACCCAACGTCTTAGCCTGACAGCGGCCATTCCGGAGGATTTTTGCAGGGCGTTTCACGGAGAAATTCCACCTATTCCCTCTTTTTGGACGTGACCTGGGCGATTTTGTCTTCCAGCGCTCCAATGACCGTTTCCAGTACCTTTACCCTGGCGTAATATTTGCTGTTGCCCTCCACGATGATCCAAGGTGCATAGGTGGTGGAGGTACGCACCAGCATCTCATTGACGGCCTCCTCATATTGATCCCATTTGGCCCGGTTTCTCCAGTCTTCATCTGTGATTTTCCACTGCTTTTCCGGTGTGTTTTGGCGTTCTGTGAAGCGACGTTCCTGCTCATCTTTATCAATATGCATCCAGAACTTGAGTATCACTGCCCCCCAGTTGGCCAGGTGACGTTCCATCTGGTTGATTTCTTGATAGGCTCTCTTCCAATCGTCTTCACTGCAGAAGCCTTCAATGCGTTCCACCATGACTCTGCCGTACCAGGTGCGGTCAAAGATGGCGATATGGCCGTCCTTTGGCATATGGATCCAAAAGCGCCATAGATAATGGTGAGCCTTTTCGATGTCATTGGGAGCGGGGGTGGGATAAACTGCGTACCCGCGAGGATCCAGATGGCTGGTAAGCCGTTTGATGGCCCCTCCTTTTCCGCCGGCATCCCAGCCTTCAAATCCCAAAATCACGGGAATGCGAAGGCGATAAAGCTCACTGTGGAGAAACTCCAAGCGCTTCTGGAGCTTATCCAGTTTCTCCTTGTACTCTTCTTTTTCCATGGTCTTGGTCAGATCCACGCCGGAAAGGGCGCCCAGCTTAAACATGCCGGAGGATGAGGGAGCTAAGGAACGCCTGGCTGCAGTTTGACTTTGGCGCTTTTCCAGCTCATATTCCAGTCTCTTGCGCACAGTGGAGATGATTTTCACTGCGGCATAATCCTTTTCCATGGCTTCCACAATGGTCCAGGGCGCATAATCGGTATCTGTCTGCTGCAGCATCTCTTCGTTGTATTTTATATATTTTTTATATTCCCGGTTTCGCTTCTGGTCCCCCTCGCTGACCCTCCAGGCCGTTTCCTTGTTTTCCAATAATTTGTCAAACCGCTTTTTCTGTTCTTTTTGTGAAATATATAAAAAGAGCTTAATGATGCAGTAGCCGCCATCGGAGAGCTGCTCTTCAAAAGAAAGGATATCTTGGAAGGTTTCCCGTATTTCTTTTTCCGGTATGTGTCGGTCAAATCGATCTGTCAGGACACGGCGGTACCAGCTGCGGTCGAAGATGGCGATTTTTCCGTTTTCCGGAATCAGATTCCAAAAACGCCATAAATACGGGTGACGTTTCTCCTCCTCCCCCTCCTTGTCCACGGAATACACCACAAAACCTCTGGGATCCATGGGCTGGATCAGTCGGTTGATTTGTGTCCCCTTTCCGGCAGCGCCCAATCCCTCAAATACGATCATAACCGGGATCCCGGCGGTTCGGCAGGCGCGCTGTAGGATGGAGAGCTTGGCGCTTTCCTCATCCAGTACGGCTTTCATTTTCTTTTTATCCATTGTTTTCGAAAGATCTACCTTTTCCAGCATAAACGACCTCCATTTCCAGGGCGATATCCAGGGAAGGAAAAATCCCTCCCGGCCATCGTCTCTTTATGGTTTCATTATATCCAGATCTTCCAGTTCTCTTTCCGATTCCGCTTCCCATGTCCATACGTCAGACGCATGCTTTTTGGCAATTTGTTTTCCGCCCCGATCACCGGTGAGAGCCAAAAGCTCCGGATAATAGTTGGATGAAAAAATGACGGGATTGCCCCAATGACTGTTTTTGGCCAGACATCCAATGCCTTTTTGATGTTTCCGCCATTCCAGGACCAGCCCAATGACGCTGTCTTTTTTTAAATAGGGCTGATCGGCCACCAGAAAAAGACAGGCGTCTTGATCTCCCATGGCATGTAGGCCCAACGCGATGGAGGAGGAAATGCCCAGGAAACTATTTGGATTCTCCGCCACCGAGAGACCGCGGGCTGCAGCCGCGTCGGCCACGGCAGAATACTGGGTGACAGCCACCGCCGCGTCCAGTACGCCCTCTCGGATACAGCAGGACAAAAGGTCCAATCCATGTTCAAACATGAATTTCCCGTCTATGGGATACAAAAGCTTGTTGGAGCCGAATCGCGTGCTGTTACCTGCTGCCAAATAGACGGCTCCCACTGTTCTCTTTTTTTCCATACAGCCCGTTTACCTTCCCTCTTCCATGACAATCCGCTCCGGTGTGATGGGCAGAGAGCGGAACCGCTTTCCAGTGGCGTGGTAGATGGCATCGGCGATGGCGGGGGACGGAGTGTTGATGACAATTTCCCCGATGGATTTGGCGCCGAAGGGGCCGGTGGGTTCATAGCTGCTGTCGAAAGCCACCCGGATGGTTCCAATGTCCAGGCGAGTGGGAAGTTTGTACTGCATGAAAGAATTGGAGTAATCTTTTCCCTGACTGCTGTACACCACATCCTCATACAAAGCCATGCCGATCCCCTGGACCAGGCCGCCTTCTGTCTGGACCCTGGCCAAGTTGGGATTAACCACGGTGCCGCAGTCCACCACGGCCACGTAGTCCAGGAGCTCTGTTTTTCCAGTTTCCAGATCCACCTCCACTTCGGCCATTCCCACCATGAAGGGCGGCGGAGAGACAGGAGAATAATGGGATTCCGTGGCAAACAGGGCATTATCATTGGCGCACATGGCTTCGTTGGCCAGATCTTTCAGGGTCACAAAACGGGAGGGATCCGCCAGGCAGTGTACACCTTTTCCATCGAATTCCGCCTCTTCCGGTGCACATTTTAAGATCTTTGCTCCCTCTTTTACGATGCGGGTTCGCAGAGTCTCACATGTCTTTACCACAGCCATACCGGTGAGATATGTGGTACTGGATGCATAGGAACCGGAATCATAGGGGGATGTATCGGTGTCCACGCCGTATACGGCGATGTTTTCCATATCGCAGTCCATGCAGTCGGCCACCATTTGAGCCAGTATGGTGTCACAGCCGGTTCCCATATCGGAGGCGCCGATCATGAGGGAATAGAAGCCGTCATCGTTGACTTTGATGGAAACGGAGGCGGTGTCCACATTGGAGATGGAAGACCCCTGCATGGCCAATGCCATTCCCACGCCTCTGACCTTGCCATTGCCCATGTCTTTGGATGGAAATTTTTCTTCCCAGCCAAACATCTCTTTGGCTTTGGTCAGGCATCCCTCCAAATGGCAGCTGTTGGCAGTTTCGCCATAGTAAGCAGGCATCACATCCCCCTCCCGAGTCATGTTGATCTGGCGCAAATGGGCCGGATCCATGTGCATCCGAGCCGCCAGCTCATTGACTGCCGACTCCACGGCAAAAATACCCTGGGTGGCGCCGTACCCCCGGTAGGCACCTGCGGACATGACATTGGTGTACACCACATCATAGGTGAACCGGAAGGCATCGGCGCGGCTGTACAGAGGAATGGATTTGTGGCCGCTGAGTCCGACAGTGGTGGGGCCGTGCTCGCCGTAGGCTCCGGTATTGGACAGGGTGTGCACATCAATGGCGCGGATTCTTCCCCCTTGATCGGCACCCAGGCGTACCGTAATTTCCATTTCATGGCGGGGACTGGAAGCAATCTGGGACTCCTCCCTGGTAAAAACCATCTTGGCGGGTTTTCCTGTCTTCCAGGTGACAAAGGCAGGAAAGACTTCCGCCACTGAGGTTTGTTTGGCACCGAATCCGCCGCCGATGCGGGGTTTCACCACCCGGATTTTGGACTTGGGGATATCCAGGGCATGGGATAGGATGCGGCGTACATGGAAGGTGATCTGGGTGGAGGCCACCACGTTTAGGCGGCCATATACATCTTTATAGCTGAATGCCCGGAACGTTTCCATCATGGCCTGCTGATTGGCTTTTGTGTGGTAAGTTTCTTCCACCACATAGGGACACTCCGCCAAAACCGCATCCACATCGCCTTTGGCATCTTTTCCGCTGGCGCATAGATTCCTCCGGTTATCGGCTCCCACCTGGCAGAGAGTCTTCCAATCGTCCTCCGGGTGAACCAGAATGGGATTATCTTTAGCTTTGCGGAAATCCAGCACAGGCTCCAGCACATCATAGGTGACTTTAATCAGCTTCAGAGCTCTGTCTACGCAGACCTCATCTTCCCCTGCCACAATGGCCACGGGGTCTCCCACATACCGTACTCTTCTGTCCAGAATCAGCCGATCATAAGGACTGGGTTCGGGGTAAGTCTGGCCGGCATAGGTGAAGCGCTTGTTGGGGACATCCTGCCAGGTGAAAATGCAGGCGACACCCGGTACCTTCTGCGCCGCGTCTGTACGGATCTCCCGTATCAGGGCATGCGCATGGGGACTCCTCAACACCTTCACAATCAGGCAGTCAGCAGGGGCCAAATCATCGGTATAAACCGGCTGGCCGGTCACCAGTGCCATGGCGTCTTTTTTTCTCACAGGCGCGTTGACGTATTTCATACCGATTCCCCCTCTCGTTTCCATGTCAGATACGCCTGAATGGCGCGTTCCTGTCCCACAAAACCGCTGCAGCGGCAGAGATTTCCCGCCAAATATTCCCGGATTTCCTCTTCCGTGGGATCCTTTCGTTCCCGCATCATGGCCAATACGTTCATAATAAACCCGGGATTGCAGAACCCGCATTGTTCCGCCCCTTGATCAGCCAAAAAGGCGCCGAATTCTTCCGCCTCTGCCTGGAGACCCTCCAGGGTGGTGACGTGTTTTCCGTTGACTCTGGCGGCCAGGGTACTGCAGGAAAGCACTGGCTTTTCCTCCAGCAGCACAGTGCAAAGGCCGCAATTGGCCGTCTCACATCCCCGCTTGACGCTGTAACACCTTTTGGTGCGCAGATAATCCAAGAGCAGGGTGTCGGCGGCAATGGTATCTTCTGTCAATTTTCCATTCAACCAAAATTTAATTGTCATATGTTCCTCCCTATCAGCAATCAGCAAGCGTGGGATCTGCTGACTTGATTTTTTCCATGGCCCGCCTCATGAGGACGCCGCAGAGATGCCTGCGGTACTCTGCAGATCCTCGCATGTTGGTGCCGAATGCCGTATGGCTCTGTACATGGGTGGCAAAATCTTCCATCTGCTGGGAAAGCGGTTGGGATGGATCCTGCGGCCATGGGTGACAGACAGCCTTGCCGGGTCTGGCACCCACGGCGGCCAGCCAGCCTTTTCCGGGTTCCAGGGATACCGCCACAGCCAGGACGGGGAAATCAGTTGCCGTATTTCTCATGGACTGATATGCTACACGAAGCCCATTTTTTGGAAGAAGGACGCGGACCAGGATGTCATTATCATAGGGCATGGATGCAAAGCGCTCCAGAGACATCCGACCTGCCCGGTAAAGCTCTACCTCCGCCCCCAGAGCCAGAAAACAGGTTAGGACATCGGAAAAGCCGAAGCGGCCAAAAAGACTGCCTCCCACAGTGGCGCAATTGCGAAACTGAACGCCCACGATGTGACGGACCGATTCCCGCACAGCCCCTTGAAAACAGGTCTCCAAACCGGGATGGATTTCCATTTGATGGAGCGTCACCATGCAGCCGAGGGAAAAGGCATCTTCTGTCTCCTGAATTTGGTCCAAATGCAGGGCAGAGAGATCAATGACCGTTTGATAGTTTTGTTTCCCCATCTTCATCCAGGCCATTCCCCCTACGATTTTATTGGTTCTTTTTTGGTTCAATTCCCAGGCCTCATCAAGGCTCTGAGCCAGCACATAATTTTTTGCGTGAAACACAGTGGATTCTCCTTTGTTTATCTTAAAATAAAATATGGTTACGGGATTCCCAAAACCGTCACAAATCCAACTGGTACTGACTGGACTGGAGACGGAACATTTCGGCGTATTTGCCGCCGCGCGCCATCAATTCCCCATGACTTCCCTCCTCAATGATCCGGCCATTCTCCAGCATGTAGATTCGGTCAGCCAAAACGGTGGAGGACAGGCGATGGGAAATGAAAATCACCGTCCGATCTTTGGCAGAACGCAGCATGGCCTGGTTAAGGCGGTATTCACTGATGGGATCCAGGGCGCTGGATGGTTCATCCAAAATGATGACCGGTGTGGGCCGATAGAAAGTACGGGCAATGGCCACCTTTTGGCTCTCTCCGCCGGACAGGTTGACGCCATGGTCATCAAATTCCTTGGTCAGCTCTGTCCATACCCCCTGCTCCAAGGAAGAAAGACATTCATGGAATCCGCTTTCCTCCAATGCTTCCTTGACGGCAGGCGCATCCTCCTGGGAGGCGGGTTCCATTTTCACATTATCCGCCACGGTTGCCCCAAAGATCTTATAATCCTGGAATACACTGGAAAACAAGCGGCAATAGTCGGATTTTTTGATGCGGCGAATATCGGTATCATTGACTTGTATGCTTCCCCCTGTCACATCGTAGAGACGCAACAGCAGCTTAATCAGCGTGGTTTTGCCGGCACCGTTGTAGCCCACGATGGCAATCTTTTCCCCTTTTTGAATTTTCAGGGAAACATCGTGCAGTGTCTCGGGATGGCCCTCATAGCCAAAGGAAACATGCTTAAGGGTAAGGGAAGAAAAGTCCTCTGTCTTAAGCGGCAGACTTCCGTCTGCCATTTGGGACTCGAAGGATAAAAAGGTGCGGATTTTTTCCACATAAAAACTGTGCTGCAAAAATGCAGGAGCCAGCTGGGCAATCCGGTTCATACTGTTTTGCAGGGAAGAGGAAGCCTGATACAGGCCGATCATGCTTCCAAATGTGAAAGCATTCCGAAAAATGGTCTGATACAGCAAATATCCGATGTAAGCCACATCCAGCAGCAGATTGTTGGAAAAAAAGGTTCCCGCAGCAGCCACAGCAGTCTGTCGTTTTCCATACTTTTTCAAAACGGGAAAGACAGCGCCATTGCTTTCGGCGAAGCTTTCCTTTAGCATATCTCCCACCGGGTTTAGACGGATTTCTTTGGCGTAATCATTGAGATAGAAAATGCGGTTGAAATAGTCTCTTTTTCTCTCCAGGGGCTTCAACTCCAGATCTCTGGAAAAGTTCAGCTTCCCCAGGTGGGAATGGAGTACAAGGGTCACAAGCAGGCTGCCAACCACAAACAAAAGCCCTACCCGATCCAGGGTCAGAAAAAATACGCCGTTGACCACCACTGCAGTGGCACTATTTACAAAGCGGCGCAGATCCGCCAAGATCTTGTCCATTCTTCCGCTGGCCTCATTGATACTCCAGACGAATTCATTGTAATACTCAGGATTATCATACCTCCCCAAATCCAATTCCACAGCTTTCTGATAGAGATCCATGCGCAGCCGTTTTCGCAGCTTTTCCGCTGCCCTGGGCACCAGACTTTGCTCCAGAAAGCCGGCGGCTATGATTTTCAGAACCACCAGAAAAGTGATGAACAGCATATAAGAAACGGCCTGCCGCCATGTTCCTCCCATTTCCAGAACTTCCAGAAGATATTTGGTGGTGTATGTAAATTCCATGAAGACCTCGGCGGCGGCAAAAGCCTCAAACAGACAGACTGCCGCCACGTATCCAGGTGTATATTTCACTGCATACCGCAGCATAAAAGCCAAGTTGGAGAGACTTCTCCTGATTCCAATGGTCGATTTCTGCTTCATACCGTCACACCCTTCCGATAATTTTCCGCTTGTTTTCGGTACATGTCGGCATAGGCGCCGTTTCGCTTCATCAGCTCCTCATGGGTGCCCGCCTCCGTAATCCTTCCATCTTCAAACAGATAAATTCGGTCCGCCATAACGGCAGTGGAAAGACGGTGGGAGATGAAGATTACCGTATCATCCTGACACTCCTCCATGATGCTTTGATACAGCCGATACTCCGCCACCGGATCCAGGGCACTGGAAGGTTCATCAAAGACAGCGATGGCATGGGGTCTGGCAAAGGCTCTGGCCACCGCCACTTTCTGCAGCTCACCGCCGGAAAGAACCGCCCCCTGCGGATCAAATTCTTTGGTCAATACCGTGTCCATGCCGTTTGGAAGCGACTGGATCTTTTGATAAATCCCGGCTCTCTTAAGGGCACTTCGGACGGTATCATAGTCCGGGGGATCTTGGACGCGGCGCATCAAAACATTTTCCGCCACTGTCATGGAAAAAACCTGATAGTCCTGAAAGGCCGTGGAAAACAGTCTGCGGTAGGAAGGCAGATCTAGGCTGCGGATATCGGTTCCCGCATAATCAATTCGGCCTTCTGTGGCGTCATACAGCCGCATTAGAAGTTTGATGAATGTAGTCTTGCCGGCCCCGTTCTGTCCAACCAGCGCAATCTTTTGTCCCGGATGGATGGTGAGGGAAACATGGCTCAGGGAAGGCTTATCCTGTCCTTTGTACGTAAAACTTACATCGCGAAATACAATGTCAGGGCGCTTTGCCGCAGCGGCCGACTCTGGATCCAATCCGGGCTGTGACTCACAGATATCCGGCTGGTAGTTCATGAATTCCCGGAGATTTGCCACATAGAGGCTGTTTTGATATCCCGCAGCAATGTTTTGAAACAGGCCGATGAAAATCCAGGCCACCGTGTCCATGGCACTGAATAGAACAGCGAAATCACTTAAAACAATGGTATGGGATACCAGAGCCCGATAAAGCGCATAATAGGTGACGCCCTGGAAGATTACGAAAAAAGTGAAAAAATTCCGAAGAACCGAAAGCCGGATTTTGGTTCCACGATATTTGCCAATATTGGCCAGTACGCCGTTGTATCCGGTTTCATACGTTTTCCTCAGCACATAAAACACCGGCCACATCCGCAGTTCTTTGGCATAGTCCGCCAGGTAGACGGTCCGGTTCACATAATCCATTCTCCTTTGAAAAGGCACATTTTCTTTGTCCTGTTTGTAGCCAGTTTCATTGAGCTTCTTTCCAAAAACAAAATTGCCGATCAGCGGTCCGATGACAAAAAAGATGACGAAATGGTCGATTTCGAACATGTAATACAGGGAAAACAGGGATGCTGCCACTCCCATGACCACGGCAGAGCTGATTTCCAGCACAGAGGCGATTTTTTCTCCCGCATCTTTCATGGCCAGTGTAAATCGGTTGTAAAACTCCACGGTTTCATAGCAGGAAAGATCCATCTGCGAAGCCTTGTCAAATATCATTTGATTGATGGTTCCGTATATGACGGCATCGGTTTTGGGTTTATAGCTGTACTGAAAATATTTTTCCGCCCAAGACAGAAGGCCGAATACCACTGCGGCACTGATTAGAAAAATTATCAGGAGCGAAAAATCCTGTCCCGTCTCCAGAGCATGGAGCAGATATTTGAGAAAGATAATGCTGTAAAAAATCCATGAAATGTACTCAATGGCTCGTATCAAAAATTCTGCAACCACACGGCCCGGACAGATTTTCCATACAAGTTTCAGAACATATATGGTATTGGAGACGTATTTCATATTCCAAATCCTCCCTTTCCAAAGTAATTGAAATCCCTCCTCTCTACATCAGCGGAGCGATGAGCCTGAGAATCCGTCCGGCCAGTTTCTTGAAAACAGGATATCGCCGACAGTTATCCAGAGTGATTTCCTGACACTGCTTTAAGGTTTCCTGGAAGTCCCGTTCTATGGTCTGTATCTCCGTATTTCGGTACATATACACCGCACACTCAAAATGGAGATACAGGCTTCGAAAATCCAAGTTAATGGTGCCCACAACGGCTTTGCAGTCGTCGGAAGTGAATACCTTGGCATGGACAAAACCTGGTGTATACTCGTAAATCTTCACTCCTGCCCTGATC
>CAJFUP010000034.1 GCA_904420225.1 uncultured Lachnospiraceae bacterium
ACCTGTACAAGCAAAAATAATCGATACAGCAAGAAATTGTCGAATTCCATTAAATGTCCACTGAATGTAATCTGCTGAAGCAAGAAAAAGAAAAGCAGAAACAATAAAATTACATGAGTATTTTTTATATGTAGCCAATACGCAAAATATACAGATTGCCGCTATCAATGAAAAATAAATAATTTCTCTATTTCCAATAATTGCCTTTACTATTGTAGTAAAAACCTCAAATCCTTTGTCTTTTGTATCTTCTGTAAACGAAGAAAACAACTCTGAGAGGGATGTCGGCGACTCTCTAAACGCCAGAAGATATGCAGTAGTATCTCCAAAATCTGGAACTATGCTTCTTCTTGTTCCGGCAACATAAATCATAGGAATAGCTATTGCTAATACCGGTAGCCAAGTATAATGTATTTGCTTTTCGCCATATACATCTACAATTTCACGTTGCCCCATCACTACAGCCAAAATTGCTACTGCGATTAGTAATAAAAATAACTGCCACAAAAAAAACATCTATCTCTACCTCATACTACATTATCGTTCTATACAGTTCTGCCATCTGCTCCATAACCTTTTCTTTACTGTATTTTTTGATTTTCTTAAAATTGTAGTCTTCCATTCGTTTTGCCTCTTCTCTGTTATTTATAACAGATACAATCGCCTTGGCAAATCCTTCTGTATCGGTCGGTTGGATCAGATATCCGCCCTTTCCGTTATCAATCAGGTCCGTGTTCCCTCTGATTTTTGACGCTATAATCGGCAGACCGCAGGCCATTGCCTCCATCACAGCTACCGGAAGCCCTTCCTGTCGGGACGCAAATAAAAACAGATCAGCTGCCCCGCAAAGTTTTTCTACATTTTTCCTGAAACCGAGAAAATGTACTTGTTGTCGGATTCCCAACTCGCCTGCCTTTTCCTTTAGTTCATCCAAACATGAACCATCTCCACAAATAAATAAATGAAGATAGGGATTATTTACTTTTTTTACGGCCTCAATCAATACTGCCTGATTTTTTCTTTTTATCAAATTTCCTACCGTGATTGCAAAAATATCTTCCTGTCCTAAATGAAGCTTGGCTCTCACCGACTGCTTTTCTTCTTCCTGTTCCGGAAAGAAGCGGTTCAAATCTAATCCTACACCATTTACACAGGCTACTTTTTTCGCATTAAATTTTTTTGCTCTTTTATAGTCCTCCGAGTTCATTGTAATCAGAAGATCTGTTTTATGTGCAAGCATCCTCTCTATTGGATAAAAAAGAAGCCAATTCAACACCGGCGCTCCTTTATAAAAATGAAATCCATGCGCCGTATAAGCGACTTTGGTCTTCCCCAATCTTCTACACTTTAGTGCAGCCAGTCTTGCCGCCACACCCCCGACTGGCGTATGGCAATGGATCAGATCATACTGCTCTTTATCGATCAATTCTTTTAGTTCCAGAAATGCCTTGATATTCGCAGGTTTTAAAGGGCTCCGTTCAAATGAGATATTGTAATAATGGTCGCAGTACGGAATCACGCAATCCTCCGGATTTTCAAAATCATTCCGGGCGGCCACATCTACCTGCCAGCCCTGCTCATGGAACCATTGGATATAAGGCAGATGGAACACATTGATATGTAAGCGGACCACAGTCGCCACAAATAGAACTTTCTTCAACTTCTTTTTCCCCTCTCTGACAGACGAATGGTAACTGCAAAGTCAGGAACCGCATTTTCCCTATCCAGCGGGCAGTCACAGATCAGGCTTCCAAACACCTTCTTCACTGTCGAAATCGGTGCTGCCTGAACTATAAACTGAGGGACTTTCACAAAAACCATCTTCTCTCCATGCTGTCTTGCAATCAGTCTTACCATCTCAGATGTACAGACATAATCTTGATTCTGCGGAATCTGTATTCCCGTGACATCTTCCCGAATCGCCCATTCAACATAATCACAGAGATTATCAATAAAGATCATACTCCTGCGGTTCTTGATGGCTGGAAAGATCGGTGTCTTTAGTGCCAGTGACCGAAGTCTCTGATAATTTCCCCGGCATCCTGCCCCATATACCATGGGCGGCCTGATAATCGTCACATGGAATTCATTATCTGCCAGTTTTTGGATCCTCCGATCTGCCTGAAGTTTTGATTTCCCGTAATGTGTCGTCGGCCGCTCCTCTGTGTCCTTTCGAATCACGCCTTCGTTTATTCCATACACAGATAGAGTACTCATCAAAACAAACTGCCTCACGCCGTCCTGCTTGGCTTTCTTTGCAACTGCGCAGGCCAAGTTTCGGTTTACCTCATAGTATAAATGGGCATTCTCCTTTGTTTCTTTTTGATGAGCGATCCCCGCCACATAGTAGATCACGTCATAGGGAGAAAAATCTATATTTTTCACAGATATCCCTATACTCGGCATGGTTGCAACCAAGTATTCACCATTCTTTTTCTGCAGCCATTTCTGTACCGCTTCACCGATATAACTGCCTTCGCCAAATATTAAAACATGTTTCATGTTCCCATTTCCCCTTTATCCAGATGCTGTCCTTTCGATGTCAGTATTCGGCATAACCAATTCACTCCCACAAAGAAAAAACCAGACACCATTTTATATCACAACATAATGTCTGGTTTTCCTTCACTGGCCGCCGTGATCCGTCTTTTTATCTTTTTCGCGTTCCATCGCTCCCGTCCCCCCTTCCACCACGCCTTCGCCTCTCACGACTTCCGTGATGGTCTTCAGAAAACAATACCCGTCCGTCACCGGTCCCACATACTGGGCGTAGATGCCGTCGTATCTTGCCTTCACCGGAATGGGAAGCTCATCCCTTCCCATGACCTGCGCCAGTCCCGTCATGCCGGGGCGCACGAAGTTGGCGCCATAGCGGTCCCGCTCAGCCATGAGATCCGTCTGGTTATAAAGCGCCGGTCTGGGACCAATGATGTTCATATCTCCCTTGATGATGTTAATCAGCTGCGGCAGCTCATCCAGTGAGGTTTTCCGCAGAAACTTTCCCGCCTTGGTGATGCACGCGTCCGGATCCTTCAGCAGATGGGTGGGCACATCTTTGGGCGCGTTCTGGTACATGGTGCGGAATTTGTAAATTGTGAAATATGTATACGTCCCATCCGGTTTGGAGCGGGCCACTCGCTTCTGGCGAAAAAATATGGGGAAGCCGCTGTCCACAGCGATCCAGACACAGAGCCCCACAAAAAGAGGGGAGAGCAAAATCCCGCCGGTCAGCGCCAGCGCCAGACTGCTTCCCCTCTGAAATTTCATATACATTTTTTGAAAATCAGAAAACTCCGGATGATGCAGTTTTCTGCTGATGATAACTTTTCTCTTTCTCATATGTAACACAACACCTTCTTGAGCAAAGCGGGGCAGTCCCGTCTCTGCTCCCCTTTTCTTCCTCAAACTTGAGGCATTTAAATGTTTGCACACCGCCGCGAGATGGTCTGCGCCGCAGTGCCAGACCTGCAAAACGTTTTAGCCTATTGGGAGCAAAAGCTCCCCAAAAGGAAAAAACGACAGGCTTCGCCCCTCCGCGTTTTCCCGGATTCTGCCTGTCCTTTTATGTGGTTCACGAAATCCAAACGCGCGGCGCGACGATTCTGTTTCGTGATCTTTTTGGTATCCATCTCTCTCCGTTTTACACAAAAAATTATAACACACTTCCATACAAATGCAAGACCCATTCTCATACTGGTGTCAAAACTTTCTTTGGGATTTTGGGGCAATATGGCCGTTTTTCCCCATTTTTGGGGCTTTTTTATCGATTTTTGATCTTTTTACCGTTTACCCATTGAAATTTCTCGACAATCTGCTACTTTTATATATGGAACAAAAAATATTTAGAAAAGAAAGGATGATATCCCATGTTTCTTCTGTTAATGTTTCTTTTGCCGCCAGTAATGTTGATAAACTACATGCCTTGTCACGCCATGAAGCGAAATCTTCATCCCCGCGCCCACTGGTTTGTGTCCGGATTGATTGTGTTTTTCTTTCTCTTAAGCATAGATTTACTGATTTCAGTGGCGAGACAACTGTCTTCCCCAGGTCAGATTCTCTTTCCCCAGGAGTTGTTTTCGTCTCCTCTGTTCTCTGTTTTTCTTTCATTTGAAGTTGCGGCTTCTTGTTTTGCGCTTTTATGCCAGCTGATTCGGCTGGTCTGCCATTTTCCCCGCATGTTCCGGTCGGATCTTCCGCGCATCCAGATTGCTGCGTATATTCTTCTCTATCTGATGCTCTCGTTTGTCTTTGCCTTTTTCTGGTATCATCCGGCCATTTGGAAGTGGCAATCTTATGCCCTGGAGGATATTCATCCTTATCTCTGGACGCAGCGTCATCTGTCCCTCCAAAGCAGCCATCTTGACGGCAAATAGTGTCTCTCGGTTCCGTATAAAAACAAATCTCCCACTGCATGGAAAAAGCGTCAGGTATCCAGGGTTCTCACCCTTTCAACCATGACGCTCTTATTTTTCCACTGGGATGAGCCGTTAAGCGTTGATAATTTCCGTCACGAACCGGCTGGTTCCCTCTGGAATCTGGTAGCCCACCATGGGGATGGCGGTCTTTGTGCGCAGGACATTGCTGTTGGGGATGGCGTCCAGGACACATCCCTTGCCCGGCGTCTCCACCGCCTTGACCGCACAGAATCCGTCCTCATTGCGCACCTCCGCCATATTTTCCTCTTCCGTCTTGACACATTCCCGGACGCTGTCGCTGGCCACGGCAAAGCCGCAGTCGTATGCCTGGCAGGCGTAACGGCTGGTGATCTCATGGATCCGCCTGTGTCCATGCTCCGTGGGCTCCACTGTGGTTTTCACCGTGATGCCCTCCAGGGGTGTCCAGGTGATCTCCAGGGTGGCGCCGTGGATGGAAAAGTCCAGCGTTCTCCTCTTGACAAAAACGTAGTCATCCATGACAAAGGCCAGAGTGCTGTCCGGAGCCGCTTCCCGCATCTCCTTCTGGGAGCGGGGCACGCTGAAGCCAAACTGGGTGGAGTAGGCAAATTTGCTGTACTTTTCTTCCATATTGACAAATGCGTGGGGCAGAACCCGCCCCGGCACATAGGCAGTCACATGGCCGCCGATTCTCTGCACCACCATGTCGGCGCAGGGCAGCGTCTTGACGGCATCCAGCTTGGGCAGAGGCGCCGCCTCCGCTTTCCAGAAAGGATCATCCTCCGGCAGGGCCATGAACGCAAAGGACTTCATGCTCCAATAGGGGGAACCGGGACCATTGTATTCCTCTGACATGATCTGATGGGGATAGCCGT
The DNA here is from genome assembly GCA_904420225.1 of uncultured Lachnospiraceae bacterium. Classification (GTDB taxonomy): domain Bacteria; phylum Bacillota; class Clostridia; order Lachnospirales; family Lachnospiraceae; genus Fimimorpha. The sequence continues at coordinate 5,270 of CAJFUP010000034.1, forward strand.
AACCGATGGTCAGGATACCTGCGTTGTCGAAAATGGGGCGGTTCAGCCAGCTGACCAGATGGCGCGCAATGATTCCCTTCATCACCGGCAGAGGAAGAACTTCCAGCTTCGCCGCGGCACAGATGGAGAAGAAGGAAACCTGGGCAAACCGATACGTCTGGGAACGGCCATAGGGAATGGAGCTGCCATCCTCATCAAACCAGTAGATGAACTGCTGGGCAAATTCCCTGGCGCGCTGGCGGAAAATGGCACAGTGCTCCGGATCGGCGTCCTCCATGAACATGGTATAGATAATACTGTAAAAATGAATGGCAAAAGCGATGTAATAATCTTTCTGCCCATTGCCCCCGTCATAATACCAGCCGTCTCCCACATAGTAGGAATCGATGCGCTTCAGGCCCAAATCGATGCGCTCCTGGCTGTAAGGACGCCCCTGGGATTTCAGCGCCACATTGACCAGAATACAGAAAAACTGCCAGTTGTTGTAGGAGCACTCATAGTGGTTGATCTCGTCCAGCCAGGCTGTCAGGTGGTCCTTCTCTTTTTCAGACAGAGGATCCCAAACCTTATCCGGCGCCATCAAAATGGCATAGGCGATGGCCGCCATTTCCACAAACTTTTGATCAAAATCCCGGCATTTGAGCCAGTATTCTTCCCCGTTTGGGTCGCTGCCTGCAGCCAGGCCTTTTTGATATATTTCCTCAAATTCCGCGTCGCTTCCGCCGCCTGCCCAGTACGGGGCCAGTCCCCACAGCGGCCGGGCAAATGCTTCCATGGGCACGGTGCTGTCCTCATACCCGCAGCTGGTGTGGCCCAGCAGCAGCTTTGCCTTTTGGGGGCTGTAAAACGGTTTCAGCGGATTTAAAATATCAAACAGCATGGACGTAAAGTCCGCTTTCGTTTTTAAATTGTCTGTATTGTATCGTTTCATGAATCCCTCTTTTCCTCCTGTGTTTCCCTTATGTATACGTTTGCCAAACTGGGAAAACCCCATGGCAATCAAAGATCCGTGCCGTAAACTTCCAGCTGGCTCAGCGCCGGGAACGGGGACGGATCGTCCGCTTTGATCATATTGCTCATCTCCAGCCAGCTGATCTTCTTTTTCTCAAATGTGAACTCGTGAGGCAGTGCGCTCTTTTCCATATTCACCTTCATGGTGCTGCCGTCGGAGAACGTAAATGTGGCCTCCGTCCACCAGTTGTCATGGGGGAAATCGGCACGGGTATAGAGGATGATCCGATCCGTTTCCACGGTTCTTCCGAAATCCAGGCGGATCACCGCATCGTCCCTCCGGTTGATACCCCAAGACTGATACGGCCAGATGCCGTGGCTGTCATTGGCTGTCACGCCGTCAATGGCATTTTTCGCCGCAAACACCGACTCCCCTCTGGTTTCCACGTTGGCGCTGGCGTGGGGGAAGCAGGCGGGATCGCCGTGCTGATCATTGACGTTCAGCGCCAGGTTTCGATACGCCCCAATCTCAAAGTCCCTGGCTTTCCTGGCCCACAAAAGATGCTGCGTGCCTGTAAATGCCCGGGGCGACAGATTCACCCGCTTTTCCCCAAAAGGAATCTCATAGGATACCTCGCCGGTGACGTACACCAGGGACTTCCCCAGCACATCATCCAGCTGCAGCCACACATGGCATGCCTCATCCCCTGGGATGAAAACCAGCCGATCTCCTTCCTGGTACTCCCTGTCGCATACCAGATACGTCTCATCCTGGCCGTGGCTGACAGCCACGGCCTGTCCTTCACTGTTTACTACCTTCAAAATCATTTCTGCCATGTAAACCCCTTTCTGCGGTCTGACTTCTTTTTTCCAAACATTTGCGCAGTCATTTCCGCCCGCCGGATGGCCCGCGCATCCGTCCATGCACGGATCACCGGGACTGCTGTGTGTCAGCCGCATGTCTATGTTTCGCCTCTTAATTCTACTTCATTTTCTCCTGCATTTCAATGGATTTTCCTTCCCCGCGCCATACATCTTTTCTCCAACCATTTCGCTGAAAACAAAGATTCTGAAGATAACGTTTCCTGTATGGCAAAGACAGCCGCCTGCCCTCCCCATAAAGGAGAGGACAGGCGGCTGTCTCACGT
>CAJFUP010000035.1 GCA_904420225.1 uncultured Lachnospiraceae bacterium
GCCCGAGTCAATCTGGACGCTGCGGCCACACGGGTGCATGTCTCTGTGAAAGGAGATACCGAATACACCTATACGGACCATTATCAGGTGTACCGGGACGTATCGGCGGCTTATGATAAAGTTCCAGAGGATGCCTCCATTCAGATGCCGGATGATGTGATGGAGCGTTTGGAACCATTTCACTACGATCAGCTGACACCGTTTGAAATGCCATATTTGACAGGATTTTTAGCGGAGAAGTACAATGATGACAAGGAAAAAATGAGACAAAGGGCAGAGGGAAGGATTCGGGAATACGCCGTCAGGGAAACCATGAATACCATTGAAGGCTATGCAGCCGTCAATGTGGTTAGACAGGATGTGAAGCTGACCCAACGAAATCAGGATTATGCCATGCTGCCCGTGTGGATTATGCATTATCAATACCGAAATAAGCCGTACATGCTCATGATCAATGGTCAAACGGGAAAGGCCATTGGTAAGCTGCCTTTGGACTATATGAGGGTCGGCGTTGGATACGGGATTGCGGCTGCGGCTATTTTTCTGATTCTGACAGTCTTTCAAATGCTGTTTTAAGGGGAGGATCTGTGATGAAAAAATGGAAACAATGGATGGCTGTATGGGGTGTTGTGTGGATTCTCCTGGTTCCAACCAGGGCCTGGGCGGATGAGGGGCATGTATGGGACTGGGCAGAAATTTTGTCAGAACAGGAAGAGGCGGATCTGGAGCAGGAATGTCAGCAGCTGTCCCATGAATTGGAAGCGGACATTTTGATTGCCACCTCCACGGAACGCGTCCGTGATTCCAGGGAGGAAGCCCGTTCCCACATCTTAGATAATGGGAGAGGCTATGGGGAGGGGCGGGAGAGTATTTTATTTCTGATCAATATGGAAGAGCGGGTGTTCACCGTATATGAATACAATACGGAAGCATCGGGATATTTGCTGACAGATGATGAGATTGATGAGATTATTGATGATGTCAAAGGGGAGATGTCCGCAGGAAACTATACGGACGCCTGTCGGATATTTCTGAGCCAGACGGAATATTACAGTGAGGTGGACTTCGGCGGCAACCGGTCCGAGGATACGGATCTGTTGGACTCAGTCTGGGTGCGCGCGGCCATTTCCCTGGTTGGCGCGGCGGCGGTGATTGGAATCATGGTAGCAGTGCGAAATAAGGATGCCAAACCATCGGGAAGCCAGTATCTGAGGGAGGGAAGCCGCCAGATCCATGGGCAGCGGGATGTGTTCACCCATACCACAGTGGTGAAGCGAAAAATAGAGACCTCATCAAACTCGGGCGGCCATTCCTCCAGCGGAGGAAACAGCGGCGGCGGCCACGGGGGAAGCAGCAGTTTTTGACGGCCGGCTTGACAGACGTACATGGACGGGAAGCCATTTGGAAAACGGTTCAGGAAATTGCGGTTGTGTGTCGGCGGCAAGTGTAGTAAAATGAATGGGAAATCAAAACAGAGAGAAAGGATAACAAAATGGAAGTAAAAAATCCGATTGTGACAATTGAGATGGAAAACGGGGATAAGATCGCGGTGGAACTGTATCCGCAGATTGCGCCCAACACAGTTAATAACTTTATCAGTCTGGTGAAGAAAGGGTTCTATGATGGAACCATATTTCACCGCGTGATTTCCGGTTTTATGATTCAGGGGGGAGACCCGGAAGGAACCGGCATGGGCGGACCGGGCTATTCCATTAAAGGTGAGTTTGCCCAGAACGGCGTTTCCAATGATTTAAAGCATACGGCCGGTGTGATTTCCATGGCCAGGGCCATGCATCCCGATTCTGCTGGAAGCCAGTTTTTCATTATGCACAAGGACGCGCCTCATTTGGATGGGGCATATGCTGCGTTTGGAAAGGTCATTGACGGCATGGATACCGTCAATGCCATTGCCAGTGTGCGGGTGAATTACAGTGATCGTCCATTGGATGAGCAGAAGATGAAGACGGTGACAGTGGAAACCTTCGGGGTAGAATATCCGGAACCGGAAACATGTTGATTTGGCGTCAGGTGACGGTATACGGCGGGAAGATTTGTGTAACCGATGATCCCGCCGTTGCCCGCAGGCAGAAGCATATCGGACCAGTCATTGGGTATGTGGGGAAATCTCTCGGAAACCTGGAAGATTGGTCCGGTATTTTTTATCTAATCATGGATCTGGAGGCGCTGACACAGCCATATCTGGAGATGGTATGGTGCCGCTATCATGGTCTGCCTTATGTTCTCATTCGGAGAGAGGATTTTTGGATACGGGAAATGAAACCGGAGGATGCGCTGGGGCTCTGTGTTCTATGCCGGGAAGCTGGGGAGGATGCACCAAATATATGGGAGGAGACATGGAACGATCCGCAGGAGGCTAAGATCCGTTTACGGGACTATGCCTGTCATGTGTATCCTGTGCGGGGATTTGGCATGTATGTGCTGGAAAAGGAAGGGGAACTTTTGGGCACGGCCGGATTTGATATGGAAGAAATCATGGGAGAATCCCGGGTTGTCATGGGATATTATGTGAGAAAACGAGACAGGAGGCGGGGGATTGGAAAGGCAGCCTGTGAGCTGTTGTTGAAATGGGCCAGGGAAGAATGGGGAATTGGGGAGGTGTTTTTGAAGATCAAAAAAGAAAATCGGGTATCCGCGGCCTTTGCCCAAAAAATGGGGTTTGTGCCGTGGATACCCGATGACTCACACGCCTTCCCTCTCGTACCCTTCCAGCATGGATTGGATGCGGGAACGGGTATAGGCGCCCAGGAACTTTTTCTGTTCTTTGTCAAGCTCCTGGATTAGGATGGGTTCTCCAAAAGTGATGATAACATTGGCCTTTCGGATGAGGGGGCATTGCCGTTCGAAAATCTGATAGGAATTATGGATGGCCACAGGTATGATGGGACATCCGGATTTTTCCGCTATTTTCATGCTGCCCTCTTTAAAGGGGAGAAGTTCCGTCTCCTTTTGATTTTGATTGCGGGTGCCTTCTGGGAAAATCCAGATGGACACCCCTTTTTTGATGTAATCGATGCCCTGTAAGATGGTTTTCAAGCCCTCTTTGAGATTTTCACGATCCAGGAAAAGACAGTAAAGCATTTTCATCCAAAGGGAAAGCAGCGGTACTTTCTCGATTTCTTTTTTTGCAACGAAGCCGCAGAGTCCCACCACCTGTGTGTATCCAATGAGAATATCGAAATAGCTGCGGTGATTTCCCACATACAGCACCGGCCGATCCGTGGGGATATTTTCACGGCCGCGCACCGTGACGCGGACGCCGGACAGTTTCAGAATCACGCGGAAGATCCATTGAACCATAGCCAGGGATGTGCGGTCTTTCAGCGGTTTATTGAATTTCCCAATGATCCATTCCGCCAGCTGCAGAAAGATGCCGATGATCAGGTAAATGAGTACTGCCAGTAATACCAGTATCAGTCGTATCACGTTTGATTCCTCCTAAATGAAATTTCGTGGAGCTTGGAAGCTTCCATTCTCTCAGCGCGGATCCGTGCCTTTTCCTCTTGGGGATCCAGGGCTTCTTCGTCTTCTGGTTCCGGCAGTGGGTCACAGCGGCCGTACAGTTCTGTGATGGACCGCAGATAAGCCGCCAGATCAGTACTGAGATGTTCCGGGCGATAGCGGAAGGCCCAGTTGCCGGAGGGAATGGCCGGGGTATTCATCCGGCAGTCATTTCCAAAACCCAGCAGATCCTGCAGAGGATAGATGCTGTATTTGGCGATGGATCCCATGGCAGCCCGAATCAGATCGAAATGAATCATACGGCCATCGGTGTTGAGATACCGGCGGATCCGATCTTTGGCTTTTTCCGGAAGTTCCAGATACCAGCCCATGGTGGTGGGATTGTCATGGGTGCCAGTGTAACAGATACAGTTGGCAGTGGAGAACCGATAGGGCATCAGATCATTGTCTTTGAGATCATCAAAGGCGAACTGCAGCACCTTCATGCCCGGCAGGTCAAAGGCATCGCGCAGGGCTTCCACTTCATCGGTAATGATGCCCAGATCCTCCGCCCAAATGGGAATGTGTTCCCCGAAGACTTCCCGGATCTTTTGAAACAGATCTGCGCCGGGGCCAGGCATCCACTCACCCTCGATGGCTGTCTTGGCCCCGTAGGGAATGGCATAATAAGCCTCAAACCCGCGGAAATGATCGATGCGGATGTAATCCACCAGACGGATCTGGCTTTGGATACGCGGAATCCACCAGTCATAACCGGTCTGTCGATGGTAATCCCAGTCATAGAGAGGATTCCCCCATAGCTGTCCTGTCTCAGAAAAGTAATCCGGCGGCACACCTGACACCACAGATGGGTAGCCGTCCTCTTCCAGCTGAAACAGCTCCCGATTGGCCCACACGTCAGCACTGTCCAGAGCCACAAAGATGGGGATATCTCCCACGATGGTGATACCCTGTTCCCGGGCGTACTCTTTTAGACGAAACCACTGCCGGAAAAACAGAAACTGAATAAAGCGGTAATAATCCACCGCGTCCGCCAGCTTCTTTCGCCAATCGTTTTTCTGTTTGGGAGTGGGCGTGCGCAGGGTATCCTTCCACTCAAGCCAACAGGCGCCGTTGTGGTAGTCTTTTCCAGCCATGAAGAGGGCATAGTCCTCCAGCCATTCTGCCTCCTCTTGGCAGAAGTGGTCAAATTCTTCCCTCAGAGAGGGACGGTCCATGCAAAGGAAATTGGCATAGGCTTTTTTCAGCAGTCGTTCCTTGTAGGGAATGACAGAACCGTAATAAATATGGTTGGGGTCAAAAGAGGGGGGATTTTGAATATCCTCTCCATGGAGAAGTCCCTCCTGGGCCAGAAGATCCGGGCTGATCAGCAGCCATTGTCCCGCGAAGGCGGAAAAGGACTGATACGGGGAGTCTCCATAGCCTGTGGGACCCAGGGGAAGAATCTGCCACAGCTTCTGCCCAGACAGCTTCAGAAAATCTATGAATGCATACGCATGTTTTCCAAAGTCACCGATGCCGTAGGGAGATGGAAAACTGGTGGGATGGAGCAGTACACCGCTGTAGCGTTCACTCAAATCGCTCATAATTCACCTCCTGAATGTAATATTCTTATATTGGAAAAATCCATGCAATTCCGCCGAGGCGGCAGTGCCGCTTATTGACGGGAGTCTGCCTTCTTACGGCGCGGATGCTTATTGTGATTATTCATATCATCCAAGAGCTCGTTTTTCAGTGTATAGAGGGGCAGAGAAAGATCTACGTATACCTTGTGGGGATTCACCAGGCGGCGCGTCTCAGGCCAGAGGGTTTCCAGCTCTTCCCGGCAGTATTGTTGAATATCCATCACCTTGGGAGACTGGTAGACACACTGGCCGTTCTGGAATACGGGAACCAAAATTTCCCGCATGGTATAGGTGTCCGGATCCAGATACGTCTTTTTCCAGGTATCTATGGGATCGAAGAGCATGAGAGGCTGATCAGTGGAATATGTCTCATCAGCCAGGGCGATGAGATCGGCGATGATCTTGTGGTTCTCTTTACTATAAATTCTGTGTATGGTTTTATTGCCGGGGTTGGTGACTTTTTCCGTATTTTCTGAGAGTTTGATCTTGGGAACGAATTGACCGGTGGCCTCATCCTGCACGGCGGCCAGCTTGTAGACACCGCCGAAAGCAGGGCAGTCTTTGGAGGTGATTAGATTCGTCCCCACTCCCCAAGAGTTGATGGCAGCTCCCTGGGTTTTCAGGCTGTCGATGAGATATTCGTCCAGATCGCTGGATGCGGAAATGACTGCATCGGTGAAACCGGCGGCGTCCAGCATAGCTTTGGCCTTTTTGGACAGATAAGCCAAATCGCCGCTGTCCAAGCGGATGCCATAGAAGGTCAGTGGGATACCAGCTTCTCTCATTTCTGTGAATACTCGGATGGCATTGGGAACGCCAGAGCGGAGCGTGTCATAGGTATCCACCAAAAGAATGCAGGCATTGGGATACAGCTTTGCATAGGTTCGGAAAGCCGTCAGCTCATCGGGAAAACTCATGATCCAGCTGTGGGCATGGGTTCCCTTGACGGGAACGTCAAACATCTGACCTGCCAGTACATTGGAGGTACCAATGCACCCGGCGATCATGGCTGCGCGGGCGCCGTAGATTCCAGCATCCGGTCCCTGTGCCCGTCGAAGGCCAAATTCCATGACGCCGTCACCCTGAGCAGCGTGGACCACGCGAGCCGCCTTGGTGGCAATGAGACTCTGGTGATTGATGATATTGAGAATGGCTGTCTCCACCAGCTGGGCCTCCATGATGGGCGCGATGACTTTGACCATGGGTTCCCGGGGAAAGATCACCGTACCTTCGGGGATGGCGTAGATATCTCCTGTGAAGTGATAGCTGCGCAGATAGTCCAGAAATTCTTCTGTAAACAGTCCCGTAGAGCGCAGATACTGGATATCTTCGTAATTAAACGAAAGCTCTTTGATGTAGTCGATGACCTGATCCAGGCCAGCGGCGATGGCATAGCCATTTCCGCAGGGGTTGGCACGGTAAAAGGCATCAAATACCACCCGCTCATTCATACCCTGCATAAAATATCCCTGCATCATGGTTAGCTCATATAAATCTGTTAAAAGTGTCAAATTTTTCTTTTCCATTTGTTCCTCATTTCTGTACAACGCAATTTGCACTTAAAAATTTATCTTCTCCTTAGTATACCACAGCCCAAGAAAAGTGTCCATGTTTAAACCAATGGGAATGGCTGTGTTTTCCAGACTGGAAAAACAAAGTAAAATGAGGTATACTATTTCGAAACAGCGTATGGGAGAATAGGATGAAAGCAGCAGAGAGGCAGGGAGGCGCCGTCACCGGGGAAGACAGGGAGTTATTTCTTGCGGCGTGCAAAAGAGGGAGTGCGGAGGAGAAGAGAAGGGGAGGAATCGGCACCATGCGGGAGAAGACGGTTCATGCGGTGCTGAAGTATTATATGGAGCCCAGGGAACGGTATCATGAGATTCCGTGCGGCAAATTCATTGCGGACATCCTGGCGGAGGGAGAGATTACGGAAATCCAGACAGCTCACTTTCATCTTCTGCGCAGGAAGTTGGAGGAATACCTCCCCCAGTATGAGGTGACCGTGGTATATCCCATTCCCCACAAAAAATGGGTATACTGGGTCGATCCAGAAACCGGGGAGACAAAGGGGCCGAGAAAATCGCCCAAGACAGGGAGTGTATATGACTGTTTTCGGGAATTATATCGGATCAAAGCGTTTCTAAAGGATGAACACCTGCATCTCCGAATTCTTTTGGTGGATATGGAGGAGTACCGGTATCTGAATGGGTGGAGTAGAGATAAGAAGAAAGGCTCTACCAGAGCGGACAGATATCCGCTGGATCTTTGGGAAGACTGGATGATTGCATCGGGGGAAGATTATAAAAATATGCTGCCCGGCGGTCTGAAAACAGAATTCACGTCCCTGGATTTTGCAAAAGCGGCGGGAATTCGGCGTCAGACAGCACAGACAGCATTGAATATTTTGACATACATGGGGGCGGTAAAGCAGCTGGGAAGGGATAAAAGGGGGATCCTATATGGGAAACCATGAGGATCCATACAGCGCTATCATTCACCAAGTCAGATGAGATGCAGAAACAGACCGCTTCGCAGCTTTGGTTCAAACCAGGTGGATTTGGGCGGCATCAGCAGACCGGCATCTGCCACGGAGAAGAGTTCCTCCATGCTGGTGGGATACATGGAAAAGGCGGCGGCCATATCGGTTCCCACACGCCGTTCCAGTTCCTTTAATCCGCGGATTCCTCCCACAAAGTCGATCCGGGGATCTGTGCGGGGATCCTGTATATCCAAAATCGGTGCCAACAGGTGATTCTGCAAAAGAGAGACGTCCAGACCATCCACCGGATCCGGCGTCAGATACTGGGAACGGATGGCCAGCGTATACCAGCGCCCCTCCAAAAATAGGCCAAAGGTGCCCTTGGAGCGGGGAGAAACCGGAACCGGTGAAGGCTCTACGGAAAAATGATCCCCAACGGCATCCAGAAACGCGGTGGGTGACAAGCCGTTCAGATCCCGAACCACCCGATTGTAGGGGAAAATGGCCAGCTGATCATCGGGAAAAAGGACGGAAAGAAAAAAGTTAAACGCTTCCTCCCCGGTATATTCCGGATGTGCCAGGCGGCGTTTTTGCCCAACTTTAACCGCGGATGCGGCTCGATGATGACCATCGGCGATATAGGTATGGGGGATTCGGGAAAAGGCTTCCTGGAGAGCGGCTACCGCTTCTTTTTTCGAAATACGCCAGACAGCATGCGTAATGCCGTCATCGGTGGTGAAACGGCAGACGGGAGGGTACTGTTTGGCGGCCTCCGTCTGCCGACGGATGGATTCCTCTCTACGATACGCTAAAAAAATAGGACCTGTCTGGGCATTTAGGGCATCAACATGGCGAATGCGGTCCTGTTCCTTTTCCTCTCTGGTATTTTCATGCCTGCGGATGACACCGCTTTCATAATCGTCAATGGAGCAGCAGGCCACGATGCCTGTCTGCGTTCTTCCGTTCATGGTCAGTTCATAAATATAATATCCCGGTTCGCTATCTTTCCTGTAAATACCGTTTTGGATCTGCTCCCGAAGCATATCTGTGGCGCGGCGATACACGCGTTCATCATACATGTCAGTGTCCGGGGCAAACTGAGTCTCCGGCCGGTCTATATTCAAAAACGAGAGGGGATGATCCTTTACGGCTTCCCGTGCTTCCCGGCGGTCATAAACGTCATAGGGCAGGGCAGCCACCCGGCTGGCGTACAGAGGAGCCGGGCGAACTGCGCAGAATGGTTTTACTATGGCCATGATTATGATTCCCTTTCTTTGGCTTATGCTTCAATGATGCGTACTTTCACGATTCCATCCATGGCGGAAAGGCGTTTGGTGAAATCGCCGGGAACCGCGTGATCCAGATCAAACATGGCGTAGGAATATTCCCCGCGGCTCTTGGAGATCATATCACAGATATTGAGATGATGCTCTCCGATGAGGGTGGTAAAGCGGCTGATCATGCCAGGCACATTTTTGTGGGCGATACAGATGCGGGCCGGTTTTTCTGCCTTTCCCAGGGAACAGGCGGGATAGTTCACGGAATTGGTGATGTTGCCGTTTTCCAGATAGTCCATCACCTGACGTACAGCCATTACAGCACAATTGTCCTCTGACTCTTCTGTAGAGGCGCCCAGATGGGGAAAAGCGATGACATGTTCCATATTGGCAGTCTGGGCATCTGGGAAATCGGTGACGTATTTGGCCACTTTTCCAGAATCCAGGGCAGCGCTCAGATCTGCGTCATTGACCAGCTCCGTGCGGGCAAAATTTAAGAGGATAGTGCCGTCTTTCATTAGATCCAGTGTTTTTTGGCATACCATATGTCTGGTGCTGTCCAAAAGAGGAACATGGAGAGTGATGAAATCGCAGGAGGTGAAAATCTCATCCTGGTTTTTTACCAGTTGGATACTGCGGGACATTTTCAGGGCGTTTTCCACAGAGAGGAAAGGATCATATCCGTAAACCTCCATGCCCAAATGGGCGGCAGCGTTGGCCACCAGCACGCCGATGGCACCCAGGCCGATGACGCCCAGTTTCTTGCCCTGGATTTCTCTTCCGGCAAACTGCTTCTTGGCTTTTTCCATGGTTTTGCCGATGGCGGGATCGCTCTTATTGGCTGCCACCCAGTCCATGCCGCCCTTTAAATCTCGGGAGGCCAGGAGCATACCGGCGATAACCAGCTCCTTGACACCGTTGGCATTGGCACCGGGGGTGTTGAAGACCACGATACCCTTCTGGGTGCAGGCATCCAGCGGAATGTTATTGACACCCGCCCCTGCCCGGGCGATGGCGCTCAATGAATTGGGCAGATCCATTTCGTGCATGGACGCGCTTCGAACCAAAACCGCATCGGTATCGGTCAGGACATCAGTTTGCTGATAGTTCTCTGTCATCTGTTCCAGGCCCACTGGGGCAATTGGATTCAGGCAAATATATTGAAACATGTGATTTTCCCCCTTATTTGTTTTCTTGTTCAAATTTTTCCATGAATGCCACCAGCGCCCGCACGCCTTCCATGGGCATGGCGTTGTAGATGCTGGCTCTCATACCGCCCACTGTGCGGTGGCCTTTCAAATTGACAAATCCCGCTGCCTCGGCTTCTTTGATGAATTTGGCATCCATATCC
>CAJFUP010000036.1 GCA_904420225.1 uncultured Lachnospiraceae bacterium
GAAGCCATAGACGGCGCCCTGGATATTATTGCGGAAGGCATTTCTGATAATGCGGAATACCGTACCCGCATTCGTCAGATGACAGTCAAGGAAGGGATGCTCACCTCCACGGCCAAAGATGACACTGCGGAATCTGTTTACAGCCAGTATTACCAGTATGCGGAACCCATAAAAAAGGTGGCTGATCATCGGGTTTTGGCCATTAACCGAGGAGAACATGAAAAATTCCTGACGGTGAAAGTGGAGGCGCCGGAGGAGAAAATTCAGCAGTATTTGGAAAAGCAGATCATTGCCAATGAAAACCCAATCACAGGACCGCTGCTGAAAGCGGCAGCAGCAGATGCGTACAAGCGTCTCATTGCACCGGCCATTGAACGGGAAATCCGCAGCGATATGACGGAAAAGGCAGAGGATAATTCCATTCGGGTATTTGGCAAAAACCTCACACAGCTATTGATGCAGCCGCCCATTGCCGGACAGGTGGTTCTGGGTTGGGATCCGGCGTTTCGTACAGGCTGTAAGCTGGCGGTGGTGGATGAGACGGGAAAGGTACTGGACACGGTGGTGATTTATCCCACTGCTCCCCAAAATAAAGTGGCAGAAGCGAAACGTGTGGTAAAAGGCCTTATTGACCGCTATCACATCACTTTGATTTCCGTGGGAAATGGAACGGCTTCCAGGGAATCGGAAATGGTGATTGTGGATATGCTCAGGGAGTGGAAGTCATCTGTGAAATACGTTATAACCAACGAAGCAGGAGCTTCTGTATATTCTGCCAGCAAGCTGGCCACCGAAGAGTTCCCCAATTTTGATGTGGGACAGCGCAGCGCCGTTTCCATTGCAAGACGTGTTCAGGATCCTTTGGCGGAGTTGGTGAAAATTGATCCCAAGTCCATTGGCGTTGGACAGTATCAGCATGATATGAATCAGAAAAAACTGGGAGAGGCGCTCCACGGCGTAGTGGAGGATTGTGTCAACCGTGTGGGAGTGGATTTGAATACAGCTTCTGCCTCCCTTTTGGAATATATATCCGGCATCAGCAAAGTTATTGCCCGTAATATCGTGGCATATCGGGAAGAAAATGGCAGATTTACCAACCGCAAACAGCTTTTGAAGGTGGCCAAGCTGGGCCCCAAGGCCTTTGAGCAGTGTGCCGGTTTCCTTCGCATTCAGGGAGGCGATAATCCGCTGGATGCCACGGCTGTTCACCCGGAAAGTTACGAGGCCGCAGCTGCTGTCCTGAAGCAGGTGGGAATTTCCCCTCAGGAAATTCTGAGCGGTGAACGAAAGGGATTGGGCAAAAAGATTAATGTAAAAGAAATGAGTCGTCAGCTGGGGATCGGACCGATGACGCTGGAGGATATCATCAAAGAATTGGAAAAACCGGCCAGGGATCCCAGAGATGAGATGCCCAGACCGATTCTGCGAAATGACGTACTGGAAATGAAAGACCTGAAACCAGGCATGATACTTAAGGGAACCGTGCGAAACGTCATCGACTTTGGCGCATTTGTGGATATCGGCGTTCATCAGGATGGACTGGTTCATATTTCCCAAATGACGGATAGATACATTCGGCACCCCTTGGAGGCGGTCAGCGTGGGGGATATTGTGGAAGTGAAGGTGATGAGCGTTGATGTGGCCAAAAAAAGGATTCAGCTGACCATGAAACTGTGACGGTGTAAAAACTGCTTGCTGATTGAAAAAAAAGGAGGTATAATAGCCTAAGAAATAATTCTTCGGGGCGGGGTGCAATTCCCCACCGGCGGTATAGTCCGCGAGCCTCAGGGCTGATTTGGTGCGATTCCAAAACCGACAGTATAGTCTGGATGAGAGAAGAACAATATGAGGGTGCATTTTACCCAATATCTGTTATCAGCATACCATTCTCCCGGAAGATGTTCTTCCGGGAGTTTTTCAATTGTGGAAAAAAGTTATATCCCATGGATAAAAGTATTTTGCGCAAGAGAGCCTTAGAATTGTTTCCGGCTGTGGCCATGGTCTGTTTCTGATGTCCAAGAAACTGGACCATAGCCATGGCGCTGTAGCATGAAATTGCAGGCAGCTTGGAATTTGAAAAGCATGTCTGTCCCATTGGGGCTATTTGCGTCTGCGCTGCTGCCGCAAAGCCCGGTGAAAAAGCAGCGCAGAAAAGAGGAAGATATGGAGCGATGGAATGAATTTTTGAGAGCTGTGGGGGAGAATGCCGCATTTCTGGTCGTCGTGCTGTTGATAGCGGCGGCGCTGATGGGAATTGCTTACGGTTTGGAGTACCTGATCGCGAAAAAAACGGGAATCTCCAGAAAAAAGATGTCTGTCAAAAAAATGGCGGTTATTGCCATGATGTCAGCCATTGCCATGGTGGTAATGCTGTTTGAGTTTCCGATCCCGTTTTTGGCGCCGCCGTTTTATGAATTGGATTTCAGTGAAGTGCCGATTTTGATCTGCGGTTTTCTGTACGGCCCCATGGCAGGCGTCCTGGCGGAATTGATAAAAGTTATATTGAAAGTCCTCATTAAAGGTACAAGTACGGCGTTTGTGGGGGATTTCGCCAATTTTGTCATTGGATGCAGTCTGGTGATTCCGGCAACGGCCTGGTATCAAAGGAAGAAAAATAGAAGTCATGCATTGACAGGGTTGATTTTGGGTACTGTCATCATGGCAGTATTCGGCACTTTGTTCAATGGCGTATACTTGCTTCCAAAGTTTGCACAGCTGTACGGCATGCCTTTGGATGAAATCATCGCCATGGGAACGGCCATCAATGGCGGAATCCAGAATATCATGACGTTTGTCATCATTGCCGTGGCTCCCATGAATATCATAAAAGGCGCTGCTGCCACCATCATTGTTATGCTCATTTATAAACCCATCAGTCGGGTTATGCATCGCATGATGGCAGAGTGATTTTTCTCCATTGACTTTCCCTTTCAGATCATGCATAATGGAAAAGGCTGAAAAAGCAGATATCAACGAAAGGGGCAGCGGCGGGATAGGCGTCTGCCGGGAAAGGGATAAGAAATATGGATATCGAAGCGGGGAAACAGACTATGGTCCGGGAAAGCCATACGCCGGAAGAAACATATGCCATCGCACTGGAGATGGGAAGAAAGGCGCTTCCCGGCCAAATTATCTGCTTGGATGGGGACCTGGGTACGGGAAAAACGGTATTTACCCAGGGATTTGCCCGGGGGCTGGGGATCCAGGAACCGGTCAGCTCGCCCACATTCACCATTATCCAGGAATATGAGGATGGACGGTTGCCCCTTTATCATTTTGACGTGTACCGCATCGGAGATGTGGAGGAAATGGATGAGATTGGCTATGAGGATTACTTCTATGGAGAGGGCGTTTGCCTGATCGAGTGGGCCAAGCTGATCCGTGAGATTGTTCCCCATAATGCCATATGGGTATTCATTCAAAAGGATCTTGAAAAAGGAATGGATTACCGCAGAATTATGATTCGGCAGGGAGAATAGGTTCGGTATGCTTTGAAAGGAAATAAGTGGAGAAAATGAAAATATTAGGAATCGAGACCTCCTCTCTGGTGGCTTCCGCAGCCATTTGGGAGGAAGATGTCATTGTGGCGGAGTATACCGTGAATTTTAAGAAGACGCATTCGCAAACGCTGCTGCCCATGATTGATGAAATTGTCAGAATGACAGAAACGCAGCTGGCTTCTTTGGATGGAATTGCGGTATCGGGAGGACCTGGGTCGTTTACGGGGCTCAGAATAGGATCTGCTACGGCCAAAGGTCTGGGGCTTGCTTTGAAAAAGCCTTTGATTCATGTTCCGACCATTGCGGCCATGGCGTATCAGTGCTATGGCTCTCGCTATCTGATCTGTCCCATTATGGATGCGCGCAGGAATCAGGTTTATACAGGATTGTATTTGTTTTCAGGTGAGACATTTACAACAGTCATGGAACCCACTGCCATGGATGTGCGGGAGCTGATGGATACCATTCATCAGACTGGAAGAGAGCCGTTTTTTGTGGGAGATGGGATTCCTGTCTATAGAGAACAGATAGAACAAATGGCAGAGTGTCCCTGTCATTTTGCACCGGCCTTTATGAATCGGCAGAGGGCGGCGGCGGTGGCCTCTCTGGGAGCTGTTTACATGAAAGAGGGCCGCATAGAGACGGCGGCTGCCCATCAGCCGGAATATCTTCGCAAACCCCAGGCAGAGCGGGAACGTGAAGCCAGGGAAAGGGAGCAGAACGCATGACGCCCCTTGTTCGTCCCATGGAGCAGAAAGATACGGCGGCGGTGGCATTGCTGGAAGCCCAGGTGTTTTCTCAGCCCTGGTCAGCGGATGGACTGGAGGCGAGCCGGAAAAGGCCGGAGTATCTTTTTTTGGTGGCCTGTGATGAAGAACAGATCATCGGTTACATCGGAATGTACCAGGTGATGGAGGAAGGAGATATCACCAATGTGGCAGTGCGGCCCGATTGTCAGGGGCAGGGAGTGGGCAGTCTGTTGGTAGAGGCACTGTTTCACGCGGCGGCCAGGCGGGGAATTCGGGAAATCACACTGGAAGTGCGGGCGGGAAATGTTCATGCCATCCGTCTATACGAAAAACATGGCTTCTGTCGGGAAGGACGTCGAAAAAATTATTACGAGAAACCGCGGGAAGACGCTTTGATTATGTGGAACCGAAACATCCAATGATTCCCTATTGCAAAAAATATGTCGAATCTGGTACCATAAGTATGGCGCAGTGAGAACAGAATGCTGCCCTTCGGACAGGCAGTCGGGAGGGGGTACCAGGGAGGTCAATATGAGAACTATTTGCGGAGAAACCGGGGAAATAAAGCGTGTCATCTGCAACTGCTGCGGGAAAGAAATTTTTTCTGAAGCGGATGGATACAGGCGGAGTGATTATGTTTCCATTGAAAAAATATGGGGATACTTTTCGGGAAAAGATGGCGAGCGGCACCATTTGGATTTGTGTGAAGCGTGTTATGATAAATGGATCCGCTGTTTTCAGATTCCAGTTGAAATTCAGCAGGAGTCTGAGTTATTATAATAGAAGAATCCGGTACAGAATCTGCGGAGTGGATTCTGTGCCGTTTTTTATGTCAGAGCATGGCATCCGGCTTTTTATAAGCCGGATGCCATGCGGAAATGAGGAAAGAATGTTAGATGTTTGTTTGTTGGGAACTGGCGGCATGATGCCGCTTCCATATCGTTGGCTTACATCATTGATGACCCGGTTCAATGGCAGCACATTGATGATTGATTGCGGAGAAGGAACGCAGATTGCTGTCAGGGAGAAAGGATGGAGCTGTAATCCCATTGATGTGATTTGTTTTACCCATTTTCATGGAGATCATATCAGTGGATTGCCAGGGCTGCTTTTGACCATGGGGAACGCCGACAGGAAAGAACCGTTGACTCTCATTGGCCCCAAAGGCCTGGAGCGTGTCGTCAAAGCGCTGCGGGTCATTGCCCCGGAGCTGCCGTTCCCTTTGAAGTTTGTGGAAATCGCAGATCCGGTTCAGGAATTTGAAATCAAGGGATACCATATTACGGCATTTCGGGTCAATCATAATGTGACCTGCTACGGATATACCATTGCCATTCCCAGGGCAGGAAAGTTTGATCCGGAAAAGGCCAAAGTCTTGGAAATTCCTCTCCCATTTTGGAGTCGTCTCCAAAAAGGAGAAACTATAGAGACAGAAAGCGCGGTATTCACGCCGGATATGGTTATGGGACCGCCCCGGAAGGGAATCAAGGTCACTTATGTGACAGATACACGGCCTACCCCGATGATTGTGCAGCAGGCGCGCAATGCCGACTTATTTATCTGCGAGGGTATGTATGGAGAGAGAGATAAACTCCAGAAAGCAAAAGAATATAAGCATATGACGTTTTACGAGGCGGCGGAGTTGGCAAGAGAAGCGGATCCCAAAGAAATGTGGCTGACCCATTATAGTCCATCGCTCACTCGACCGGAAGAATTCATGGACGATGTGAGAGCCATCTTTCCGCGAGCCATTGCCGCAAAGGACGGGAGAACAGTGGAGTTGGATTTTGAGGATGAATTGGCTACCCGGGGGAAAGGATGAGGGAAAATGAAAGAAGAAATTACGATATTGGCGATAGAGAGTTCGTGTGATGAGACAGCAGCGGCGGTGGTGACCAACGGCAGGACAGTGCTGTCCAATGTCATATCATCTCAGATTGCTCTTCATACAGTATATGGAGGTGTGGTTCCGGAGATCGCTTCCAGAAAGCATATCGAAAAAATAAACCAAGTGATAGAGGCGGCGTTGGACGAAGCGGGAAAAACGCTGACAGATATGGATGCCGTAGCGGTCACCTATGGTCCGGGGCTGGTGGGAGCGCTGCTGGTGGGAGTGGCAGAAGCAAAAGCCATTGCTTATGCCAGCGGCCTTCCCCTGATCGGCGTCCATCACATTGAAGGACATATTGCCGCCAATTTCATTGAGAACCAAGATTTGGAGCCGCCCTTCATCTGCCTGGTGGTTTCTGGGGGACATACCCATTTGGTAGTGGTTAAAGATTATGGAGAGTTCCAGATTCTTGGCAGAACACGGGATGACGCGGCTGGGGAAGCGTTTGATAAGGTGGCCCGTGCCATTGGGCTGGGATATCCTGGAGGGCCAAAGATTGATAAAGAAGCCAGAAACGGCGATCCCCATGCCATTGCATTTCCCAAAGCCCGGATAGAAGGGGCTCCCTATGATTTTAGTTTCAGCGGTTTGAAATCTTCTGTGCTGAATTATTTGAATCATGCCAAGATGTTGGGAGAGCAGGTGAATTGTGCGGATCTGGCGGCATCTTTTCAACAGGCGGTGGTGGACGTATTGGTGGAACATACAGTCAAAGCCGCCAAAGAGTTTGGATTTAATCGAGTGGCCATTGCGGGCGGTGTGGCATCCAATACTTGTCTGCGCGCTGCCATGAGACAGGCCTGTGGTCAAGCGGGGATACGTTTTTATTATCCATCCCCCATTTACTGTACGGATAATGCCGCAATGATCGGTTGTGCCGGATATTATGAGTATAGAAAAGGTGTCCGACATGGGTGGGACTTGAATGCTGTTCCCAACTTGAAGTTGGGAGAGAGGTAGCGGGAAAGGAGATGGGAGAAGATGGAAGGGTTTCATTGGGAACGGGCGGCAGCCATTGTTTTGGCTGCCGGCAGCGGATCGCGGATGAAGCAGTCAGTAAAAAAACAATTTATTCCAGTCAATCATGAGCCCCTTTTTTACTATTCCCTCAAGGCTTTTTCTGATTTGGGGATCGGAGGGCTGATTCTGGTGACAGCTGGAGAAGATATGGAACTTTGCCGTAGACTCTTGAAGAAGTATACATTTTCCAGCCCCGTTCAGATTGTTGAAGGAGGAAGAGAGCGGTATCACTCCGTGTATCAGGGGTTGCGTCAGGCAGCAGGGTATGAATATATATTTATTCATGACGGGGCCAGACCATGCCTGGAGCAGAGTGTGATAGAAGAAACAGCACTATGTGCCGCCAAATATGGAGCCTGCGCTGCCGCCGTTCCAGTGAAAGATACCATTAAATTGGTAGATGGGGAAGGCTTCGCTGTGGAGACTCTGGAACGCAGTCGGCTCTGGGCAATGCAGACGCCTCAGACATTTCGATATGACATTGTCAAGGACGCCTATGATAAAATGTTTGAAAGTCCCATGGATGAGGGGAAAGTCACTGATGATGCCATGGTGGTGGAACGATACTCATCCTGTCCTGTCAAAATGGCCATGGGAAGTTACCGCAACATCAAAGTAACCACTCCAGAAGATCTGACAGTGGTGGAGAAATATATGAAAGAGATATATGGAGATCATGAAGGGGATTTGAAGTAGTATCCGGTGTTGTTGAGTGGAGACATCCAGCCCACTGAAAAGCGATTTGCAATGGACTGGATGTCAATCATTAAAAATGAAAAAAAATGTTGACTTTTGAGAAACGAGATGGTATTATATTCCTTGCGTCACGGAAAAGGTAAAAAATGAGATGTGATGAAAAAAAGTGTTGACAAAAACAGATAACCGGTATATAATAGACAAGCATTGTTGCTGGAGAGGTGTCCGAGTGGTTTAAGGAGCCGGTCTTGAAAACCGGTGATTCCGAAAGGGAC
>CAJFUP010000037.1 GCA_904420225.1 uncultured Lachnospiraceae bacterium
GGCGAAAGTCCATGGCCTTAGCCTCCGGGGAATAAAACCAGACCGTACACAAGGTCCTATCCTCCGCCAGCCCTTCCGCCTCCAAACCGGACGGATATTTCTGCCAGAAATCCTTGACCGCAAAAAGCAGTCCGCCCTGCTCTCCGGTCACAGCCATGGTCCCCGGCGCCCGGTATCCGTGCATACTGTCCAGATGGCAGCAGCAGGCTTCTGTCTGTTTTTGAATCACAAAATGGCTGGGGCTGTCCTGGCAGATGGAAAAATGATCCCACAAAGGCAGGTCATCCGCAAGGCGGTTCCACTGGCTGCCCTCCTCAAAGCGCAAAAGTTCTCCGTCCATCTGTTTTTCTTCCATTTCCTGCGGCGTGCGCGGATGACTGGAAACCATCATGACAGCCGCCTCATGGAACAGATTGCGGTCTGTTCCCAACTGAATATGGCGATTATACGGTCCTCCCTTCAGCTGCGCCTCGAACCGAATTCCCATGGCCTTGAGATAATCCCGATCCTCTTTTCCGTCATAAAAAAAGGTATGGACAAAACGAATTTCCTCTTTTCCATGAAACAAATACATGCGGATGATAAACGGGATAGCTTCTGCTCCATCTTCTTCCCGGTGAATACCGGAAAAACGGATCACACACTGCAGCGCCCCTGTCTCTTCCAAAGAAACCTCCTTCACACTGCCGGTCATTTTTATTTCCTGCAATACCTTTCGTTTTCCTTTATCCTCTCTTTGTTCCAGCATCATCACCGGATACACGGAAGAAACCAAAGTCTTTCCCTGCCGTTTAATGTCCAAAGCCAAAAACGGCGATCCCGCCTCCGGCACCAGAAGGGACAAGACACCTGTATCAATGCGCCATCCCTTTTTCTCCTGTTGGATTTGAATGCCGTCCTGTACTACTATCTCACCCTCTCTCGGAAGTACAGAGACCTCCTGTCCCATCTGCAGGGTATCTGCCGTATGGGCGGCCCATTTGACGCTTCCGTCCGGCCACCAGGCGGAAATGGAGGACTGAACCGGAATCTGCTTCCCCTCCTCATTCAATAAGACAAACTCCCGTCCAGTTACCTCCCCCTCATTCCACACACTCCCAAAAGTGACATATCCTCCTGTCTTTCTGTTTTCCAAAATGTGAAGCTTCATGATTCTCCTTTCCGCGTTTTATCCCAGCAGCATCTGCACATGAACCACATGACTATTTACCCTGGACAATATTATATTGAGTTAAGAGTGGCTTTTCCATGGACAATATTGCTTTTCACAAGATTTTATTGTCTTATCTTGCCATTATTTCCTATATGCGGGTGAGCTCCTTCTCAAAACTCTTTCTATTCTGTCAATGAATCCGTACGGCATTTCCAAGAAAAAACGGAACTGTTTCAGGTTCTTGGATTTTGCCTGATACAGCTCCGTGTAATCAATTTACTCTTAATTTTACTCTTTGGTCACAATGGCCTTTCCCTTCCATTTTCCTGTGTAGTAACGCACCACCGGCACGATACAGCCGCAGCCCCATGACAGAGGCGTGGCAATCCAAATACCCGTAACGCCGACCCCAAGAACAGCTGCCAAGAGATAAGCAAACATCACTCTTCCG
Organism: uncultured Lachnospiraceae bacterium; assembly: GCA_904420225.1. Lineage (GTDB taxonomy): Bacteria > Bacillota > Clostridia > Lachnospirales > Lachnospiraceae > Fimimorpha. The sequence goes on from CAJFUP010000037.1 coordinate 1,605, forward strand.
CACAATTCCGTGATTCCGGCCACCACACAGGTATTTACATCGCCGGAACCGCGAATGACATTCTGATAACTCTGCATGATCCCGCATATGAAATACGCCACGCCCATGATGGAAAGGTACTGGGCGCCGATGGCAATGGCCTCCGCAGACTCGCCCTCTCCCAAAAACAGCATCATCAGATTTCTTCCGAAGAAAAAGGCAATGCATGCAATGGTCAGGCTGGCAATGGTGGCCATGAATAGTGTGCTGCGAAGCCCTGTTCCAATGCGGTCGTAGCGCCTCTGCCCAATATTCTGACCCGTATACACAGAGAGCGCGCTTCCCAGAGACACGATCACCTGAATGGCAATATTATCAATCTTCACCGCCGCCGCATACGCAGCCATAACAGCCGTTCCAAAGGAATTGATGAGCCTCTGAACGCTCATGCCTCCGATGGAGATCAGACAAGACTGGAACGCCGTAGGCACACCGATACGGAATATGCGCAAAACCATATCTCTGTTGGGAGCGGCTTTCAGTCCGCTCAGATGGAACTCTTTCCGTTTGCGAATCAAATGAAGCAGACACAGTCCTCCAGACACATGCTGGGATATCACTGTGGCAATGGCCGCTCCGGCCACTCCCATTGGGAATACCACAATAAACAGTAAATCCAACACCACATTTAGAAGCGAGGCAATGGCCAGAGTATAAAGAGACGTCTTGGAATCTCCGATGCTTCGCAAAATGGCGGAACAGCCATTGTACAGGACACTGCCTGCCACAAACAAAAATAAAATTCGCACGTAATCCAGTGCATATTCCATGGCATTTTCCGGCACGGAAAGCAGACGCAGAAACAGCGGACTTCCCAAAAAGCCAATGGTTGCCATGATTACCGTCAAAACACCGGCCACCCAGATGAGAGCCGTCACCGCCCGGCGCATATCGCTGTAACGCTCTGCGCCAAAGCACTGAGCCACAATGATTCCCGCTCCATTGCACATACCCATGATGAGGGACAAAAGAAAAAACGTCAGATTACTGGTGCTCCCCACACCGGCCAGTGCTTCCTCTCCCAGATAGCGTCCCACAATCATCACATCAATCAAATTGTAAACCTGCTGAAAAATTCCTCCCACCAAGAGCGGGATGGAGAAACTTAAAATCAGCTTCCAGGCTTTTCCTTCCAGCATATTCTTCATGTCATACCTCTTTACATCCTTATGTGTGTGATTTTTACAGATATTTTCCTGTAAATCCGGTGTGCATTATAACAGGGATTGGAGGGGAGGACAATGGATTATTTTACTCTTTCCGTATCCTTCCCTACTTACTTTTATGATCCGCATGCCCATTAAAACTTTTTCCACGTTTCCGGAACAAACAGCAAAAGCAACGGAAAGATCTCCAAGCGTCCCGCCAGCATATCAAAGATAAGCACCAATTTGGACCAATTGGAAAACATGGAAAAATTCGATACCGGTCCCACCATTTCCAGTCCAGGTCCAATGTTGTTGAACGTGGCTGCCACTGCCGTAAAGTTTGTAATCATATCAAATCCGTCAAAAGCCAGAAACAGCACAGAAAAAGAACAGATCATTAAGTACGTAATCATAAATACATTGGTGCTTCTGACTGTCTCATGATCCACCACTTTTCCATCCATCTTAATTTTTTTCACACTTTTGGGATGAAGAAACTGATGCAGCTCTTTGCGGATGGTTTTCAGAAGGATCACCAGTCTTGATACTTTAATGCCGCCTCCCGTACTTCCAGCGCAGGCGCCCACAAACATCAAAAGAACCAGAATTGTCCGAGATGTCTCCGGCCAAATATTGAAATCTGTGGTGGCAAATCCCGTAGTGGTGATGATGGAACCCACCTGGAAAGCCGACTGCTGAATGGCCTCCCCAATATTGGGGAAAATTCCCCGAATATCCCAGGCAATGACCAGAATGGCTGCCGCGACAATTCCAAAATACCACCATACTTCTTCTATTTTCCACGCCTGTTTGGAGCGTTTAATAAACAACAGAAAATAGAGATTAAAATTGACCCCAAACAGGATCATAAACACCGTCACTACCACCTGAAGGTAGACGGAATAGCTTGCCATACTGTCATTCTTGATACCAAATCCTCCCGTTCCCGCTGTGCCAAAAGACACTTCCAGCGCTTCCAAAAGAGGCATACGGCCCAGCAGCAGTAAAATCACCTGAACCACCGTCATACCGATATAAATGCCATAGAGCAGTTTTGCTGTCATCTGTACTTTGGGCACCAGGCGGCTGACACTGGGGCCTGGACTTTCCGCGCGCATAAGATTCATATGAGAGCCGGTGACCCCTGGCAACACGGACAAAAGGAACACCAACACGCCCATTCCGCCGATCCAGTGGGTAAAACTCCTCCAAAACAAAACGCTCTGGGGAAGGATTTCCACATCTGTCAAGATACTGGCTCCTGTGGTGGTAAACCCGGAGACGGTCTCAAACAATGCATCCACGGGATTGTCCATGACTCCGCTGAACAAAAACGGCAGTCCTCCCACAACGCTCATGAGAATCCAGCTGAAAGCAGCGGTGACAAATCCCTCCCGCATATAAAAAATTCTATTCTGGGGCTTCTTTCTCACCAATAGCCCTCCAGCCGCAAGGCTGATACCCATGGTGATGAGGAAAGCACAGATGGCGTCTTCTCCGTAGATCAGCGCCACAATACAGGACGGCACCATAAAGACAGCCTCCATGATGAATACCCAGCCCAGTATATATAAGACCATGCGATAGTTCATCTTTTCTTTCCCCTCACTTCTTCAAAATATCGCGGACATCCGAAAGCCCTTTTTGGGTGGTAACTACGATTACGGTATCGCCAGCCTGGATGCAGTCGTTGCCCCTGGGAATCCGAATGGTTCCTTTTCTGTTTATACAGCCTATGAGCAGATTATCTTTTAGTACCAACCGGCTCAGGGGAATATCGGTCACCCCAGAATCTTCATGAACCGCAAATTCCAGCGCTTCTGCTTTGCCGTCCAAAAGCTGATACAGCGTCTCCACATTACTGCCAATGGAGTTCTGCATGGCACGCACATACTGCAGAATGTAGTCGGCAGTGATATATTTGGGATAAATAACACTTCCGATGTCCAACCGCTCAATGATATCGTCAAAGGAAATCCTATTGACCTTTGTCACCAGTTTTGCCTGGGATTGATCCTTGGCAAATAATGTCAGCATAACATTTTCTTCATCCACGTTTGTCAGGGAAACAAACCCTTCTGCCCGCTGAAGTCCTTCCTCCAAAAGCAGTTTTTTGTCTGTTCCATCTCCATTGACGATGGTTGCCTCTGGAAGCAGCTCACTTAGGGTTTCACACCGAGCCTGGTCTTTTTCCAAAATACGAACATGAATCTTCATATCCAAAAGTTGTGACGCCAAGTAATACGCAATGGTTCCTCCTCCAACGATCATACAGCTGTGAACCTGATTGGTTTTTAGCCCGATGGCTTTGAAAAACTCAGCGGCATGGCGAGGCGAAGCAATGATGGATACCATATCCCCATCCCGCAAAACAAAATCGCCGTTGGGAATATGGACCTGATCGTTCCGCTCCACTGCGGCGATGAGTACATCGCTCTTTAGGCTTCCCTGGAGTTTCGAAACTGCCATACCATTGATGCGCAGCTCGGGACGAAGTTTAAATTTCAGCAGTTCCACCCTTCCCTTGGCAAATGTATCAATCTTAATTGCCGAGGGGAAACGAAGCAGTCTGGCGGCCTCTGTTGCAGCTGCCAATTCTGGATTAATCGTCATGGAAATTCCCAGCCGCTCCTTAATAAATCCGATCTCTGCGCTGTAAACAGGATTTCTCACTCTTGCGATGGTATGACAATGCCCTGCTTTTTTGGCAATCAGACAACACAACAAATTCAATTCATCGGAACCCGAAACGAGTTGTCAAGGACTTTTTAATCAAATTCACAAAAAAGCCACAAAAAAGTGCCAGAAGCAGATTTTAGCTCCTGACAC
>CAJFUP010000038.1 GCA_904420225.1 uncultured Lachnospiraceae bacterium
CCATGCTCACGTCTTCTGGTCAGGCGGCAAATTTTTATGCCATTTACAATATCTGCAGCGCTGGGGATCATATTGTCAGCTCTGCTCCGATTTATGGAGGAACATCTAACTTATTTACTGTCACCATGAAAAAAATGGGAATTGATGTCACACTGGTGGATCCAGACGCGCCTGCTGAGGAGATTGCAAAGGCTTTTCAGCCCAATACCAAGGCATTGTTTGCGGAAACAATTTCCAATCCCTCGTTGGTGGTTTTGGATATTGAGAAGTTCGCCCAGTTGGCTCACAGTCATGGAGTTCCGCTGATTGTGGACAATACCTTTGCCACCCCCATTAACTGCCGTCCGTTTGAATTTGGGGCAGATATCGTGACGCATTCCACCACAAAATATATGGACGGCCATGCCATGACAGTGGGAGGTTGTATTGTGGACAGCGGCAATTTTGACTGGATGGCTCACGCAGATAAATTCCCGGGTCTCACGACGCCCGACGAGTCATATCATGGAATTGTCTATGCCGAGAAATTTGGGAAAAATGCCTACATTACCAAGGCCACTGCTCAGTTGATGCGTGATTTGGGGTCAATCCAATCGCCTATGAATGCTTTCCTTTTAAATATTGGTCTGGAGACGTTGCATCTGCGCATGCCGCGTCACTGTGAGAACGCTCAGAAAGTGGCAGAATATTTGGAGGCCAATGATCAGGTGGCTTGGGTGGAATATCCCGGGCTTGAAAGCAGCAAATACCATCATTTGGCTCAGAAATATATGCCCAACGGGACCTGCGGCGTGGTGGCTTTTGGACTTAAAGGGGGAAGAGAATTCGCTATCCGTTTCATGGACAGCTTAAAGCTGGCCAACATCGTCACACACGTGGCGGACGCCAGGACATGCGTTCTTCACCCGGCCAGCCATACACACAGACAGCTCAGCGACGAGCAGCTGGTGGAAGCCGGTGTGCGCCCGGATTTGATTCGCTTTTCTGTGGGGATCGAAAATGCCGATGATATCATAGCGGATATCCAACAGGCCATCTGCGCGGCGGAAAATCTGTAAAAGAGAAGGTCTGGCCTATCTGAGCTTTTGGTTCCGATAGGCCAGAGGTGTCAACCCGCATTTCTGGTGGAACACTTTGGTAAAATAGTTTTGGTCAGAGAATCCGCACTGCCTGGCAATATCCTGAATTAGAAGAGAGGGATCCTCCAAAAGCTGTTTGCTGCGCTTAAGCCGGTAGCCGGTGAGATATTCCAGAATGGATTGATTGTAGGCATTTCGGAAACTCTTGGTAAGGGTGGCCCGACTGCAGTAGAAATAGCTGCACAGCTGATCCAGCGTAATTTGAGAGGAATAGTGGGTATGGATATATTCCTTTATTTTGACAGGCAGTGTCTGGTTGTTCAGTTTTAGACGGTTGCTCAGGGTAATATAGGCGGCGCAGACTTCCATGATGGAGATGCAGGAAAGAATTTGGCTTTTGGAGCGCACGGGAATGAGGTCCACAGCCTGTTTCAATTCTGTGGAATCCTCTATATAGGGGAGGGCCGTCTGATATGTGTGCCGAGGACTGTCACGCATGGCGTCCAGGGTTTGTCCCATCATTAAAAAGCCAGATAAAATTCCATTGTGGTAAAGGGGAGCCACGGCTTCGTATAAACCAAAACAGCATTGATACAGGTAAACTTCCCCTGTCTGCCGGGCTGTCTCAAATGCTTTTTTGTCATTGCAGTGGCATAGGGACAGCGCCTTGGGATTTTGCTGGATCAACTGACAAAAAGCGGAGCCTTTCTTTGGATATCCCTCCAGCTCATTTTGATTGGTATCGTATATGGAGATCCGGAATCCGGATATATTGGAAAGTTCTTTCACAATATCGGCCAATGCGATTTCTTTGCTCATTTCTATACCCCCATAAGTTATCTGATGTCTACCAGGTGACAGGATTTGTCCTCCAATTTATCTCCCATTATAACACACAAAAAAGAAAAAAGGAACAATCTATCCGATATTACTAAAAAATAATGGAATATATCTTGTTTTTCTGTTGCCCTCTGTTAAGATAAGCGTAGAGCGCAAAAGCGCATTGAGGAAGGCAAGGTGAGGGTATTTTTATGAACACAGAGAGTATTGAGGCAGTATTGAAAAGATTTCAGTTGGAGGGGGAAGTTTCCGGCTACCGGTCTTATGGGAGTGGGCATATCAACAGTACTTTTTTGGTGAACTGTGATACACAGAATGGGAGGAAGCGGTATATTTTACAATGTATGAATCGGGATGTTTTCCAAAATATTGATGGACTAATGCATAATATCGCTTCGGTGACAGAGTTTTTGAGAGAAAAAATCATCGGCGCCCACGGGGATCCGGAGAGGGAGACGCTGACACTGGTAAAATCTGTGGATGATGAAAATTATGTGACAGATGTTGAGGGAAATTCCTGGAGAGTATACTTGTTTGTGGAAGATACCATCAGCTTTGATGCGGTGGAAAAACCGGAAGATTTTTATCAAAGCGGCTTGGCGTTTGGCCATTTTCAGCGCCTTCTTGCGGATTATCCGGCGGAAACATTGGTGGAAACCATTCCGGATTTCCACAATACGCCGGTGCGTTTTCAGCAGCTTGAGGAAGCGGTAAAGGGGGATAAAGAGGGTCGGCTTTGCGAGGTGAAACCAGAATTGGATTTTGTCATGGCGAGGAAAGAGCAGCTGGGGGTGGCCGTGGACATGCTGAAGGCGGGAAAGATTCCCCTTCGAGTCACGCACAATGACACGAAATTGAATAATATTTTAATGGATAAGGATACGAGGAAAGGAATCTGTATCATTGATCTGGACACTGTGATGCCAGGGCTTTCCATTCATGATTTTGGGGATTCCATCCGCTTTGGCGCCAACACTGCGGCGGAGGACGAACCGGATACGTCAAAGGCATCCCTTTCCCTCCCTCTGTTTGAAGCGTATGTCAAGGGATTTTTGTCCGGATGTGAGGGCAGTTTGACGAAAGAAGAGGTGGATATGCTTCCCATGGGAGCAAAATTGATGACCATGGAGTGTGGTATGCGCTTTCTGGCCGATTATTTGAATGGAGATGTGTATTTTAAAATTCACCGGGACCGGCAGAATTTGGATCGAGCCAGAACACAATTTGCTCTGGCTGCCGACATGGAAAAAAAATGGGAGCAAATGTGTGCCATTGTGAATCGATATCGCTAAAAGAAATTGTAACAGCGTGGTAAGAGATCATTTGCCAAGCCCCATGGCGCAGTCATACTCTGCGCCATGGGGCTTGGCTGTTTCATGTTCTTCAAAATTATCTTAATCCCTAAAGGAGTAGTGTAATCAGCGATCCTCCAAGGAGACATAGTCGGCATTGTCAATTACACTCATGTAGGCCGGACGGATAATCTTATCCACATTGATCAGCTCTTCAATGCGGTGAGCGCTCCAGCCAACAATACGTGCAATGGCAAAAATGGGAGTGAACAATTCTTCAGGTATATCCAGCATACTGTAAACAAAACCGCTGTAAAAGTCCACATTGGCGCTGACGCCTTTGTAGATTCGGCGCTCCTCGGCGATGACTTCCGGGCCCATGGTTTCGATGCAGGAATAAAGTTCAAAATCGTCAATTCTGTTCTTCTCCTGGGAAAGCTGTTTTACAAATCCCTTGAAAATTTCTGCTCTGGGATCAGATTTGGAATAGACCGCATGCCCCATCCCGTAGATGAGCCCTTTCTTATCGAACGCTTCTTTGTGAAGCAGTTTCTTTAAGTAAGCTCTGATTTCATCTTTATCCTTCAGATCCTTCACATTCTTTTTCAGATCATCCATCATCTGGACGACTTTAATATTGGCGCCGCCGTGTTTGGGACCTTTCAGAGATGAAAGCGCCGAGGTGATGGCGGCATAGGTATCGGTGCCGGAGGATGTCACCACATGGGTGGTGAAGGTGGAATTATTTCCGCCGCCGTGTTCCATATGGAGTACCAACGCCAGATCCAGCACATGGGCTTCCAGAGGAGAATATTTCATGTCTGGACGCAGCAGACGAAGCAGATTTTCAGCTGTGGAGAGATTCTTATCCGGTCTGTGAATATACATGCTGTCGTCTCGCTCATAATGATTGTAAGCGTGATAACCATATACAGAAAGCATGGGGAAGACGGCTATCAGCATCAGGCACTGACGAAGCACATTGGGAATGGAGATGTCATCAGCACGCTTATCATAGGAAGCCAGAGTCAGGATACTTTTGGAAAGAGTATTCATGATATCTCTGCTGGGGGCTTTCATAATGACATCACGGACAAAATTGGTGGGCAGCCTGCGGCTGTATGCCAGAGTTTCCTGAAATTCTTTAAGCTGCTCTTTGCTGGGGAGTTCACTGAATAAAAGAAGATAGGCGATTTCTTCATAGGCAAAGCGATGTTCTCTTACTGGACCGCCTACGAGATCATGGATGTCGTACCCACGATAAAACAGACGTCCCTCGCAGGGAACTTTTTTTCCATCTACTATTTTACTGGACTCAATTCTGGAGATTTTGGTGAGACCTGCCAATACACCGTTAC
>CAJFUP010000039.1 GCA_904420225.1 uncultured Lachnospiraceae bacterium
CAATGAAGCTTCCACGCCGGTCTCTTCCGGGTCTTCAGACAATGAAGCTTCCACGCCGGTCTCTTCCGGGTCTTCAGACAATAAATCCTCTTCCACAGCACTTTCCAACGAAATCTCCACCGCTGTGTGTCCCGGTTCTTCCCCTTGCAGCGCCTGTGCAAAAGTCTCTTCCAGTTCTTCATCCAATGGGGGTTCATTTCCATTGGATGCGGGGACTGTATCGGCCAACTCTTCTTTGCCTTCCTCCATCATTGCCAAATCTTCCGCAAAATATTCAGCAGCTTCTCCCTTATCTTGTTGCGATTCCCCGCTATGTATACTCTCTTCTTCCTCATCCGGCCCAATCACAGCGGGCTCTTCCTGGGCATCTGTCAGAGATACCACCGACTGGGCCAGCTTGGCCTGAAAATGTTCCTGCTCTTCATCCGGCAGCTGGACAAACGCCGTATCCTGCTCTTCTTCAAAAAAACTCTGGCCGTCTTTCAGTTTTTGTTTCTGCATTTCACTCAGCGGGGCGTACTTTGCCTTCAGCCGAAGGGCTTTATCCACGTATTTTCCAAGGCCAAACCATAGTATGATATCGTCGCACAGCTGAACACAGTCATCTTTTCGTCCTGCTTTGGCATACAGCTCCGCCAGCTCATACGACCATTTCTCATCGAAATCTTCTTCCTTATATGCTTCCAAGATTTTAATCAGCTCTTCGGTTCTGGCTCCCTTCGCCTTATCCAATTTATACTTTAAAAGAATCCGGCTCATGTCATTGGGGGCAACTTTGCAGAATTCCTCATAGTATTCTTCCGCATCCTGATAATTGCCGCAGTCCACTGCCAATTCCGTCAGCCGATACACAATCCGGCGCCCAATGGGCGCATACTGGTACGCCTGAATCAGCACATCGATGGCTTCCTGGTACCGCCCCACCGCCTCATAGATATCGGAAACAGTGGTCAGCATCCTGACGTCTTTCACTTTGTTCCAGTCAATCCCGTCACATATTTTCACGGCGGAAGTATAGTCTTTCCTGGCCGCCAGCCGCTTAATATGCTCCGTCTTCAGTCTGTATTCATACTTATCCATTTGCTTGCCTGACACTCCTTCCCGCCGCTACAGCTCCACCCGGCCCTCCAGGGCCCGCAGAAGCGTAACCTCGTCTATATACTCCAAATCTCCTCCCACCGGAACGCCGCTGGCAATCCGCGTCACTTTAATACCGGTGGGTTTGACCAGCTTGCTGATATACATGGCTGTCGTCTCACCCTCCAGGCTGGAATTGGTGGCAATGATCACTTCCTTCACGTCACCCTGAAGCCGCTGCATCAGCTCTTTCAGCTTGATCTCCCCCGGGCCGATCCCCAGCATGGGAGAAATGGCGCCGTGGAGAACGTGGTAAACCCCCTCATATTTTCCCGTCTTTTCATATGCCGCCAGATCTCTGGTATTCTCCACCACCATAATTACGCTGTGATCCCGCCTGGGACTGCTGCAGATGGGGCAAAGTTCTTTGTCTGTCAGCGTAAAGCACTCTTTACAATACCGGACATTGGCCTTGGCGTCCACTATGATCTCTGAGAGACGCTTCACCTGATCCTCCGGCATATTGATGATATGAAACGCCAGGCGCTGGGCCGACTTCGCGCCGATTCCTGGAAGTTTGGACAATTCCTCGATTAACTTTGTGATTTGACTGCTGTAATAATCCATTAGAACGGAAATCCTCCGCCCAGGCCGCCCAATCCGCCGGCCAGTTTGCTCATACCGGCTCCCGCCGCCTCATCCACCTGACGAAGAGCTTCATTGGCAGCCGCCATGATCAGATCTTGAAGCATTTCAATATCATCGGGATCCACCACTTCCTCAGACAGCTTGATCTCTGTCACTTCCCGCTTTCCGGACACCGATACGCTGACGGCGCCTCCCCCGGCTGTGGATGTGAAAATCTTCTCTTCCAGCTCTTTCTGCTGCTCCTCCATCTGTTTCTGCATTCTCTGCGCCTGTTTCATCAAATTATTCATATTTCCCGGCATGCCGCCCGGAAAGCCTCCTCTTTTTGCCATGTCAGCATTCCTCCTGTCAATTTATCATTGTTTTAATCCATATTTTTTATTGCGATGAATCCTGAAAGTCGGGATCTCCCTCCATTCCAATATCCATCTCTATGCCGGGAATGCGATTTCCCCGGATAACCTTCACATTCGGCTCCTGGCCTTCCGCCAGCTTCGTGGTGACGGCAAAGGTCTTTCCATACTGCGCCTGAAGCGCTTCATTTAACTCTTCCATCCTACTTTGGATATTCATGGCCGCATGGTTAAATGGATTGGTAAATACGATGCAAAGCCCGTGGGCCGGATCGCAGCTGATGCTGGTTCCCTTGAGCAAACTGCCAATGAGCTTTCCCTGTCCCGCCACAATCCGATTCCAGTCCTGACTCAGCTTTTCATAATCTTCATACGCAGCCTCACTGAGCTCCACCACTGTCTCCTCAGCTGCTTTCCCCGATTCGGTGGTCTCTGTCTGCCGAGAGGGCTGTTTTCCAGTTCCAGGTGTGAACGCTTCTGCCCCGGTGATTCTTTCCGCCAACTCCTCCAGACTGCGCATTCGGGCCATGAGTCCCTCCAGATCGGTTTCCATGGCTGGTTTCATCAGCTTGATCAATGCAATTTCAATGAGCACTCGTTTGGAAGCTGCAAAGCGGATCTGAGAAGAGAGTTCGGAAAAAACACGGATAAAACGCATCAACGTATCCACATCCAGCATATGGGCCTCTTCCTTCAGCGCCTCCAAGTTGTCCGCCGACATATCCAGTGCATCCTCTGCGTGATCCGCGGTCTGAACCAACAGCAAATTTCTCATATACCAAGTGAAATCCGTGACAAACTGCCCCAGGTCCCGTCCCCCCGCCACGATCTCATCCAGCAGTCCCACGCATGCGGCCACATCTCTGTGGAGGATCTCCCGCAGAAGACGGCTGAAAACGCCGGTGTCCACCGCGCCCAGCACATCCAGAACTTTATCATACGTCAGTTCCTGGCCATAGTAGAAGGAAATACACTGTTCCAAAAGGCTCAGGGCATCGCGCATGGATCCGTCGGCCGCTTTGGCCACATAGCGGATGGCGCGGTACTCCGCTTCCACCCCTTCTTCCTTCAGAAGCCTGGCCACCTGATCTGCAATGATATCATTGCTAATTCGCTTGAAATCATACCTCTGACACCGGGAAAGCACGGTAATGGGAATTTTATTCACCTCAGTGGTTGCCAGAATGAAGATCACATACGAAGGCGGCTCTTCCAAGGTTTTCAAAAGCGCGTTAAATGCACCTGTGGAAAGCATGTGTACCTCGTCAATGATATAAACCCGGTATTTCCCCTCGGTGGGAGAATACTGCACCTCATCCCGTATCTCGCGGATATTATCCACGCCATTGTTGGACGCCGCATCGATTTCCACCACGTTCATGGACGCCCCGGAAGCAATGGCGCGGCAGGCAGCGCACACATTACAGGGGCTGCCGTCCACGGGATGTTGGCAATTGACCGCTCGGGCAAAGATCTTGGCAACGGTGGTCTTTCCCGTACCTCTGGTGCCGCAGAAGAGATACGCGTGACCGACGCGGCCTGACCGTATCTGATTGGTCAATGTCCTGACAATATGCTCCTGCCCACGGACGTCCTCAAACCGGCTGGGACGCCATTTTCTGTATAACGCTGTGTAGGCCATGCGCCTCTCCTTTCCTCCTCCAAACCGCTTCCTGCCGCGCTTTGTCAGACTTTTGTCTTCCCGGCAGCACAGAGGCTGTGGGAAAAAAGCCGCCGCCCACAGGTTTGACATCATCTTGGGAACCTGCGGGCAGTTTCAGTCATGGTGTTATCTTACTCATCGCCAAAACTGATTCCCACCAGCTTGGCTTCTTTAATCATGTCGCAATCCGGAGACACCATTTTCAGCTTGCCAGCCACGTCAGCCAGCGGCACCTTGGCAATTTCGTTGTTTTTGATACCCACCAGGTAGCCAAATTTGCCGTCCATGATCATCTTGCCGGCCGCCGCTCCCAGACGGGTGGAAAGTACACGGTCATAGGGACAGGGCGCGCCGCCCCTCTGCATATGTCCCGGCACTGTCACTCGAACTTCCTGACCAGTCAGCTCTTCTATCCTGGCTCCCACCTCATAGGCAATGGAGGGATAGGGATTGTTCTGCTGAAGTTTTTTCAATTCTTTCTTGGGAAGCGCCGCGTTTTCCTTGGAAATGGCTCCTTCGGCCACCGCCAGTATGGAGAACCGCTTCCCGGCTCTGGAGCGCTTCTTAATGGCATCCGCCACCACATGGATGTCATAGGGAATCTCCGGGAGCAGGATGATGTCAGCTCCGCCTGCCAGTCCGGCGTGAAGCGTTAGCCATCCCACCTTGTGACCCATGATCTCCACGATGAAAACCCTTCCATGGGATGCCGCCGTGGTGTGGATGCAGTCAATGGCATTGGTGGCGATATTTACCGCGCTCTGGAAGCCAAAGGTCATATCTGTTCCCCAAAGGTCATTGTCTATGGTCTTGGGAAGGCCGATGACATTTAGCCCTTCCTGACTCAGGAGGTTGGCTGTCTTTTGGCTGCCGTTCCCTCCCAGTACCACCAGACAGTCCAGCCGGAGCCTGCGGTACGTATTCTTCATCAATTCCACCTTATCCCTGCCGTTTTCATCCGGCTGGCGCATCAGCTTAAAGGGCTGCCTGCTGGTACCCAATATGGTGCCGCCCTCTGTCAGAATACCGGAAAAATCCGTGCTTTTCATCATGCGGTAATCCGCATACATCAATCCTTTATATCCCTCTTCAAATCCTATGATTTCCACGTCATCCATGGAATTATACAGCGTCTTTGCCACACCTCTCATGGTGGCGTTTAAACTCTGGCAATCTCCGCCGCTTGTCAGCATTCCGATCCTCAGCATACCTTCCACTTCCCATCTTCTATACTCTCTGCTCCCGCAAGCCGCCCAAATATGTCCCATTCCTATTACCCATGCCTGCTCACAGATAATCTCATTATACAAAAAAGGAGCCGCCTTTGCAACAGGCAACTCCTTTGGAACTTCGGATTTAGTCCAGCACTCGAATCTCTTTAATCACAGGGCGGTCCGCTTCTGCCACGATGCCGGTAGATGTGTTTCCCAGGGTTTCGCAGATCTGGTCCACGATTTCCATCCCTTCCGTCACCTGCCCAAAAGCAGCGTATAGACCGTCCAGATGGGGAGAATCCTCCTGCACAATGAAAAACTGGGAGCTGGCGCTGTCATAACTTTGTGAGCGCGCCATGGACAGCGTCCCACGGATATGCTCCAGAGAGTTTTCCACTCCATTTTCCGAAAACTCCCCTTTAATCGTCTGTGCAGAGCCGCCGTTCCCCGTACCGGTGGGATCCCCTCCCTGCATCATAAAACCGTCAATGATCCTGTGAAACGTAAGACCATTATAAAATCCCTCTTTTGCCAAGCTGATGAAATTCGTCACTGTCACCGGCGCGGCATCCGTATCCAGTTCTGCTTCAATGACACCGTAGTCCTCCAGCTCAATCTCCACGTGATGCTTTCCGCTCAGAGACTCCCCTTGCGCGGCTTTGTCGCCGCAGCCTGCCGCCATGGCGGCCAGAGCAATGAGTAAAAGCAGCATTCCCAAATATTTTCTCATTCTCCCATCTGATTCCTTTCTGCATAAATTTTCCGGGAACAATCCCGCCATTTGAATTATACCATCTCAACTGCCGTTTCGATGGATTTCACTTCCCGTTCCAGAAATTCTTTCATGCCGTCTCCCCTCCACTCATGACCGCCGTCGTGGATGGAGTGAACCACACTATCTGCCTTTCCATACAGGGCAAATGCCCTCTTGGCTGTCATCACTTGGGGATATACGTTTTCCAATCCCCGCTTTCCCTCCAGATGATCCTTCTCCCCGCTCTCCACAAACAATGCCCTGGGGGCAATCATGGCGCCCATATCGCCCATATCCATGGTTTCCCACAAGTGCGGAACAAAGTTGCAGGCGCAGTTTTGGGGAAGGGATACCAGGGAATCCCGCATGCCATAAAAATATCCGCTGACTATGGCTGCTTTTACCCTTTCATCAATGGCCGACAGCCACAGAGTCTGCTGGCCCCCGCCGGACATTCCGGCGCAGGCGATACGCTCCCCGTCCACATCCGGCCAGGTCTGTACCATATCCAACAAACACATGAGATCCCACACCGCCAGCCCGATGACTGACTGGCCAAATCCGATGGCCAGCTGCAGCAGTTCTCTGTGGGAACTGCCGCGGCGCATGGCCTCATCGTCCGACTGCTGCGGAAATTCTCTTCGCTCTCCGCTTCCCCTCTCATCGGGGCAGAACACATACCATCCGGCATCGGCCATTTCCTTGGCAAAATCCGTGTCCACAGTGGTCTCCTTTCCGCCGCCGTGTCCATGGGGATTCAAAAGCACCGGATGCTTCCTGCCATCAGCCTTGCCGTCATCCTCCCGCCGCAGCAGATAAAAAGGCATCCATACTCCCGGCTCTGTCTGCATCAGCCAGTATTCCTTTCTCCTGCCGTTTTCCCTGGTCACACTGACACATCTTTCCTGGGGCTGCACCCTGACACACCGGTCAATTCCCGCGATCTCGCGCAGACGCCTGGCCGCGGCATCCCTCCACGCCCTGTGTTCTTTTCTGTTGGACGCCTGAAACGCATACTCCTTGGGGCAGGCATCGTATTTTTTCTCAAAATATTCCAAACTTGTATAATACATTCTTCTCCTCCTCATTATCTCTCACTTGACCCAAAAATATTTACAGGCCAAAGAAGTGCCTTTTTCACACCAGACTCACCGGTCCCAGAAGTCCCGACGGCTCCACCGGCATCGTCACAGACATGGCATCCCGCTGCTGGTGCACCAGAGTATTGGTCACGAGAACCGTGATGGTGTTTTTCCCTTCCCGCAAGATTTCCTCCACATCAAACACATAGGGCGGCGCGATACGGCATCCCGCGTCCGTTCCATTGACCCAGACCTGCGCCGTTTCATATACCTGTCCCAGATCCAGCAGACGGTAGTGCTGCTCACAGCCATAGGTCTGCAGACTTTCCAAAATAATTTCCGTCTCATATTTCATGGTTCCGGAAAATCTGGGCAGAAAGGAAGATGCCGTGACATTTTTTAGGGTCATCAGATCCCTTTCATACACAAATTTATCCTCCCCCGCCTTCTTCAAAGAAAGCTTCCAGACACCATCCACCCTTCTCTGGACCCGGGGTCCTTGGGAACCTTTATATGCCCATGAAGCGGCAGATGCAGATTTGCGGCGGACCACGTCTTTGCTTATCTCTCCCATATAAAACAGTTTCATCTCGCCCGGCAAAAGAGTAAGGGTCAGAGTGCCAGTATCCGGCGACCAATCCGCCTGCCTCAGACAATTTTCCCAGGCGTCATATTCTGTCACTGCCTCGTTTCCTGTCACTGGCAGGCCTACTTCTGTCTCCACACACTCTGTGGGGGACTCATTGAAAAACAAATAAAACTCTCCGCCTTTCTGCCCATAGCGGTAATAACGCAGGCAGTCAAAACTCTGGGACAGGCGAATCTGCGCCGTGCGTTTTTTCATGACCTCGCCCAGTTCCTCTAGAGAAATCACCTCCGGCTCCCATCCCTTCCAGGCAGTCACTGAACCGTTTTCTTCCAGGATGGCGGGAAGAGCGTCGACACAGATGACGGAAAAATCCTCCCTGGCAGCTTTCCTACACCAGTCAGCCAACTTTCTGGGCACAAACGGACATGCGGGAATCACCAAAACCTGCACGTTGTCCCGATCCATGTCGGCATTTTCATCATACCCAGGCGCACCGCAAACCAGTTTTCCACAGCAGATAGAAAGACTGGGAAGGATATCCACAGGAAGCACCTCATAATCCACCTGATTCTGAGCCAGTATCCGTCCCACAGTCTCAAACTGCATGGCATCCCAGTCTATCCACTCCAACTCTGCCGTATACAGCACTGCCGCGCAGGAGCGGTGAACTCCTCCGTTCAGCAGATGGCAAACCCGATTCAAATACCGCATCAGCCGTCCAAAATATGGGAACTGGGGATTGTTCCCTCTGGCATAGAAATGGGGCGGACAATCGGGATCGGGGAAATCTTTCATAGTAAAAGCGTGGGGCACAAAGTAATTGACTCCCCGCACCAGCATATGGTCCACCAGCCATTTCATCAGCTTCACACCTTCTGACCAGCCATATGCGCCGAATACCTCGCACATGGTTCTCCCCTTTTTCTTGGGATCCAAATGTGCCAGAGACACGCCCATCTTGGCCAAACCGTGGTGATAGAATTCCCCATAGTAAAATTCCTTTCCGCCGATATGATAAAAGGGGGTGTCGTCCAGACCCGGACGGATCTGCTGAAGCACCACATCAATCCCCGCCATATCCTGTCCCCACAGGGCTCGAAAATAATGGCCCGTTCCCAGCCCCAATCTGGCGTGACAGCCGCCGTCCTCTATGACATGGCCGATGTATTCCACACCTCTGGCCCGGCACCACTCTCCAATCTGGCCGCAGAAATTGGCGCCATAAAGCTGGGTAACACAGTCCATAAATTCCGCCCGCAGCTTTCCCGTCCCATTGAATACGGCCCGACCGCCGTCTTTTTCCACTTCATTCCACATGGCAATCAAATTACAGCAAAAAGCTTTTCCCCATCTCTCACGAAGCATCGCCTCCAACTGACGGCACCAGGGCAGCGGCATCGTTGGCTGACCAACTCTGGCAAAATGACCGTACTCGCCGCAGCAGTTGCCGATTTCTGGTTCATCGGAGAAAAAGCCCGCAAATGTCCGGCCAAATTCCTCTCTGTAATGAGCATAATGCGGTTCATAGACAGTATCCAAAAAATAGCGGACTGCCTCCTGATCCAGAGTATTGATATACCCCGGCCTTCCGGTTCCCCGGGTGGTTGTTTTTATGACTGTGACGCACCAGAATCCTTCGGGCACTTCCCACTCCAGCACATCGCCGCGCCTGGTGTCGGAAATATCCCGGCACTCCCGCAGCATATGCCCTTTTCTCCGATCCCGTCTGGCAGCCACTGCTCCCACAAAAGTTTCATTTTCCTCCAAACGAATGAGAAATGATGCCTCCTTCATGGGCCCCACCGCGTCCACTGTGTAGTGATCCAGGTAACGCTTTCCATACGGAGAGTCTTTTCCCACCTTTCCATTGCAGTAGCCGCTGGGAAAATGGGCGTCATCCAGCACCCAGACACGCATGCCCAGCTCCCCGGCCTTATTCAGGATGATATCCATGTCTCTCCACCAGCCATCTCCCAGAAAATCGGGATGGGGACGGGATTCCACACAAACTGCCCGAATCCCGCAGGCGCGGATTTTTTCCATCCCCTCTTCCAGAAGTTCCTTTGTCTCACCGTGCTGCCAGAAAAACGGCAGAATGTAATTGTCTCCCTTTCCTTCCAGTACTTCTCTCAAACGTCGTTCCATCTGATCCTCCTTCCGGCTGTCAAGTCATCATACCAAACTCCTTTTTCAGGTCATCCCAGCGTTTCTTCTCCTTATCCGCTGCTTCCAAACCGGGATGATACAGACAGTGTGCCAGCACATCCGCGTCTTTGAGCAC
>CAJFUP010000040.1 GCA_904420225.1 uncultured Lachnospiraceae bacterium
GAAGGAGGAGTTTCCCTTGTTAGAAATTAAGATAAATGAGTCTGAAAGCTCAGCAAAGATTATTGTAATCGGTGTCGGCGGTGCCGGCAACAATGCCGTAAACCGCATGATTGATGAGAATATAGTAGGTGTAGAGTTTATTGGAATCAATACAGACAAGCAGGCGCTGCAGTTCTGCAAAGCGCCCACCGCGCTCCAGATCGGTGAAAAGCTGACAAAAGGTCTGGGTGCCGGAGCTAGACCGGAAATCGGTGAAAAGGCAGCGGAGGAGAATGCGGAAGATCTGAGTGAGGCCATCAAGGGAGCAGATATGGTATTTGTCACTTGTGGTATGGGCGGAGGTACCGGTACAGGTGCTGCGCCTGTGGTGGCAGGTATTGCCAAGGAGATGGGAATTTTGACAGTCGGTGTGGTCACAAAGCCGTTCATGTTTGAGGGCAAAACCCGCATGAATAATGCTCTCGCCGGCATTGAGAAGCTGAAGCAGGTGGTGGATACGTTGATTGTGATCCCCAATGATAAGCTTTTGGAACTGGTGGATAGAAGAACCAGCATGCCGGACGCTTTGAAGAAAGCCGATGAAGTATTGCAGCAGTCTGTTCAGGGCATCACAGATCTGATCAATATCCCAGGTCTGATTAATCTGGATTTCGCCGATGTGCAGACCGTTATGAAGGACAAAGGTTTGGCCCATATTGGTATTGGAACGGCCAAGGGTGATGATAAGGCTACAGAGGCCATGCGTATTGCCATTTCCAGCCCGCTGCTGGAGACCACAATTGAGGGCGCTTCCCATGTGCTGATCAATATTTCCGGTGATGTCAGTCTGCCGGAGGTAAACGATGCGGCAAGTTATGTGCGCGAGCTGGCCGGAGATGGAGCCAATATTATTTTTGGTGCCACATATGATGAGTCCGCTGCGGATGAAGCTACCATCACGGTCATTGCCACCGGTGTGGAAGAGCATGAAGCGGCTCCAAAGAAAGAGGAGGCCAAGCCTGCGAATAAAGCGAAAAATAATGACTTTTTTGCCCGCAGCGCCGCCCATGCAGCACCTTCTTATGCCACAGCGGCAACACAGGCGCCTGCTGGAAATACAGCTAGAAGTCAAGAAGCGGCAGCTGCTCAGTCCGCCCCTTCTTACTCGAATTCCGCATACACAGCTCCTAAGCCCAGCGTGACGGAGCACACCATCAATATCCCGGATTTCTTAAAGAGATAACGGAGCAGAGAGCCCAGGAGTTTGGGTTACATAGAGATCATGAAGGATCGTCCAATGGGGCGGTCCTTTTTCTTTATGGAGAATTACATTGCGGTGCAGATAAAGATGCCGCGTTTTGGAAAGTCGAAACCTGCGTCTTATTTTGCAGCGTTTGCCTTTGGTTTTGACAAATTCTGTGGTGGCTGCGGTGTATAATCCCATTATGCTGTACATAGATGTATATTTTCTGATTAATTTAACAATGGATATGATACTGATTATTATAACTGGCCATATCAGGAAAAACAAACCGGCCATGTGTCGCTATTTGGCAGCTTCCTTGGTGGGGGCGGCGTGGAGTCTGGTTCCCATTTTGGCGCCTCAAATCCCGGCCTGGGTTCTGGGATCTGTCAGCTATGCGGGGATTTGTGCGCTCATGTGCAGGATTGCTTTTTCCGTGCGGGGGGTTCGCCAGACAGTGGCAGCTGTGACGGTGCTTTATTTGGTCACATGGGGAATGGGAGGAGTCTTAAACTTTCTCTATTTTCGGACAGAGGCGGGGGTATGGCTGAGAAATGCCCTGTACGGGCAGTATCAGGTGCCTGGGATCTGGTGGCTTTTGATTTGTGCAGCTATGGTGGGGGGAGTCTGGATTCTGGCGTGGAATTGGTATCAGCATGTGAGAAGCTTCAGAAAAATCATATATCCGGTGGAAATACAGATGGGAGAAAGAAAGGTGGAGGCCATGGCCTTGTTGGATACGGGAAATCGGCTGTACACACCGGGGGGGAAACCTGTCAGCGTCATGGATCCCGATCTGGCCAGAGTGTGGCTGGGGGATGAGGAGATCCGACAATTGGAGCAGCATTTGGAAGGAGGGATACCATATATATTGATACCCTACCAAAGTATCGGACAGGAGCAGGGATTGATGGCGGTGATCAAAGCCGACTGGATGATCATACATAAAGATACTTCCGATGAGACAGTGGCGTTTCCTGCCATTGGAATCAGCCAACAGTCCTTTTCTGAAGGAAAAGAATACCGAGTGATTCTTCACGCTGGGATCTGAGTCCGAAGGAAAGGATGGAAATGAAAAAAACGTGGAGGTTATTATGTTGATTAAAGTATCTGTTCCGGACAAATTTCAGCTAAAGCTGATCCCCTCTTTCCGCAGTATGCTGCTTTCCAGACAGGGGGAAATTCACTACATCGGGGGGAGCGATGTGTTGCCGACTCCTCTGACGCCGGAGAAAGAGGCGGAAGCCATTGAAAGATTGGGGACACCACTGGAAAAGGAAGCGCGGGCGCTTCTCATTGAGCACAATCTGAGACTTGTGGTTTACATCGCGAAAAAATTTGACAATACAGGCGTTGGGGTTGAAGACCTTATATCCATTGGAACCATTGGCTTGATTAAATCCATTAATACGTTCAATAAGGGAAAAAATATCAAGCTGGCAACATATGCCTCCCGATGTATTGAAAATGAGATTCTAATGTATCTTCGCAGGAATAATAAGACAAAAATGGAAGTATCCATTGATGAGCCGTTGAATGTGGACTGGGATGGAAATGAGCTGCTCTTGTCAGATATCTTGGGAACGGATGAAGATGTAATATATAAAGACATGGAAGATGAGGCGGAAAGACGTATATTGAATCAGGCCATTTCCCAGCTGTCGGGCAGAGAGCGACAGATTGTGGAACTTCGATTTGGCATTAACAGAGATGACGGAAAAGAAATGACACAAAAGCAGGTGGCAGATCTGCTGGGAATCTCCCAGTCTTACATATCCAGACTGGAAAAGAAAATTATGAAGCGGTTAAAAAAGGAAATGGTTCGATACGAGTAAAACGGATGTCCCTCCGAAAGGCGCTGGCAGGCCCTTTCGGGGGGATATCCGTTTGTGTGTTGGGCATTCCGGACTTGCGGAAGGTATACAATTTGTGGTACAATTTTCAGAAGCAGCCGGAGGCAGGAATCGCCGAAAGCGAAAGAAGCGCCGTCCGGGCAGCTGCCGGATGCCGGTGTCACCAAAGACCGGATTCGGATGAGAGAGGAGCGGACGCGGAATGAATATACTGAATATGGAGCATATTTGTAAGAC
This sequence comes from uncultured Lachnospiraceae bacterium, assembly GCA_904420225.1. Classification (GTDB taxonomy): domain Bacteria; phylum Bacillota; class Clostridia; order Lachnospirales; family Lachnospiraceae; genus Fimimorpha. The sequence goes on from CAJFUP010000040.1 coordinate 3,313, forward strand.
ACAGGGCGATAAAGTCATTTTCGACGATGTTACTCTAGGTATCCATGAGGGTGATAAAATTGGAATTGTAGGGGTCAATGGAGCAGGCAAGACCACTTTCCTGCGGCTTCTGGCGGGGGAGGAAGAGCCCGATGCCGGTCAAGTGGTGAAACAGAATGGGTTGAGAATGGCGTATCTTCAACAGGATCCAGTTTTTCCGGATGGAGAAACCGTACTTTCCTGTGTGGTGGGACAAAATCAGGACTGGGATATTGAGATAGAAGCTAAAAAGGTGCTGAATCAGCTGGGAATCGGGGACCACCAGGCATTGGTGGGTCAACTTTCCGGAGGCCAGAAAAAACGGGTGGCTTTGGCCAGGGTGCTGGTGTCATCATTTGATGTTCTGATGCTGGACGAGCCCACCAATCATTTGGATGATGAGATGATCAGCTGGCTGGAAGAGTATTTGAACCGGTGGAAAGGTGTGCTGATTTTAGTGACCCATGACCGCTATTTTCTGGACCGGGTGACCAATAAGATCTTGGAGATTGACCATGGAAGCGTATATACGTATGAGAGCAATTATTCAGGATTCCTGGAGAAGAAGGCAAAGAGAGAAGAAATGGAGGCGGCGTCGGAGAGAAAGCGGCGCAGTGTTCTGCGCATGGAATTGGAATGGGCCAAGAGAGGATGCCGGGCACGCAGCACCAAACAGAAAGCCCGGCTGGAACGACTGGAAAATTTGAAAAATAGCGGGAGAATGGGAACTGATCCAGTGGTTTCCGGACATGATAATCCGTTGGAATTTGCAGTAGCTTCCAGAATGGGAAGAAAAACAGTGGAGCTGGTCCATGTGAGCAAAGCTTACGGGGAGCACATATTGCTGCATGATTTCAGCTATATTGTATTGAAAAATCAAAGATTGGGCATCATCGGGCCCAATGGATGCGGCAAATCCACTCTGTTAAAAATCATTGCCGGGCTGGAAGCGCCTGACTCCGGGCATATAGAGATGGGGGAAACCGTCAAAATTGGATATTTCGCTCAGCAGATTCCCGATATGGACGATTCTCGCCGAGTCATCGACTATATTCGGGATGTGGCGGAATATATTCCCACCACGGAGGGGAATGTCTCCGCATCGCAGATGTTGGAGCGCTTCCTGTTTACTCCGGAAATGCAGTATGCTCCGGTGGGAAAGCTGTCGGGCGGAGAAAAGAAGAGGCTGTACCTTCTGAAAATTATTTTTTCTGCGCCAAATGTTTTTTTATTTGATGAGATTACCAATGATCTGGATATTCCCACGATCACCATCTTGGAGGACTATATTAATTCTTTTGAGGGAATTGTCATTGCCGTATCCCATGACCGATATTTTTTGGATAATCTTGCAGATCGGATTTTTGAATTTCAGGGAAATGGCAAGCTGCGCCAGTACGAGGGCGGTTATACAGATTACTGGGAGGCCAAAAAGAGAGAGCGCGGCGTTTCGGCAGCACAGGAGGGCGGGAAGAAGCAGCAGGCCAGACAGTTTGATTCATCCAAAGATTGGAAGCAAAACCGTCCGGCAAAATTGAAATTTACGTTCCAGGAGAAGCGGGATTATGAAACCATTGAGGGAGAAATCACAGTGTTGGAAGAACGAATCGGTCAGCTGGAGGATGAAATGATGAAATTTGCGACCAATTCGGCGAAGCTTTCCGAGATTTTGGCGCAAAAGGAGGAAGCGGAAGCAAAGTTGGAGGAAAAAATGGAGCGATGGGTTTATCTGAATGATTTGGCGGAGAAAATTGCGGCACAAGAAAGATAGGTGCCGTTGTCGCATCGATTGTGGTAAAATGTGAGGTTGTTTCTATGGATTTGAAAATACAGAAAAAGACAATGGAACTGCTGTACCGTCTCTTGGAAGGAACCAATGGCATTGTGCCGTTTGTCAGCTATTATCCGCAAAAGGATAGATTCCCCGGCAGGGAGGAGCAGCAGCGTCTAAAACGTGCGGTGCCTGAGTCGCAGGGAGTCTCTTCCCTTTACCTAAGAAAATTCTTGGAAGAACTCACAGCGTGTGAAGAGGCATCCATCCATACGATTATGGTAGTGCGCAATGGCTGCGTACTGGCGGAGGCGGCCGCTTTCCCATATGAAAAAAAACTTTGGCATGCCACCTATTCTCTATGTAAAAGTATCACCGGACTGGCAGTGGGAATGTTGATGGATGAGGGGAAACTGGGGATGGATGATCGAATTGTGGATCTGTTGTCGTCCAGAGTAAACCCGTTTATGTATTTGAAACATAAGAACCTGACGATACGCCATCTGTTGACCATGACCAGCGGTGCGGCTCTCAATGAGATGGGATCTGCCACGGAAGAGGATTGGGTGAAGGCATATTTGGAATCTCATGTCCGTTTTCCCCATGGAACGAAGTTTTGCTACAACAGCATGAACAGCTATATGCTGTCCGCCATTCTGACAGAGATTACGGGGCAGACCATGATGGAATATCTGCGTTCCCGTCTCTGGGATCCATTGGGAATTGAAAATGTTTATTGGGAGTCGTGTCCCAAAGGCCGGACAAAGGGCGGATGGGGGCTGTACCTAACGGTAGAGGATATGGCAAAAATCGCTCAGATGGTTCTGCAAAAGGGGTTGTGGAGAGGACAAAGGATTGTTTCAGAGCAATGGATCTGCAGATCTTGTCAGAAATGGGTGGATACGGGGGAAAATAATGGCTTTGCCTACGGTCTTCACAATTGGATTCTTGAGGAAGAAAACGCATTTTTATTCAATGGCATGCTGGGGCAAAATATTGTTTTTTATCCAGAAAAGCGTTTGTTTATTGTGACCACTGCGGGAAATAATGAATTGTTTGCTGACGGTCCCATGATGGAAATCATCCGAAAATATTTTGGAAATGGGTACTGGCCGCAGGATCAGATGGATCCGGATCCACCGGCATATGAGCGGCTGAAAGCATGGCAGCGGCATATGGGGGAACCGCTGGTGGGCCATTTGGCTTTGCAGGGAGGATGGAGGACGAAAGTACCTCTGCGCATAAAAAAACGCAATACCTCCAGAGAGATGGGGACCGGGAGGATGAGGCGGCCAGAGGCAAAGTCTGCTGTTCTCTGGCGCCGTCTGCTGGAAACTGTCCATGGACAGGAGTATCGAATGGAGACAAATAAAGGGGCGTTGGTGCCGCGTTTTCTTCAGGCCGTACACAATAACTATTCTGAAGGGATTCAGACCGTTCGTTTTGAGCGGCAAAAAGAGGATCTGATTCTTCATGTCAATGAAGGGAGCCGTCCATACTCCATCCGGATCGGTATGGGAGAAAGCTCAGCGCAGGAACTGGAGTACCACCATGAGACATACCGGGTGGCGGTATTGGGAGAAGCGGCTCAAAATGAGGACGGGATCTATGTGCTGAAGGTTCGGCTGGCGTTTTTGGAGACGCCCCACAGCCGCATCATGAAATGCTTCTTTTACGGGGATACTATACGGATTCGCTTTACAGAACAACCGGGCTGGCAGCTGATTCAGTCGGCCATGGCATCTGTCGTAAAGGGAGAGAGCGCTGCCCGGGTTCAGGGGCTGTTTGCCAAACTGGATCCTGAGTATATGAATTACAAAGTGAGAACCGCGGTGGAGACGGAAGTGTGGGGCCGCGCCAAGCGGTGAATTACCAAAGACACATTAAGGGGAGGTAATATGAAAATATTGATATTATCCTGCAATACCGGGCAGGGACACAATGCAGCCGGAAAAGCGGTGGAGGAGGAATGGAAACGAAGGGGCATCTACTGCGAAATGAAAGATGTTATGGCGTTTGCGGGCAAGGAAACGTCCAGAAGAGTGGAGGATATCTATGTAAAGATTACAACCAAAACTCCATGGCTGTTTCAGGGTGCCTACAAAGCCGGAGAACTGATCAGCTCCAGCAAAAGAAAATCGCCGGTATACTGGGCAAATATTCATTATGCGCGTAGTTTGTTTGACTATATTGAACGGGAACGCATTGACGGCGTCATCATGCCCCACTTATTTCCGGCAGAAGCCATGACCTATATTCGGCGTCATTTTGATACGGGAGCCCGCTGCTACGGAATTGCCACGGACTATACCTGCATTCCTTTCTGGGAGGAAACGGAGTTGGATTATTACTTTGTGCCTCCTTTGGAGGCCGGGAGAAGTTTTCGCGAAAAAGGGATTCCGGGAGAGAAACTGGTGGAGACCGGGATTCCAGTATCTGCTGTTTTCAGCAAGCGGTTGGATCAGCAGGGGGCCAGAAATCTGCTGGGATTGCCAATGAAAGGATTTGTTTTTCTCATCATGACCGGGAGTATGGGGTATGGCCACACAGCGGGACTGGTGGATGCGTTCATGGAAAGAGGAGAGGGAAGTACCGTGGTGGTGATGACGGGCCACAATGAAAGCCTGCGGGCGGAGCTGGAAAAGAAAAGCTATGATCCCGCCAGAGTGGTGATTCTTCCTTATACAGATCAAGTGTCCCTTTATATGGATGCCTGTGATGTTCTGCTGACGAAGCCGGGCGGTCTGACCACCACGGAAGCTGCCGTAAAGCGCATTGCCATGGTGCACACCAAACCCATACCGGGATGCGAGACAATTAACGCCCGTTTTTTTTCCAAATATGGAATGTCCATCTGTGCCGACACGGCAAAAGAAGCGGCGGCCCAGGCATTTGATTTGGCGGAAAATCCAGATAAGCGGGAAGTAATGAAAAAGAAGCAGGAACAATGGATTCCGGAAGCGGCGGCTCAATCCATATGCGACTTTGTTGTCAGGGATCTGGAAAACGGATTATGACAGGAAGAGGGAGGAAATGCCATGATGCGATATGTTATCTTTGCGGCTGTGGGGTTTGTCTTGGGCGGAATATTATTCAGCTATTATATCCCCAAATGGATCAAGCATATAGACATAAGGGAAAAAAGTCCGGATCACAACCCGGGAACCGCCAATGCATTTATGTTGGCGGGAAGTGCGGTGGGCCTTCTCTGTTTGGGATGTGATCTCCTGAAGGGATATGTGCCGGTGGCATTGGCAATGCAGTCTTTGGACGCCGCCAATCTGGCATTTGCGCTGGTGCTCATTGGGCCTGTGCTGGGACATGCCTGCGGCCCTTTCAACAATTGGAAAGGAGGGAAATGTATTGCAGTGTCCTTTGGCGTATTGATGGCGCTTCTGCCCGTGGACGCTTCTGTCTGGGTGCTGATACTGTCATATCTGGCGGCGGTGGTGCTCATGCGCCGTCAGCCCAATGAGAAAAAAACAGCCTATGTTTATGGTGTATTGGCGGTATACGAGGGATATCAGTGGTTGGCGATGGGGCGCAGTGCCGTGGCAGTGGGTATCCTGGGAATCTGCGGCATAGTCATATACCGAAATCTTTCCGGTATGAGAGGTCGGGGAGCGGAAAAGGATAAAATAGTGCAGAAATAGGTGGAAATAGGACATTGAAAGGGGCCGGGAATCCGGTTAAAATGTACATAGCAACGAAAACACCGCGCAGGAGAAGGCGCGGGAATGGAGGGAGTTTACATATGAAAGAACAGATCAAAGCATTTTTGGACAGGTACAAAAAGGAAATCATGGATACGGCCGATCAACTGCGTTCCCGCCCCATGAGGGAGGAGACAGAAGAGCTGTTTGCTCTCTTTGAGACCACCGGAAATCGACTCCAGTATGAGGATGTCTATTTTGAGAGGAGAAAATATCTGGCGGCTTTCAGCATGGCCTGCTATCTGGAGCATCGTCCCCAGGACATCCAAAAGTTGGAGGAGGTCATCCGCGGCATCTGCAGCGAGCGCTGTTGGGCGCTTCCCGCCCATGTGAATCGGAAAGAAGATGCCAACTGGAAGGTGACGGTGGATTTGTTTGCCTCTGAAACAGGCCAGGCGTTGGCAGAGACCATCACCAGTCTAAAGGACGATCTGAGTCAGGAGATTCAGGATTTGGTCAGAGAAAATGTCAAGAGAAGGATTTTTGATCCATTTTACAGTTCTCCTGTACCGTATGGCCACTGGGAGCATGGCAAGAGCAATTGGAATGCAGTGTGCGCCGGTTCAGTGGGCAGCGCCAGCATTTACCTGATGAAAGATGAGCCGGACAAGCTGGATGCCTGCCTGAAGAGAATCTGCGACGCTCTTCAATATTTCTTGGGGAGCTTTGCCGATGACGGCGCTTGTATGGAAGGATTGGGATATTTCACCTACGGCATGACCTATTTTGTGGGCTTTGCGCAGCAGCTGTTTGCCTATACCGGGGGAAAAGTGGATCTCCTGGCGCAGGAGAAATGCGCAAAGATGGCAGAGTTCCAGCAGAAATGCTATTTTGCCAGCGGCAGGACATTGAGTTTCTCCGATGGAAACAGCCGAGATCATTTCCGCATGGGACTGACGGCATATTTGGCCATGCGTTTTCCCAATGTGACTGTGCCCAATATGGAGCGGGCAGGCGGGTTCCACAGAGACAGCTGCTATCGGTTCATGGGAATCTACCGTGACATTGTGTGGACAGAGCAGTTCCTGGAAAAATTGGAGTCCGGTGAGATGGAGGATCGCGACAGTTCTGTTCAGATGGGACAGATCGTTCTTCCCATGGCCCAGTGGAGTATGGGAAACGGAGCCCACGCCACAGCCATGGCATGTAAGGGAGGAAATAATGATGAGCCCCACAATCACAACGATGTGGGCAGTTTTCTGTTTATTAAAGGGGAAGATATGCTTTTGGCGGATCTGGGTTCAGGAGAGTATACCAGACAGTATTTCAGCGCTGATACACGGTATACGTTCTTCGGAAACAGCTCCTACGGTCACAGTGTTCCTGTTGTAAATGGCACGGCTCAGCTGCCGGGAGAAGAGTACAGGGCAGAGGCATTTTCCGCCGACGAATCAGGGGAGACTGTGATTCGTTTTGCCCAGGCGTATGAAAAGGGAATCATCGCATCCATGGAGAGAAGATTGGTGTTTGACGCTGCCGCGGGAGTTTTAAGGGTGGAAGATACTTTTGTGCCTTCCCATGAGACTAAGTCTGTTCAGGAGAGACTCATTACGGAGTTTAAACCAGAAATCACAGGAAATCAGATCACCATCCGCGGGGAAAAGGAAAGCTGTCGGATCACAGTGGAGGATCCACACGGAGCGATCACATGTACTACTCATGATTTCAGCGATCATCAGGGAGTTCACCATGATATCTACGCCATTTCCTGGGATATACCTGTGGATAAGACTTATACCAGCCGGTTTATGGTGGAGTAAGGAGGTGCGTCCATGGAAAAGCAAACCGTTGTCACGTATGAGAGATTTGGCGCCGTAGGGGATGGGAGTCATGATGATATGGAGGCCATCCAAAAGGCCCATCAGTTTGCCAATGAAAATAGACTCCCTGTCCGTGCCAGAGAGGGAGCCAACTACTACATCGGCGGCAGGGCTCTGACAGCTGTGGTTCGCACGGATACGGATTGGACCGGGGCTCGGATCACCATAGATGACAGAAATGTGGAAGATGTGAAGCGGCCGGTGTTTGTGGTGGAGGGAGATAGAGAGGCGTATAAGCTGGACCTGGCATTTCTGGAAAAAGGACAGAAAAATCTGGGAAGAGGGCTGGAGACGGACTGTCTGGTGACGGCAGAAGACAGCGGTACCAAAAAGTATATCCGCTTTGGTTTAAATGTGGACAATGGAACCACCCAGACGGATTGTTTCGTGGTCCGTCGAGACGGAACCATTGAAGACGATATTATCTGGGATTTTTCCGCTCTCACATCTTGTACGGCCCATCCCATGGATGAGACGGAGCTTACGCTGAGAGGAGGAACCTTTGTCACCATTGCCAATGGAGCGGAGCGGGTGTACAATTATTACTGGAGAAATATTGAGGTCCGCCGTTCCCACACTGTGATACGGGATTTGTCTCACTTCAATACGGAGGAGGGGGACAGCGGTTCCCCTTACCGAGGGTTTTTGCGGATCGTGGACTGTGCCTTTGTAAGGGTAGAGAACTGCTTTTTCACGGGTCATAGGATTTACGAAACGATAGGCAGAGCAGGACTGCCGGTGAGTATGGGCAGTTATGACATTGATGTCTACCGCTCCAGCCATGTCACTTTTCTGCGCTGCCGTCAGGACGATATCATGGATCGTACCAGATGGGGACTGATGGGCACGAATTTCTGCAAAAATCTGGTGCTGGACGGCTGTGTTTTTTCCCGATTTGACGCCCATATGGGAGTGACCAATGCCCATCTCAAGAACTGCCGTCTGGGATGGCAGTGCCTCAATGCCATCGGTCACGGGACATTTGTGGTGGAGGATACGGAGGCCTGCGGACGGGCAGTTATCAATCTGCGGGAGGATTACGGCAGTACATGGGACGGGGAGATGATCATACGCAATTGTGTCTGGTATCCCCTGGATCGACGGGCTTGTATCATAAATGGCAGCAATTCAGGCAGGCATGATTTCGGTTATGTATGTAAAATGCCACGAAAACTTACCATAGAGCGCTTGAGAATCATGGATGATTCTTTGGCCAGGGATCCGGAGTACCAGGGGCCGACGGTGTTTGGCGATTATGATCCCCAGATCTGCGAGGCAGATGATGGCCGTCAGAGACCGTACCCGTATGAGACCACGGAAGAACTCCACATCAGCGGTGTGGTCACGGAGAGCCAAAAGGAGCTGCGGATTCGAGAAAACCCTTATTCTATGCCAGTGCTCAGGGATATTTTTCTGGCGACACAGTAATCTGCTTGAAACGGAGCAATCATTTCAATCCCATGTATCGTTATAAAACAACACGATTTGGAAAATGCACATGCAGGAGATCTCTGGAGAAATGCGGCGAGGATGTCGCAGGACAGGGATCTCCTGTTTCCTATAAGCTATTGCAAAAAGAACTATTATAATATTAAGTTATAATACAAATACACAAAAGGTATGGACATTTGCGGGGCGCCGACGGAAATGGGGTTGAAAATTCAAGGAAAATAAACTAATATTAATACTAGTATGCCGCATCTGCGGCTGGATGGGAGGAAATGAGACGACATGAATTTTCATATTGCATTGATTCCCGGAGACGGGATCGGACCGGAGATTGTGGAAGAAGCCAGAAAAGTGCTGGACCGTGTGGCGGAAATTTATCACCATCAGTTTACATATGAGAAGCTCTTGATGGGAGGCTGTTCCATCGACGCATATGGGACATCACTGACGGATGAGACGCTGGCCCGCGCCAAGGCTGCCGATTCGGTGCTGTTGGGCGCCGTGGGCGGTGATGTGGGAAACTCCAGATGGTATGATATCGACCCCAAGGATCGCCCGGAGGCCGGGCTTTTGAAGATCCGCAAGGGACTGGAACTGTTCGCCAACATTCGTCCGGCGTATCTGTACCGGGAGCTGAAAGATGCCTGCCCACTGCGGGAGGCCATTGCCGATGCGGGATTTGACATGGTGATCATGCGGGAACTGACAGGCGGTTTGTACTTTGGCGAGAGAAAGACCGAAGAAATCAATGGGGTACGTCGGGCCACGGATACTTTGGTATACGATGAAAATGAGATCAGACGAATTGCCGTCAAGGGTTTTGAGATCGCCATGAAGAGAAAGAAACATCTCATCAGTGTGGATAAGGCCAACGTACTGGATTCATCCCGTTTGTGGAGGGCCGTGGTCAATGAAGTGGCGAAATCGTATCCGGAAGTGACCGTGACCCATATGCTGGTGGACAACTGTGCCATGCAGCTGGTGAAGGATCCGGCCCAGTTCGATGTGGTACTGACAGAGAATATGTTTGGGGATATCCTCTCCGATGAGGCCAGCATGATCACGGGATCCATCGGCATGCTGTCTTCCGCCAGTCTGGGAGCCACCAAGCTGGGGCTTTATGAGCCCAGTCACGGATCGGCCCCGGATATTGCGGGAAAGAATATTGCCAACCCCATTGCCACCATTCTGTCTGCCGCCATGATGCTGCGCTATTCCTTTGATCTGGATCAGGAGGCAAAGGCAGTGGAAGATGCCGTGCAGCAGGTGCTCACAGACGGATACCGCACCTCCGATATCATGGCAGAAGGGTGTAAGCTGGTGGGAACCAGAGAAATGGGCGATAGGATCGCAGAGCGGATTTGAAAATGGTCGGCTGGTAAGCGGAAATCCGATCACTGTGAGAAAAATTGGAAACGGCGGTGATTTGGGCCGCCGAGTTATGATATGAGAGAAAGGCAGGTAGCAGGATGAAGAGTGATAATGTGAAATGCGGTATGCAGCAGGCGCCGCACCGTTCGCTGTTTAATGCACTGGGATTTACAGAAGAAGAAATGAAGCGACCTCTGGTGGGTATCGTCAGCTCCTATAATGAAATCGTTCCGGGCCATATGAATCTGGATAAAATTGTGGAGGCGGTGAAAATGGGAGTGGCCATGGCGGGCGGTGTGCCTCGGGTATTTCCGGCCATTGCCGTATGCGACGGTATTGCCATGGGCCATATCGGAATGAAGTATTCTCTGGTGACCAGGGATCTCATCTGTGACTCCACGGAGGCCATGGCCATTGCGCACCAGTTTGACGCGCTGGTCATGGTTCCCAATTGTGACAAAAACGTGCCGGGGCTCTTGATGGCGGCCGCCAGGCTGAATATTCCCACAGTGTTTGTCAGCGGAGGTCCCATGCTGGCAGGCCATGTGAAGGGGGGAAAGACCAGTCTCTCCTCCATGTTTGAGGCTGTTGGCTCCTATGCGGCCGGAACCATGACGGCAGAGGATGTGCTGGAATATGAGCAGAAGGCATGTCCCACTTGCGGTTCCTGCTCTGGCATGTATACGGCCAATTCCATGAATTGTCTGACGGAGGCTCTGGGCATGGGACTGGGAGGAAACGGAACCATTCCGGCCGTGTATTCGGAGCGCCTTAAGCTGGCCAAGATGGCAGGCATGAAGGTCATGGAGATGCTGGAAAAGAATATTCGTCCCAGGGATATTATGACAAAAGAAGCGTTCTTAAATGCCATGACAGTGGATATGGCGCTGGGATGCTCCACCAACAGCATGCTGCATCTTCCGGCCATTGCCCATGAGGCAGGAGTCGAGTTGGATATGGATTTGGCCAATGAAATCAGCCAAAAGACCCCCAACCTATGCCATTTGGCTCCGGCGGGTCATACTTATATTGAAGAACTCAATGAGGCGGGCGGCGTCTACGCTGTCATGAATGAACTGGATAAGAAGGGGCTTCTTTATACGGATCTGATGACCGTTACGGGAGAGACAGTGAAGGAAAATATCTCTGGGTGTGTCAATAAAAATCCTGATGTAATTCGTCCCATTGACCATCCCTACAGCGAAACCGGCGGTATCGCTGTGCTGCGGGGAAATTTGGCTCCGGATACGGCGGTGGTGAAGCGCTCGGCAGTGGTACCCGAGATGATGGTTCATGAGGGACCGGCCCGCGTGTTTGACTGTGAGGAAGATGCCATTGAGGCCATCAAAGGAGGAAAGATCATGGCGGGAGACGTGGTGGTCATTCGCTATGAGGGACCCAAAGGGGGGCCAGGTATGAGAGAAATGCTCAACCCCACCTCCGCCATTGCCGGTATGGGACTGGGGTCTTCGGTGGCTCTCATCACCGACGGCCGCTTCAGCGGTGCCTCCAGGGGCGCCAGCATCGGCCATGTATCTCCAGAAGCGGCAGTGGGAGGGCCCATCGCCCTCATTGAAGAGGGAGACCGAATTCAAATCAATATTCCAGAGTGTACCCTTAATGTGCTCATATCCGATGAAGAAATGGCCAGAAGAAAAGCGGCATGGAAGCCCAGGCAGCCCAAGGTGACCACAGGATATCTGGCCCGCTATGCCGCCATGGTAACCTCTGGAAACAGGGGCGCCATACTGGAGATTCCGGGAGAGAAGAAATAAGCAGATTGGAGAATTGATATGCAGTTAAATGGTTCGGAGATCATAGTAGAATGCCTGAAGGAGCAGGGAGTCGATACGGTATTCGGCTATCCGGGCGGCTCCATTCTGAACGTATACGATGCGCTGTACAAACATGCCAAAGAAATCACCCATATTTTGACTTCCCATGAGCAGGGAGCGTCCCATGCAGCCGACGGCTATGCCCGCGCCACGGGAAAAGTGGGCGTGTGTATGGCCACCAGCGGACCAGGTGCCACCAACCTGGTTACCGGGATCGCCACAGCTTACATGGATTCCATTCCCATGGTGGCCATTACGGCCAATGTGGCTGTCAACCTGCTGGGAAAGGATACGTTTCAGGAAGTGGATATTGCCGGTGTCACCATGCCAGTGACAAAACATAATTATATCGTGAAGGATGTTACGAAACTGGCAGATACCATCCGGAAAGCTTTCAAAATCGCCAAGTCCGGCCGTCCTGGCCCGGTGCTGGTGGATGTGACCAAGGATGTGACAGCCAATGTGACAGAGTTTTACCCAAAAGAGCCGGAAGAGATTTCTCCTTCTGTGGAATATTTGCGAGAAAGCGATCTGGAAAAGGCGGTTTCCATGATCCGGGAGGCAAAGAAACCTTATATCTTTGCGGGAGGAGGAAACATACTGGCTGGTTCCTCTGAAGAGCTTCGGGAGTTTGCCCACAGAATTGATGCGCCGGTGGCGGACAGTCTCATGGGCAAAGGGGCATTTGACGGGACAGACCCACTATATACAGGGATGCTGGGCATGCATGGAACGAAGACATCCAATTACGGTGTTTCCCAGTGTGATTTATTGGTGGCGGTGGGAGTGCGCTTCAGCGATCGTGTCACAGGAAATGCCAAAAAATTTGCATCCCATGCCAAAATTCTGCACTTGGATGTGGATCCAGCGGAAATTAACAAAAACATCCCAACGGATGCTTCTGTCATCGGTGATCTGAAAGTGGTCCTAAGGGAACTGAACAAGAGATTGGAGCAGCAGAGTCATCCGCATTGGGTGGAAGAAGTTCAAAAGATGAAAGAAACTTATCCGCTTCGCTATGATGAATCAGTGCTCAGCGGTCCATACATCATGGAGACCATCGACAGACTGACCCAGGGAAATGCCATCATAACCACGGAAGTGGGACAGAATCAAATGTGGGCGGCTCAATATTACCACTATAGGTATCCCAGAACTTTTTTATCCTCCGGCGGATTGGGAACCATGGGATATGGCTTGGGGGCCTCCATCGGAGCCAAGGTGGGCTGTCCGGATAAAGTGGTATTCAATATTGCCGGGGACGGATGTTTCCGTATGAATATGAATGAGATTGCCACCGCCACCCGATATAACATTCCCATTATCCAGGTGATCATGAACAATCATGTGTTGGGCATGGTGCGTCAGTGGCAGAATTTATTCTATGGAAAGCGGTATTCCGCCACGGTTTTGGAAGATAAGGTGGATTTTGTGAAACTGGCTGAAGCCATGGGAGCCAAGGCGTATCGAGTTACGAAAAAAGAGGAAGTGGAGCCGGTGCTGCGGGCCGCCATGGAGGCTGGTGAGCCGGTGGTCATCGACTGCCGTATCGGAAAAGACGACATGGTATTCCCCATGGTGGCTCCTGGAGCCCCCATAAACGAGTGCTTTTCCCAGGAAGATATGGAGGCGTAACGTACACTGGAAAATGGTACTTGGGTGTGCTTTTGTGAATGGCGTTTTACAGTTAGGCGGAAGCTGACATATTGTGATGAAAATAGAGAGGGCAATGGACTCCCGGGTGATATTCCCGGGAAACACCATTGCCCTCTTTGCGGCGGCAGGGTAAGTTGACGGGAGCCGTCTTCTGTGATATAGTATCTCGGGAAGTAAGCATATACTAACCATATTGTCTCGATGGGTTAGTTAAAAATAATTAGCCAAAACTAATCAAAAAAAGCAGGAGGAAATTATGATAGAATCACAAAAGGCGGCGAAAAAGAGGGAGAAGGAAATCGCTGTGGTGGAGAAAATGATTCGCCTATACTGCCGCGGCAATCATGGGGCAGGAGAACTCTGTCCCCAGTGTCGGCAGCTGTACGAGTACGCCCGGTCACGGAGCGAACACTGTCCGTTTATGGAATCCAAGACTTTTTGCAGTAACTGCCAGGTCCACTGTTACCAGCCCCAAATGCGGGAAAAGATCCGAACTGTCATGCGGTATTCCGGACCGCGGATGATACTGTATCACCCGGGAATGGCCGTTTGGCATGTGATTACCGGCATTCTGGAGAAAAAACGGCAAAGGAGAAAGGAGCGGGAAGAGGGATGATAAAAATGCGGCTTGTGAACATGCTGTCGGATTCCAAAAAATATATCGCCCAAACGGTGATCTGGCAGTGGATCGCCCTTTTGTTTCAGATGGCGGCAGTGGCGGCAGTGGGTATTATGCTGGAACGTGTTTTATACGGGACTGCCCATGGAGGGGTGCTGGCGGTGACAGCCGGTGTGTTTCTAGTGTCCATGGCAGTGCGGTTTCTGTGTGATAAACAGGCTTCCCGCTCTTCATTCATGGCCAGCACCGATGTAAAGACTGTGCTCAGGAAAACCATTTATGGAAAAATGCTTCGACTGGGAGCTTCTTACCGGGAGAAAATTCCCACATCGGAAGTGGTGCAGCTGGCGGCAGAGGGAGTGGAACAGCTGGAAATTTATTTTGGAAAATATCTTCCCCAGCTGTTTTATAGTCTTTTGGCTCCTTTGACATTGTTTCTTGTCTTATCCTTTGTGAACTTCAAGGCAAGTATTATTCTTTTGATTTGTGTGCCTCTGATCCCCATTTCCATTGTGGCAGTCCAGAAGTTTGCCAAAAAGCTGCTGAATAAATACTGGGGGATTTATACTGGTTTGGGGGACAGTTTTCTGGAAAACCTTCAGGGCCTGACTACGCTGAAAATTTATCAGGCCGATGAAAAAAAAGCCAGGGAAATGGATGAGGAAGCGGAGACATTCCGAAAAATTACCATGAAGGTGCTGACGATGCAGTTGAATTCCATCAGTGTCATGGATGTGGTGGCCTACGGCGGGGCTGCCGTGGGTATGGCGGTGGCGGTACAGGAATATCTGGCCGGGCATTTGGGATTGGCGGGAGCCCTGGCCATTATTCTGCTGGCCTCAGAGTTCTTTATTCCCCTCCGCCTTCTGGGATCTTTTTTTCATATAGCCATGAACGGTATGGCGGCCAGTGACAAGATTTTCCGTCTTCTGGATCTGGAGGAGCCGAAATCGGGCATGGAGATTCTGGAGAAAGAGGATCAGGAGATTACACTCAAAGACGTGGTGTTTTCTTATGAGAAAGACAGAACCATACTGGATCATATTACCCTGCATGTTCCGGCAGGTGGGTTTGTGGCCTTGGCAGGCGCGTCTGGATGCGGAAAGAGTACCATAGCCGGAATTCTCATGGGAAGAAATAAAGGGGCTGTCGGCAGGATTACTGTGGGAGGCACAGAAGAAAGAGGACAGGGAAGAAATGTGGCTCTTGAGGATGTAGCAGAGGAAAGCCTCATGAGGCAGGTGACCCTGGTGAGTCATAATAGCTATCTGTTCAAAGGGACGGTTCGGGAAAATCTGCTCATGGGAAATCCAGGCGCCACCGGCGCGGCCATGGAGGGGGCATTGAGAGAGGTGAATCTGTGGGCGTTTTTGGAAGAACAGAATGGTCTGGATACGGTACTTTTGGAGCGGGGATCCAATCTATCCGGGGGCCAGAGGCAGAGACTGGCGCTGGCAAGGGCACTTCTCCACGATTCTCCCATTTATATTTTCGACGAGGCCACGTCCAATATTGACGCGGAGAGCGAAGAGATGATCATGAACGTGATCATGGGGCTTCGGGGGAAAAAAACTGTGATTTTGATATCCCATCGGCTGGCCAATGTGGTACATGCCGATTGCATCTATGTGATGGATGGGGGAAAGATAGTACAACATGGAACCCATGGAGAGCTGATTTCTCAAGAAGGCGTTTATGCGAATCTGTTCGAAACCCAGAGGATACTGGAACAATATGGAAGAAACCAGGAAGGAGAGAAGCAATGGAACGCAGAAGCGGAATAAAAGTGATGGCGCAGCTCGTCGGCTTGGTGAAGCCGTTGGTTCATGTGATGGCAGCAGCCATTTTTCTTGGAGTGACCGGATATCTTTGTGCCATTTTTTTGACGATTTTGGCGGGGAATGGTTTGATTCATGTGATACTTCAAAAGGGACTGGCAGTGGAAACAAAGAGCGGCCTGTGGGAGTTGTCCATTCCGGTGCTGGCGGGATGTATGGCGGTGCTGGCAGTGTTTAGAGGAATTCTCCACTACGGAGAACAGGCCTGCAATCATTTCATAGCCTTTAAGCTGCTGGCCATCATACGGCATCGCGTCTTTGCGGCCCTTAGAAAACTCACGCCGGCCAAACTGGAGGGACGGGATAAGGGAAATCTCATATCCATCCTCACCAGCGATATTGAACTTTTGGAAGTGTTTTACGCTCATACCATCTCTCCCATTGTCATTGCTGTTCTCACATCTCTAATCATGGTTTTTTACATTGGCACTTATCACGCCATGGCGGGGATTCTGGCGGCTGCGGCTTACATCACTGTGGGACTGGCGCTGCCGTTGTGGAATGGAAAACGAGGTGGAAGGCTGGGAATGAAATTTCGAAACGAATTCGGTGATCTGAATAGTTTTGTTTTGGATTCCCTTCGGGGACTGGAAGAGACCATTCAGTATGGGCAGGGACAGCAGAGAAGCTGTGAGATGGAAGCGCGTTCCCGGGAATTGGGAAAACTTCAGAGCCGGTTAAGCGGCATGGAGGGGACTCTGCGGGCGGTTACTGATTTGACTATTTTGTTCTTTTCCTTTGCCATGCTGTTTCTCATGGTATTTTTGTACCAACACGGCATGGTGGGATTTGACGGAGCTGTGGTGGGAACCATCGCCATGATGGGATCCTTTGGGCCGACGGTGGCACTTTCCAGCCTGTCCAATAACCTGAATCAGACGCTGGCCAGTGGGGAACGTGTGCTTTCCGTGCTGGAGGAATCCCCCCAGGTGGAAGAAGTCAGCAATAGGGCGGAACTGATTTTTGACGGCGCCCAGTGCCGCCATGTTTCTTTTTCCTACGGGGAAGAGAAAATTCTGGACCAGGTATCCCTGGAGTTTCCCCGGGGAAGCATCCTGGGAATCCATGGAAAGAGCGGCTCTGGAAAATCCACACTGTTGAAATTACTGATGCGTTTTTGGGATCCGCAGGCGGGGCAGGTGGCCATTTCCGGCCGTGATGTGAAGGAAATCAACACATCCAATTTGAGAGATATGGAGGGATATGTGACCCAGGAGACCTATCTGTTCCATGATTCCATCGCCTTCAACATCGGTCTGGGAAAACCGGGGGCTTCCAGGGAAGAAATTGTGGAAGCAGCCCAAAAAGCCTCCATTCATCAATGGATCCAGTCGCTTCCCATGGGGTATGACACGCCGGTGGGGGAGCTGGGGGATACCCTTTCCGGCGGTGAGCGTCAGAGAATCGGCGTGGCCAGGGCATTTCTTCATGATGCCCCCTTTCTTCTGCTGGACGAACCCACCAGTAATTTGGATTCCCTCAATGAAGGTATTATTCTGAAATCGCTGCGGGAAGCCTGTGCAGAGAAAACAGTGGTTTTGGTTTCCCACCGGGAATCCACCATGAATATAGCCAACGTGGTGTACCGCATGGAAAACGGAAGAAATTCGTGAAACGGTTGGCAAATACCAAAATTTATGCTATTCTTATAGCAAGGCTTTTACGAAACAGCCCTAATCCGGCGGCCATGGCAAAGTCATTTTTGCCGGTATTTGGTTCCGGGTTAGGGCTGATTTCGTTTAGCATATCATTTTGTTGGCTGTTAAAAAAATAATTTCAGGGAGGAGATCAGCATGACAAAATTGAAAGGAAATGTGATTGTGGGGCAGTCAGGAGGTCCCACAGCGGTTATCAATTCCAGTTTGGTGGGCGTTTACAAGACGGCAAAAGATTTGGGAGCCCCCAAAGTGTATGGAATGCTCAATGGAATCAGGGGACTATTGGAAGAACGGTATGTGGATCTTTCCAATCATATTCAGTCAGATTTGGATATTGAATTGCTGAAAAGGACGCCGTCTTCATTTTTGGGTTCCTGTCGCTACAAGCTGTCGGAGCCAGCAGTGGGGAATCCAGAGTTTGAAAGGATATTTGACATTCTCAAACGCCTGGGAGTGGAGTATTTTTTCTATATTGGCGGAAATGATTCCATGGATACCATAAAAAAACTTTCCGATTATGGGGAGATGATGGGATCTTCCATTCGTTTCATGGGTGTGCCCAAGACCATCGATAATGATCTGGACGTAACGGACCACACGCCTGGATATGGCAGTGCGGCGAAATACATTGCCTCCATCACAAAAGAGATCATACGAGACGGTCTTGTGTATGGGACAGAAAGTGTAACCATCATCGAAATCATGGGGCGCAATGCCGGATGGCTGGCCGGGGCGGCTTCCTTGGCAGAGGGAGAGGACTGTGAGGGGCCGGATTTGATTTTCCTGCCAGAAGTGGCGTTTGACATGGAGCATTTTGTGGAGAAGATAAAAGAGCTGCAGAAAGTGAAAAAATCCATTGTTATCGCCATATCAGAAGGAATTCATTTGGCAGATGGCCGCTATGTGGCAGAGTTGGGCGCGGATTTGGGAAAAGCTGACGCCTTTGGTCACAAGACGCTGACGGGAGCGGCCACATATCTTGCCAGGGAGATTGGGAAGAGGCTGGACTGCAAAAGCAGGGCCATTGAATTCAGTACTCTGCAGCGGTGTGCATCCCATATCGTCTCCAGAGTGGACATTACGGAAGCGTTCCAGGTGGGAGGCGCGGCTGTGAAAGCGGCCATGGAAGGGGAAACCGGACAGATGATTATCTTAAAGCGCGTGTCGGAAGACCCGTACATCTGTATCACAGATACTTATGATGTCCATAAGATTGCCAATGTGGAGAAGAAGGTTCCCAGAGAGTGGATCAACGAGAGCGGTGATTTTGTGACGGAAGAGTTTCGGCATTATGTACGGCCTTTGATTCAGGCAGAGCTGACGCCCATCATGGTGGACGGCCTGCCCCGCCATTTGACGCTGCGGGATAAGGCGTATAAAAGGTATGAGGAAAAATAAAAGCATTTAAATGACGTATCTAATGGCAGGAAGAATGGCTGTTGGAATACAGCAGAGGGAGACGCTGTTTCTTTCAGGAGACGGCGTCTCTTTGCGGGGGCCATTCTTTCTGTGATGCAATATTAAGGAGGATAATTTGAAAATAGTTGTAATCGACGGACAGGGAGGGAAAATGGGATGCGCGGTGATCGCTGCGGTGAAGCGGAAGTTTCCAGGTCAGGCCATATACGGGATTGGCACCAACAGCATCGCCACAGCGGCCATGCTGAAGGCGGGAGCAGACTATGGGGCCACCGGGGAGAATCCTGTGGTGGTGGCTTGCCGGGATGCTGACGTGGTGATCGGTCCTTTGGGGATTGTCATTGCCGATTCCCTGACAGGAGAGGTGACACCCAAGATGGCCTGCGCCGTGGGCCAGAGCCGGGCGTATAAGCTGTTTCTTCCGGTGAACCGGTGCAATCACTGGGTGGCTGGTACAGAAAACTTGCCTCTGGGAGAGTATATTCGCCAAGTGGTGGAGCGCCTGGAAGAGTGGAGAGAAGAACAGGAGAATGGAGCGGACTAATCGATGAAATATGTAAACCAATTCTTGATTATTTTGGGGTTTTCTTTTGTGGGAGAGCTGATTCACGCCGCGCTGCCTTTGCCGGTACCAGCCAGTGTATATGGTCTGGTACTTTTGTTTGTTTGTCTGCAGGCGGGGATTGTGAAACTGAACCAGGTGGAGCAGGCCGCAGATTTTTTTCTGCAGATTATGCCAGTGTTGTTCATCAGCGCGTCCGTCAGTCTTATGAACATCATCAGCGATATCCTTGGGAGCTTGGCTGCAATTGTGATTATCACGGCAGTGAGTACCTTTGTGGTCATGGGTGTGACGGGGAAGACGGCTCAGTTTATGATCGAGAGAAAAGAGAGAAAAGAGAGAAAAGAGGCGAGAAAACATGGACTTCAATGAAATGCTGGGGGATTCGCTGTTTTTCGGTTTCTTTTTGAGCCTGTTTTGCTATTGGCTGGCCACCAAAATAGCCAAGCGTTTCCCTTATACCATTCTGAACCCGCTGCTTTTGTCAGCTATTTTTGTGGCGGCCATACTCTTGGTATTCCATATTGATTATGAGACGTATGACTTGGGAGCCCAGTATCTTTCTTATCTGCTGACTCCGGCCACCATCTGTCTGGCAGTTCCCATGTACCGCCAGATTCGAATTTTGCGGACTCATCTGGCAGCCATTCTCTGCAGTATGTTTGCCGGGTGTGTGGCCTGCGCCCTGGTGATTTTGTCCATGTCCTGGCTGTTTCACCTGGATCCGGAGATTTATCATGCCCTCCAGCCCAAATCCATCACCACGGCCATTGCCATGGGTGTGGCGGAAGAAGCGGGGGCGGACAGTACCATCACAGTGGCTGCCGTTATTATGACAGGGTTGCTGGGGGCCATGGGAGCCAAAGGGTTCTGCCGTTTTCTGAAAATTACCCATCCTGTGGCCGTGGGATTGGCCTGCGGCAATGCTGCCCATGCCATCGGTACCAGCAAGGCGCTGGAGTTTGGTGAAGTGGAGGGAGCCATGAGCAGTCTGGCCATTGTGACGGCCGGAATTATGACCGTGATTCTAGTTCCCCTGTTTGCCTAGGGGAACGGGATATGTCGGTCATCCCTGCTCTTTAAATATAGGGAAAGGAATTCCTCAGACATAGGACGCCATATCCCAGACGGGGATTGGGGTATTCATTGGAGCCAGGCAGCCGCCTGGCTCCTTTTATAAAATATGCTTTCACCTTTTCGCCGTAAAGATACGGGTCGTTTCCCCTTACCATTCCCCACTGCATCATGAGGGCGGCGCTGCCGGTGACCACGGGAGTCGCAAAAGAAGTGCCGGTGAAAGAGGCATAGAGATCCGGGGCCGCGGGGGCCATGAGTCCGACACCGGGAGCTGCCAGATCCGGTTTGATTTGAACTGGGTATCGGGTGAAGCCGCGGCCGGAGAAATCGGCATAAGTACCCAGAGCAGAATCGTACGCGCCCACGGCGATGGCGTGGGAAGCGGTGGAGGGAATGGTGAGAGTGGTATCAGGGGACGGTGAGAGGAAGCGAGTGTTTTGATTGAGGACGCCGCCTCCGGGCAGCCACATATGGTATGTGCCGTTGACGATCTGCTGCGGTGTCAGATGAATTTTCCATATGCCGCTGTTTAAATAGGAACCTGAGGGAATAAAATCCAGATAAATTTCCTGGGAGGTGGAGAATGGCGACGGCTCTCCGTAAAAAATAAGCAGATCCGTTCCATCGGCAAAAAGACGCTGGGTGCCAAATTGGGGGAGGATGGGCCCGATGGTGAGGCCTGTGGGAGTCTCCAGAGAGACAGTAAACTGATCCGCATAGTATTTCCAAAGCTGAAGAGTCAGAGAGGTCTCGTAATTTCCCACGGACAGCTCCACTGTCTCTGAAGAGTTGGAGAGCACGGACGAGGCGTGAATGGCGGAAGCGCCTTCATTGCCGCTGCCGATACAGATGGTGACTCTGCCAAAGCCAGCGGCGATGTTGAGATAGGACTCCAATAGGGAACTGCCGTCATGGGAACCGTAGTTGTTGCCAAAGCTGAGATTCAAAGCCAGCGGCATATTTAGAGATGCGGCTGTCTTGACACAGTAGTCGATGCCCATCATCAATTGGGTGGTGCGGGGGAAGGAGGCGGGCAGGGGAGTTCCCAGTTTGACACCAATAAGGGATGCTTGTGGGGCAATGCCTGCGTACCGGCCTTGACTGGCGTTGCCATTTCCCGCTGCGATTCCGGCCACTGCGGTGCCGTGGCCGCTGGGATCTTGGGGAAGAGAAAGACCTGCCGATAGCGCTTCGTTGATGGATTCCGATGTCCATTCCGTTCCCGCGGAATATCCTTCCGGAGGGGAGCCGTCCAATGTTTGATCCCAGAAACGCAGAAATCGGGTGGAACCGTCACCATTCCTGAAATCTGGGTGGCTCAGAGTAACGCCGGAATCCACGATCCCCACCAGGATTCCGGAGCCGTCCAATTCCCATGGAGGTTCGTATAGCGGTGTGATACAGGAGGATTGCCTGGCTTGGCTGACAGCGAAAAAAAGGCGCTTGGGTTTTTCGACAAATGTCACATTGGGAAGCGCGGACAGGGTGGAAAGATAGGGGGCGGGAAGCGTGACGATGGAAAAACCGCCCAACAATTCTGTGATACGGATGGAGGGGGAAAGCTCCAAGAGAGAGGAAAGGGTGCCGGTATGGCGGACGATGACCTCCCAGAGATTGGTTTCCGGGTCGTAGCCGGTGCGTAAGGCAGAAGATTTGGAGCGTTCTTCTTCAGTGGCATCCAGGGAAAGATTCAGCAGATTTTCCAGTTTTTGATTTGGCATAAATCCTATCCTTACTTCTGCCGTCGATGGAAAACACGGTTGGATCCAAGGCGGCAAAACAGCTTTTATCCTATGGGTATTCCGGGGAGTTTGGAGTTATTCCAATGGATCGTCAGGAGAAAGGTACTTCAGACGACTTTCCGTCAAAGAGTTGCTGTAATTGCTGGATTATTTGAAATAGGTGTGATATACTGAATACATATATGGTAAAATGTTGCAATTGTTGGATTTCTCGTGGAAAGGCAGGGAGGAATATGACAATTCGTGAGAGAATCGAACAGATGGAGGAAGAACGGTTCAGCCAGTATGCGTCTCTGAGCAAATATTCCAGGGGCAGGGAGCGGGAAGAGACTCCCTGTGATATCCGGCCGTGTTATCAGAGGGACCGGGATCGGATTCTCCACTGCAAAGCGTTTCGCAGACTGAAGCATAAAACGCAGGTATTCGTATCGCCGACAGGCGATCACTATCGGACGCGTCTGACGCACACGCTGGAAGTTTCACAGACGGCCAGAACCATTGCCAGGGCGCTGCGGCTCAATGAGGACCTGACAGAAGCCATTGCTTTGGGGCATGATCTGGGACACACGCCCTTTGGCCATTCCGGCGAAAAGGCTTTGGATAAGGCACTGGAGGGGACGGGGCATCGGTTTTGGCATGCCAGACAGAGTCTGCGGGTGGTGGAAAAACTGGAGAAAGATGGAGAAGGATTGAATTTGACCTGGGAAGTCAGGGATGGTATATTAAATCATGGGACCAAATGCACTCCGGCCACTTTAGAGGGGAAAATTGTGAGGATATGTGATAAAATTGCCTATGTCAACCATGATATGGATGATGCATTCCGAGCGGGTATACTGATGCCGGAAGACATACCCAGGCGGTATACAGATCTCATTGGAACCACGTCCAAACAGAGGCTGAATGTCTGGATCCATGATATTATTACTCAGAGTGAGGATAAAAACGATATTATCCAGTCAGAGGAGATGCAGGCTGCTTTGATGGAACTGAGAGAATTTTTGTTTGATCGTGTATACACCAGCCGGATTGTAAAGGCAGAGGATAACAAAGTGGAGAGAATGCTGGCAGATCTGTATGGGTATTATATGAAATATGAGGACGCCATGTCCGAGGAATACATAAGGATGCTGCGGGAGGGAACGCCCAAGGAGCGGGTGGTCTGCGACTATATCGCTGGAATGACGGATCCCTTTGCAGTGGCCAAGTTTGAAGAATACTTTGTGCCCAGATCCTGGCGCTGATGCGCAGGGCGGGATATGCAGGAAGAAAGCAGACAGGAGAGATGCGCATGTATTATCCGGATGAATTCATAGAAGAAGTGCGTATGCGCAATGACATAGTGGATGTGATCGGCAATAGTGTCCATCTGCAGAAGAAGGGAAGCAATTATTTTGGCCTTTGCCCTTTCCATAATGAAAAGTCCCCCTCTTTTTCCGTATCCAGAGACAAGCAGATGTATTACTGCTTTGGGTGCGGCGCCGGGGGCAATGTGATTACTTTTGTCATGGAATATGAAAATTACAGTTTCGCGGAGGCGGTTCAGTATCTGGCCCAGCGGGCGGGGATGGAATTGCCCAGGCAGGAGTATTCGCCTGAAGCCAGGCGGCAGGCAGATTTGAAAGGGACGCTGCTGGAGATTCAAAAGAAAGCGGCCACGTATTTTTATTATCAGTTGAAAAGCTCTGCGGGAAAGGCAGGATATGAGTATCTGAGAAAGCGCGGTCTCTCCGATGATACCATCCGTTCCTTTGGCTTGGGATTTGCCAATCCCTATCCAGACGATTTGTACCGTTATTTGAAGAAGGAAGGATACTCCGATGAGCTGTTACGGGAATCTGGTCTTGTGAGGATTGAGGAGAGAGGAGCGTATGATAAATTTTGGAACCGTGTCATGTTTCCCATTATGGATGTGAATAATCGTGTCATCGGTTTCGGCGGTCGTGTTATGGGGGATGGGACGCCCAAGTATCTCAACTCCCCAGAGACGAAAATCTTCGATAAAAGCCGCAATCTTTACGGTCTGAATGTTGCTCGGAGATCAAAGAAACCGTATCTTTTGGTTTGTGAGGGGTATATGGATGTAATCAGTATGCATCAGGCTGGGTTTACCAACGCCGTGGCATCTCTGGGAACGGCATTTACTGCTCAGCACGGCCTTCTGATTAAGCGGTATGTCCACGAAGTAATTTTGACATATGATAGTGACGGGGCCGGAGTTAAGGCGGCTCTAAGAGCCATTCCTATGTTGAAGGAAGCGGGGCTTTCCGTGAAAGTTCTTAATATGAAGCCGTATAAAGATCCCGATGAATTCATCAAAAATATGGGGGCTGATGCGTTTCAGGAGAGAATTGACCAGGCGGTCAACGGGTTTATGTTTGAAATCCGCAATCTCAGGGAACAGTTTGATCTCACTGATCCGGAGCAGAAAACGGAATTTTTCAACCGGACAGCGGAAAAGCTGCTGGTGTTTGAGGATGAGCTGGAACAAAATAATTATATTGAGGCAGTTTCCAGGGAATATGGGATCAATTATGATATTTTGAAAAAAAAGGTGGGGGCCATGGGAAACCGGGCCGGTCTAGTGCGGGAAGCGGCGATCCGGCCAAAGTCCGGAATTCAGAAGAAAAAGGAAAGGGAAGATGGCATCCACCAGGCGCAGCGTCTGCTGCTGACATGGCTTTGTGAGGAGCCCTCCGTTTACGCCAGAATCTGTGATGTGATAGAGGAACAGGATTTTACAGAAGATTTATATCGCCAGGCGGCGGTTCTGCTGTTTGCGCAGTTGAGGGAGGGAAAGCCCAACCCGGGGGAGATTTTGAGTCACTTCATCAATGATGAAGAACAATATAGGGAGGTGGCTTCGATTTTCAACACAAAGCTGAAAGAAGGCATGACAAAAGAGGAGAAGAACCGCGCGTTTCGCGAGACGGTGCTTCGGGTGAAGAAAAATAGTTTGGATTACGCAAGCCGAAATGTGCAGGATATCGCACAGCTGCAAGCCATTGTCAGTGCGCAGAAGTCGCTGAATACACTGAATATTTCGCTGGATTAGGGAAAAGATAAGAACGTATCCGGCTCATGACTGGCATTGTGGCTGGGGAAGGAAGGACGCAGATGAGGGAAGAATTCAATAAAATTCGTGAAAAGCTGCCGCAGCTTTTGGAACTGGCAAAAAAGAAAAAAAATATACTGGAAGAAAAAGAAGTGCGCGATTTCTTTTCTGGTATGGAGCTGAATCAAGAAGAATACAGTTATGTGCTGGAATTTCTGGAAAAGCATAATGTGGATGTGTTGGAAATTAAGATGACGGAACAGCTGGAGGATCTCATTCCGGAGCTGGACAATGAAGAGGAAGAAGAGATGGGCGCAGATCAGGCGGATCTCTCGGTTCTCGATGGGGTCGGCCCGGAAGATCCGGTGAGAATGTACTTGAAAGAGATTGGCAAGGTACCGCTTTTGACTTCCGAAGAAGAGACAGAATTGGCAAAACAGGTGGAGGCGGGCAGTGAAGAGGCTAAGAAAAAATTGGCAGAGGCAAACCTTCGTCTGGTGGTCAGCGTGGCCAAGCGGTATGTGGGCCGGGGAATGCAGTTTTTAGACCTGATTCAGGAGGGAAATCTGGGACTTATTAAAGCTGTGGAAAAATTTGATTACCGAAAAGGATATAAGTTCAGCACCTATGCCACTTGGTGGATTCGTCAGGCCATCACCAGGGCCATTGCCGATCAGGCCAGGACCATTCGTATTCCGGTTCACATGGTGGAAACCATCAATCGGCTGATACGGACATCCAGGCAGCTGGTTCAGGAGCTGGGAAGGGAGCCTACGCCGGAGGAGTTGTCCCAACGGTTGAATATCTCGGTGGAAAAGGTAAATGAGGTGATGAAAATTTCTCAGGAACCGGTTTCTCTGGAAACGCCTGTGGGGGAGGAAGACGACAGCCATCTGGGAGACTTTATCCAGGATGACAACATGCCGGTACCGGCGGAGGAAGCCGCCCACATGCTTTTGAGCGAACAGTTGGAGGAAGTGCTGTCCACGCTGTCGGAGCGGGAGGAAAAGGTGCTGCGCCTGCGGTTTGGCTTGGATGACGGAAGGGCCAGGACACTGGAAGAAGTAGGGAAGGAGTTCAATGTGACCAGAGAGCGTATTCGTCAGATCGAGGCTAAGGCATTGCGAAAGCTGAAGCATCCCACACGAAGTAAAAAACTGAAAGATTATCTGGATGAATAATGAAAGAAATGACAGGCCCTGGACACAGCGGGCTGGTATGGAAACGGAGTCGGAGCATGCAGTTATCAAAACGCCTGCAGTGTATTGCAGATTATGTGACAGAAGGAAAGCGAACGGCTGACATCGGATGCGACCATGGCTGGGTGGCCATATACCTGGCAGAGAAGAAGCGAGCGCCTGCAGTGATAGCCATGGACGTGGGAAAAGGGCCGCTTAAACGGGCCAGAGAACATATCCGGGCCAGAGGGCTGGAGGAAAAAATTGAGACCAGACTCAGCGACGGCATGGCCGCTCTGAAAAAAGGAGAAGTGGAAGCCGTGGTGATGGCAGGTATGGGCGGCCCGCTGATGATCCGCATTCTTCGGGAGGGAAGAGTGATCACAGAGTCGCTGGATGAATTGATCCTGTCTCCCCAGTCGGAGATCGCCCAGGTCAGAAGATTTTTGGCGGCAGAGGGATGGGAAATCTGCCGGGAAGAAATGCTGACAGAAGATGGAAAATACTATACGATCATGAAAGCAATTCCTGGAACAGCCAGGGAAAGGACAGAGGCAGATTTCCGCTACGGATGGCGAATGATACAGGAAAAGAACCCGGTGCTTTACCAGTTTTTGCGAAAAGAGGAGCAAACCCGAAACAATATTTTGGAGAATCTTTTAGGGAAAGATTCTGTGGCATGCCGACAGAGGATTCAGCAACTGCGGCGGGACCTGGCGGTGATTCGGGAAGCTATTGACAGAATAGAAAAGAAGAGTGAGGTTGATACATATGAAATGTAAGAATGTGGTGGAAGTGTTAAACCGCTTGGCACCGGAGTCTCTGGCGTGCAGTTGGGATAATGTGGGGCTGTCTGTGGGCAGATTGGATAAAAATGTTTCCAAAATTCTGGTTGCGCTGGAGGTAACCGGTCATGTGATACAGAAAGCCATAGAGGAACAGGCGGATATGATTATCACTCATCATCCGCTGATTTTTCAGCCCCAGAAGAAGATCAACAGCGAGACAGCTCTGGGGAGAATGCTTTTGCGCCTGATGCGCTATGATATTTCCTGTTATGCCATGCATACCAATTTTGACGCGGTATCGGGAGGAATGGCGGACTTGGCGGCGGAAAGACTGGGTCTGAAACAAGTCAGTGTTCTGGCTGATGAACAGACATATCGGGATGCTGATGGGGCGGAGAAGTTGGCTGGTATTGGACGGGTGGGAGTCATTGGAGAGGAGATTCTTCTACAGGAGCTCTGTACAAAAATTAAAAAGAAATTTGGTGTTCAGGTGCTCAGCGTCTATGCGGGGGAGGAGAAAATGGATTCTTATGTATCCAGGGTGGCAATTGTGCCGGGATCAGGAAGAGACTATATCCCCAATGCCATTGGTTGCCGGGCGGAAGTCTTCATCACAGGCGATGTGACGCATCATGTGGGTCTGGAGGCGGCAGAAGAAGGAATCATATTGATTGATGCAGGCCATTATCGGCTGGAACATATTTTTGTGGAATTTATGGAGCAGTATCTCAATAAAAATGTGAGCGCAGATGTGGATGTGATTACAGTGCCCACCAAGAACCCGTTTGTGATATTGTAGGAGGTAGTATGGCAGAGGTTACCATTGGAAGTATTGTGGAGGAATATCCGGAGGGTACTCGATATCTGGATATTGCCCAAAATCATCAAAGTGAGTATGAGAACGATATTGTTTTGGTGAAAACCAACGGAAAACTGCGGGAATTGTTTAAAACTGTGGGGGGAGACTGCCGACTGGAATTTGTCACCACCAGAGATAAGGTTGGTATGGACACCTACCGTCGAAGCGCCGTTCATATGATGCTGAAGGCCATATATGATGTACTGGGGGCCGAAGTTGTCCAGAAAGTCTGGGTGCATTTTTCCATCAGCAATGCCCTGTACTGTGAGATCCATCACATGGAGGCGTCCAAGGAGATGGTGAAAAAAGTTGGGGAGCGCATGCGCCAGTTGGTGGAAGAGGCTCTCCCCATTGAGAAGAAGAGTATGAATACGGAAAAGGCTGTCTCTCGTTTCCGAAAACATAAAATGTATGATAAAGAGCGGCTTTTCACGTATCGTCGGGTGTCCAGGGTAAATATATACCGCATGGGAGCATTTGAAGATTATTATTATGGGTATATGGTTCCAAATACGGGATATCTGCGGTACTTTGATCTTCAGCCTTATGAAAATGGATTTGTCTTGATTCTTCCCATTCATGAAAATCCCCGGCAGCTGCCCCCGTTTGTCCCTCAGAAAAAGCTGTATCAGACGCTGCGGGAATCCATGGAATGGGGAGAGCGCATGGAAATCAGTACCGTTGGACAACTCAATGATATGATTTCCTCCGGCAAAAGCAGCGAGCTGATCCTCATACAGGAGGCGTTGATGGAGAAAAAGATCGCCGCCATTGCCGAAGATATTGTGAAAAATCCTGGAAAGAAGTTTGTCATGATAGCCGGTCCATCCTCGTCTGGAAAAACCACCTTTTCCCACCGCCTGTCCATCCAGCTGAAGGCCATGGGCTTAAAGCCTCATCCCATTGCGGTGGATAATTATTTTGTTAACCGGGAGGATAGCCCAAAGGACGAAAATGGGAACTACAATTATGAGGATTTGGATTGCATAGATGTGATGCAGTTCAATGAAGATATGAACCGTCTTCTGAGAGGGGAGCAGGTGGATCTGCCGGAGTACAATTTTATCTCCGGAAAGAGGGAGTACAAGGGGAAAACGCTTCAGCTGGGGAAAGAAGATATCTTGGTCATTGAGGGTATTCACTGTCTCAACGATGCTTTGACGCCGGATTTGTCAAATGAGAGTAAATATAAGATTTACATTAGCGCATTGACACAGCTGAATATTGATGAGCATAATCGTATCCCGACCACGGATGGCAGACTGATACGAAGAATTGTTCGGGATGCCAGAACCAGGGGGAGCAGTGCCAAGAATACGCTGAAAATGTGGAAGACCGTTCGGAAGGGAGAGGAAAAAAATATTTTTCCCTACCAGGAAACTGCGGATGCCATGTTCAATTCTGCCTTGATTTATGAATTGGCAGTGCTGAAGATCTACGCAGAACCTCTGTTATTTCAGATCAAGTCAGGGGAACCGGAGTACCAGGAGGCAAAAAAACTGTTGAAATTTTTTGACTATTTTCTTGGAATTCCAGGGGAAGAGATTCCCAAAAATTCTCTGATTCGCGAGTTCATCGGAGGAAGCTGTTTTAAAGTATGATCTTTACATTTTGGCGGTTTTATGGTAGAGTAAGAAAGCTTGAGTAAAATAGGTGGTCGCGGCTGCAGAGACGAAAGGCTGCAGGTGAGGAAAGTCCGGGCTTCACAGGGCAGGATGCCGGATAACGTCCGGTGGAGGCGACTCCAAGGATAGTGCAACAGAAATGTACCGC
>CAJFUP010000041.1 GCA_904420225.1 uncultured Lachnospiraceae bacterium
AATATGAGAAAGGGGGAAAGAAAATGTTTGTAAAACAATTATCCGTATTTATTGAAAACCGGGAAGGCAGACTGGAGCAGGTGACGGAAGTGCTGAAGGAGGAGAACATCAATATCCTTTCTCTCAGTATGGCGGACACCACCGAGTACGGCATGCTGCGCATGGTGGTATCGGATCCGGAAAGAGCCAGAACAGCTCTGCGCAGCAAAGGATTTTCTGCCATGCTGACGGATGTGCTGGCTGTGAAGCTGGAGGATCATGTGGGCGAGCTGCACAAAATGACTCACATCCTGTGCAGCAAGGGACTGAACATCGAATACATGTATGCCCTGGCGCCGGAAAAACGGCGCGCCATGATCGTCAAGGCCTCCGATGGAGCGGCAGCGGCCAAAGCCGTCTTGGAAGGCGGACTGCATCTCTACTCCAACGAAGAATTATGCTGGTAACAGTCAGTGTCCCACGGAAAATCCATTGGTGGTGACGTGGGCGATGAGGCGACCAAGATCATCGTGCACCTGAATTTCATAATAGCAGGTGGAGCGGCCGTCTTTGAGGCAGCGGGCTTCAGCTGTGAGCCGTGAGCCTTTGGCCGTGGTGAGATAGGTGATCTGGGATGTGAGGGATACATGGAGAGGGCGGTTCCAGTTGGCGGCCACGGCAAAGGCGAAATCCGCCAGAGTAAAGATGGCGCCGCCCATGACAGCTCCCGCGGCGTTGCGGTGCGAGTCGGAGAGTTCCATGGAGCATTTGGCGTACCCTTCTCCAATGGCATCGATGACAGCTCCGTTTTCCGTGGCAAATCGGTCTCCCTGGAATCGCTGCCTGACTTCCTCCAGGGAAGGGGGCGTCTGGGAATGGTCTGCTGCCAAATCAGATGGTGAGGACGAAGAATTGCAGATGGTATTCATGGTGTATCATATCCTTTCTGTAATTGCGCGGCGAACATGCAGGATATGGGCTCAGCGCCCTGAAAAAAGATCCGGATCATCCGGGAATTGCCTGTACGTTCGCCCTTTTTCATTATTATAGAAAAAACAGCCAATGGATACAAGATGTTTTGAACGGTATTTGCCAAAATGGTACGGCGGAATTTTGCAAACGCAAAATGATACAAACCGGAGGGAAGGCCATGAGAATTCTTTTGGCGGAGGATGAGAGAGAGCTTTCCCAGGCACTGGCCGTTTTGCTGAGGCATGAGCGGTATTCGGTGGATGTGGTGGATAATGGGGAAGATGCATTGCCGTCTGGCAGCATTCGTCTGGCAAACAAGGAATTCCAGATGATGGAAATGCTCATGAGTCAGCCGGGAACAGTGATCCCCACGGCGCGGTTTGTGGAGAAAATTTTGGGATATGACTGTGACGCTCAGCTGCATGTGGTTTGGGTGGGGATTTCCAATTTGAGGAAAAAGCTGACATCCCTTGACGCTCATGTGCGCATCACCGCGCTGCGGGGAAGAGGCTACGCGTTGGAGGAACTCCATGATTAAGAAATTGAGAAGAAAATTTATGGCAGTGGCCATGATTTCGGTGACGCTGGTGATTCTCATTATGATGGTGGAGCTGAATGTGGTCAATTACTGGAAGATGGACCAGAGAGCAGAGGATCTGATTGGGATACTGGAACAGAATGGGGGATCGTTTCCAAAATTGGAGCCTCCAGACGACAGGTGGGAGACGGAGGAGTCCCGTCAACAGGAAGACGCGGAGAAATCGGGTGTGGGGACAGAGGAAAAAATGCCACCGGATCCGGGGAAAGGGGGATTTACGGCTGAAACTCCTTTTGAGACTCGGTATTTTACTGTGATTCTCACCCGGGACGGAGAAGTGGTTTCCATTGATACCGGGAGAATTGCCGCAGTGTCCACGGAGCAGGCGGTGGATTTATTCATGTTGAGCTGAAGAAATCAGGAAAGAAAATGATTTTGACAGTGGAAAACACGGCATCGGGAATCCGGGAAACAGATTTTGAAAATATGTTTGAGCGGTTTTACCGGGGAGATCAGTCCAGAAGCAGGGAGGCAGGGGGACATGGCATCGGTCTTTCTGTGGCCCGAGCCATTGCCCGAGTCCATGGAGGTGATATCTGCGCCTCCGGTGAGGCGGGAAAACGGATCATCATGACCGTAACCTTGACAGGGAAATAGGAAAACATTATAATTGATAAAGAGAAGAGCATCTGCGAATCATAAAGAGCAGGGATGTTGTGCGGCGGTACGGCATGCTGTTTGTGATTCGCAGATGTTTTTGTGTTTAAGGAGGTATGCATAGGATGGATAAATGGAAAAAATTGGGGCTGAATATTTTGGTGGATGTGCTGGGAGGCATTCTCATTGCCCTGGGTACCTATAATTTTGCGGCGGCATCCCGATTTCCCATGGTGGGACTAAACGGAGTTGCGCTGATTTTTTATCATTTATTTGACACGCCCATTGGTTTGGTGGCCATGCTTTTGAATATTCCCATTGCTCTTGCCTGTTTTCGGATTTTGGGGAGGGATTTTTTTCTGCGTTCTCTGCGGACCATACTGATTACATCGGTGATTATGGATTATGTGGCGCCCTTGTTTCCTGTATATGAAGGGGACAGAATGCTGTCGGCCATTTGTACCGGTGTCCTGTCGGGGCTGGGGTTTGCGCTGATTTACATGAGAAATTCTTCCACGGGAGGCATGGATTTTGTTATTATGTCTGTGAAAGCCAAGAATCCCCACATTTCCCTGGGAAAGATTTCGTTCATTTTGGACATGCTTATTGTGGGTTTGGGAACGGTTATGGTGTCCAGGGATGTGGATGGCTTGATTTATGGAACCATTGTCAGCTATCTGCTGTCCGTTGTGGTGGATAAGGTAATGTACGGCGTGGATTCCGGAAAAATGGCTCTCATAGTGACGGATTTCCCCCAAGAGGTGGCGGAGCGCATTGATGTGCTGACGGGAAGAGGGGCTACGTACCTGAAAGCGGAAGGCAGTTATTCCAGGGAGAATAAAGATGTGGTCATGTGTGCATGCAATAATAAGCAGATGTTTATCATTCGCAGCGCCGTGAAAGAAATTGATAAAAAAGCCTTTGTCATCATACTGGAGTCCAACGAAGTGCTGGGGGAAGGGTTCAAGGATCACTGACATGGGAAAAAACATGGAAAGTTCATACTTTATTTTAAGTTAATTTTAGGATCATTTGCTATCATGGGTATGTCTGAACGGACAGGATGAAATGGTATGCCTGCCCATGGGACAGAAGGAGGGTGACTACCCATGAAAGATCAAATGATTTTCCAGCGTTATGAGATGAAATATTTGTTGACCAAGGAACAGCGGGATGATCTCCAGCAGAGGATGAGGCCGTTTATGAGGGCAGATGAATATGGAAAGAGCGTGATTTGCAACATCTATTTTGATACGCCCACCCATCTGCTCATACGCAGGTCACTGGAAAAGCCGGTTTATAAAGAGAAGCTGCGTCTGCGCAGCTACGGACTGGCCGGGGCGGATACGCCGGTCTTTGTGGAACTGAAGAAAAAATATAAATCTGTGGTATATAAAAGACGAATGACCCTGCCCAACCGGCAGGCCATGGAATGGCTGTGCGGGAAAGGGGAAGCGCCGGGGAAAACACAGATTCAGAAGGAAATTCAGTATGCCCTGGACTTTTATAAGGATATTTTCCCGGCTGTTTTTCTCTCCTATGAGAGGGAGGCATGGTACTCTGTGGAGGATGAAAATTTCCGCGTCACCATGGATGAAAATATCCTGTGGAGACGGGATCATTTGTCTCTGGGAGAGGGGATTTTCGGGACGCCCATACTGGAGCCTGGGCAGGTTCTCATGGAAGTGAAAACAGCGTCAGCCATTCCTGTTTGGATGAGCCGATGGCTGTCGGAAAACAAGGTATATAAGACATCCTTTTCCAAGTATGGAAATGCATATGAAGAGATGGAAAATCAGAAAAGAAAAGGAGGAGAAGCAGGTGATTGGAAATCTATTCAGAGGGCTGTTTGACACCAGTACGGTGCAGGTGATCTCAGTGGGGACATTCCTGGCATGTGTGGCGGCGGCGCTGCTGGTTGGCATTTTTTTTGCCGGGATCTATATGTATAAAAGCAGGTATACGCCCAGTTTTGTCATTACATTGGCCTTGCTTCCGGCAGTGGTGTGTGTGGTGATTATGATGGTCAATGGAAATGTGGGAGCCGGTGTGGCGGTGGCAGGAACTTTCAGTTTGGTGCGCTTCCGGTCTGTGCCGGGAACGGCCAAAGAGATCGGCACCATTTTCCTGGCCATGGCGGCAGGACTCATCTGCGGAATGGGATATCTGGCATACGGTATTTTATTCTCCCTGGTCATGGGAGGTTTTTTTGTCCTTTACACAAAAGTTGGCCTGGGACAGAGAAGGAAGCAGGAGAGAGAAAAAGTGATTCACATCACCATTCCGGAGGATTTGTATAATCGGGCTGTTTATGACAGCTGCGTTTCTTTTGAGCGCCTGCGGGAATACGGATACTCCGGTGCAGGAAGAACAGGAGATGGAGACAGGGGAGGCCAATCAGACGGATGTGGATGATACGGGCAGCGATGGTGCGGCAGAGGATCTGAATGTGGAAGAAATGTTCACGGACCGCGATAAAGAAGTGGGATACCGTCAATGTTCTTAAAAGCCCGGGAGGATTCACCAGAGAAGAAGACGACAATGTGGATGCCGCGGCCTTTTCCAAGGATGATTTGACCTGGAACGGAGCGGGTGCATTGACCATTGTATCCCAGGATGGAAATGGCATGACGTCCAAGGATGATCTGGTGATCACAGGGGGCAGTTATACAGTCACCAGCACCGGTCATGGGCTGGAGGGAAAAGAGAGTGTGAGAATTGCTGACGGAACCTTTTCCATCGCTTCCGGAAAGGACGGGATTCACGCAGAAGACAAAGACGATGAATCCCTGGGATTTCTGTATATTGCCGGTGGGACGTTTCAGATTACAGCTGACGGAGATATCATGGACGCGGCCACCATTCTTCAGGTTGACGGCGGAACGGTGCAGGCATCGGCCGGAGGAGGAAGCAGCCTGGCAGACAACAGCGGGCGCAGTGAATTTGATTTCGGTCCGGAAAACAATGAGACGGAGGAAGAGACAGATACGGCCAGTACAAAAGGATTGAAGGCCGGGCAAAGGCTGCTGATTCGAGGTGGAACATTTGAATTGGATGCTTTGGATGATACCCTCCACTCCAACGGATCCATTGGAATTCAGGACGGCATATTTACCCTGTCCTCAGGCGATGACGGCGCGCACGCCGATGAAAGCGTGGAAATTACCGGAGGAGTCATGGACATTGTCACATCGTATGAAGGAATCGAAGGACGCACCATACTGGTGGAAGCGGGAATCATCACACTGACAGCCAGCGATGACGGCCTCAACGCAGCCGACGGGGAAAATTCCGGATTCGGCCCCATGGGTGAAGGGAGCGCTGACGACTGGATCCGCATCCAGGGCGGCGTGATCCATATCACTGCAGAAGGTGACGGCATTGATTCCAATGGAGACCTCTATGTCAGCGGGGGAGAAATTCGCGTCTCAGGCCCCACCAATGGCGGCAATGGATGTCTGGACTATGCCGGTACAGCAGAGATCACAGGGGGGACAGCAGTGTTGGCAGGCCACAGCGGCATGGAGATGAATTTTGGAGACACTTCTTCCCAGGGAGTAATTTTGGTCAGCACGGACACTGTCCAGGAAGCAGGTTCAACCATCTCTGTGATGGATGAGGAGGGGACAGTTCTTCTCTCCTTTGAGCCAGACAAAACATATAATTCTGTGCTGGTCAGCAGTCCTGAGATGGTGACAGGCAAGACCTATACCATCACGGCCGGAGAGGAAACGCTGGAAGTGGAATTGACAGAAATCGTCTATGGTTCCGAAAGCGGCATGATGGGCGGAGGATTCGGCGGCCGCGGCTTTGGCCGGGGAGACGGCGGAGGTCGTTTTTCGGAGGGAATGGAGCCTCCGGATGGAGAGAGTATGCCGGAGGGAATGGAGCCTCCGGATGGAGAAGGCATGCCGGAGAGAATGAGTCCTCCGGATGGAGAGGGTGTGCCGGACGCATCAGCGCCCACGGACGGAGGCAACATAGCCTGACGAGGAGAAAATTTCGGAGAAACAGGCATGCCGAAGAGGAGAAGGGTTTCTTTTACAGAAGTCCATCTCCCCTTTGCTTGTTTGGCCGAGAATTGACATGGCCTACATGTGTCAGAACCAATATGTCAGGGATGCGAGATCATCAGCAGATTTCCGCTCCCGACGGCATCTGTTTCTCCGGCACCATCAGAGCCAGATTTCCGTTTTCATCCTCGGCGCACAGGAGCATGCCCTCGGACAGCACGCCGGCCAGTTTGGCAGGCTTTAAGTTTACCAGTACCATGACTTTTTTGCCCACCATTTCTTCGGCGCTGTAGTGGGCCTTAATGCCGGATACGATCTGCTTCACCTGGCTGCCGATCTTCACCTGGGAGCACAGGAGCTTCTTGGACTTTTTCACTTCCTGGCAGGCAATGATTTCACCCACCTGGAACTGCATTTTCATGAAATCGTCGTAAGTGATCTCTTCCTTGGGTTCTATATCCATTACCGGCTCCTCCGGCTTTTCTTCCTTGGGCTTCTTGGACTCCATCAATTCATTGACTTTTTCCATGGTTTTTTCCACATCCAGACGGGCAAACAGGATCTGCGGATTATCGGTCACTTTTGTACCGGATTCGTATTTTCCAAAGGTATCCAGAGCAGCCTCATCCCGCAGGGAAGTGCAGAGCTGAGCAACAATCTTTTCCGCTGTCTCTGGCATGAAAGGAGCCAATAGGCTGGCGCCAATGGTGATGCTTTCGGTTAAATTGTACAGTACCTCCGCCAGTCGGTCCTTTTTGGCCTCGTCTTTGGCCAGGGCCCAGGGAGTCGTCTCATCGATATATTTGTTGCATCTCTTGAACAGGGTGAACACTTCAGTGATGGCGTCGGCTACCCGCAGCTTATCCATCTTTTCTCCGGTCTTTCTGACGGCATCCATGGCCACAGTCTTTAACTCTTCATCCACCGGTTCGGCTGCGCCGGTGCAGGTCACCACGCCGCCGAAATATTTGTTGGACATGGAGATGGTGCGGTTTACAAGATTTCCCAGGGTGTTGGCCAGGTCTGAGTTCATCCGCTCGATCATCAGCTCCCAGCTGATGACGCCGTCATTCTCAAAGGGCATCTCATGGAGAACAAAGTAGCGCACTGCGTCTACGCCGAAGAAATCCACCAGCTCATCGGCATAGATGACATTTCCTTTGGATTTGCTCATCTTGCCGTCGTTTTGAAGAAGCCAGGGATGACCAAATACCTGCTTGGGCAGAGGCAGTCCCAGGGCCATGAGCATAATGGGCCAGTAGATGGTGTGGAAACGGAGTATATCCTTGCCGATGAGATGCACATCGGCGGGCCAGTATTTTTCAAACATGGGATCATTGTTCCCCTCCTGATCATAGCCCAGACCGGTGATGTAGTTGGTCAGAGCGTCAATCCAGACGTATATCACATGCTTGGGGTCAAAATCCACGGGAATGCCCCACTTGAAGGATGTCCTGGATACGCACAGATCCTGCAGGCCGGCCAGCAGGAAGTTATTCATCATCTCGTTTTTGCGGGACTCCGGCTGGATGAAATCCGGATGGGTATTGATGTGGTCGATGAGTTTCTGGGCGTACTTGCTCATTTTAAAGAAGTAGGCTTCCTCCTTGGCCGCCTCCACTGGTCGGCCGCAGTCGGGACATTTGCCGTCCACCAGCTGGGATGCGGTGAAGAAGGACTCGCAGGGTTTGCAGTACATGCCCTCGTACTCACCTTTGTAGATGTCGCCCTGGTCATACAGCTTTTTGAAAATCTTCTGCACCTGGGCTTCGTGGTATTTGTCTGTGGTGCGGATGAATTTATCGTAGGATGTATTCATCAGATCCCAGATCCGCTTGATCTCAGCGGCTGTCTTGTCCACAAACTCCTGGGGAGAGATGCCTGCTTCCATGGCTTTGTCTTCTATTTTTTGGCCGTGCTCGTCGGTTCCTGTCTGGAAACGCACATCATAGCCCTGCATTCGCTTGTACCGGGCAATGCTGTCTGCCAGGACGATCTCGTAGGTGTTGCCGATGTGGGGCTTGCCGGATGTGTATGCAATGGCTGTGGTGATGTAGTACGGTTTCTTATTCATTCTGTTTCCTCCATTCCGCAGGGGCCTATATGAGTGCCTGCTGTCTGCATTATAGTATAGATGAAGAAAAATGTCCACGAAAAAGAACGGGGAAAATCCTTGTGGGATAGGGAGGGAATGATTATAATGAAAAAAGGAACGAATGAAACAGAAAGGACAGATCAGAGAAATGGAAAGGATTGTAAACGGGGCAAAGCGGAGAAAACAGATTTTGGAAATGCTGCGCCGGGCGTCTGCGCCTCTGTCGGGGACTGCGCTGGGGAAAGCCACCGGAGTCAGCCGACAGGTGGTGGTGCAGGATATTGCCCTTCTGCGGACCGAAGGCCATCCGGTGACAGCCACGGCCAGGGGATACATTTTGGACGAGCCCAAGGCTGATGTGCGCCTGATTAAGGTATGCCATACCAATGAACAGACGGAGGATGAGCTGACCACAGTGGTGGATCTGGGCGGGTGCGTCAGGGATGTCATGGTTAATCACCGCATATATGGCGAGATGTCGGCTCCGCTGAACATTAAAAACAGGAGAGATGTGCAGAATTTTCTCAAGGATCTTAAAAACGGGAAATCTGCGCCTCTAATGAATATCACATCCGGTTACCATTTCCATCACATTTCGGCCGAATCCCAGGAAGTGCTGGATGAGATTGAAGAGGCTCTTAAAAAGAAGGGATATCTGGCGGAATTTATGCCCTATGAAAAAAAGGATTCCTTTTAATGCCTCGTCAGATAAGCTGTGAGAAAGGTTCTTCATAAATGGAGTAAGCAGGGGATATACTGCAGTAAGGCATATTTCCAAGGAGGAGGAATCCGGTGGAAAAAAGAAATGGGAAATTGGGCGCTTTTTTCAGTAAACGGGGACGTCTGGCGGTTGTGATCCTGGCAGTGGGTTTGGCTGCAGTATTGGCCGTGGGAATCTGGGCTCCGGGCTCTGGGGAAAGCGGGGGAGACCATCTGGCAGACGCCGACCAGACCGAGATGCAGGAGGCATTTGATGTGTTTGCGGACCGCGTGTTTGCCTCCCATGTACAGACAGATACCCTTACCATGCATTATAAGGTGGCAGATCCTGCGGCATATGGGCTGGATGATTCAGCAGTATCCTGGGGCGCCATCAGCGGGCAGGCTCTGCGGGATGGGCTGGAGGCGGAGAAACAGGAGTATGAAACGCTTCAATCCTTTGACTATAGCCAGCTGACTGGGGAGCAGCAGCTTACATACGATGTACTGAACGCGTATATGGAACAGGACATGAAATTGGAGGGCATGGAATTGTATCAGGAAGTTTTGGGGGAATATGGCGGAATCCAGGCCCAGCTTCCGGTGCTGCTTTCGGAATACGCATTTTACACCCAGGAGGATGTGGAGGAGTATTTGGAACTTTGTCGTCAGATACCGTCATATTTTCAGCAAATCATTGCATTTGAAAAGGAGAAGGCCGATGCGGGTCTGTTTATGAGCGACAGTAATGTGGACGGCGTGTTGGAACAGTGCGCCGCGTTCATCGAAAATCCGGAGGAGAATGTTCTCATAGAGACGTTTCCTGAGCATCTGGATCAGCTCTCTGGCATCAGCGAAGAACAGCGAGCCCAGTGGACGGCGGAAAATGAAGCGGCGGTGAAGGAAGCGGTGATTCCCGCCTATGAATTGCTGATCCAGGAGCTGACTGCTCTGAAAGGCCGGGGGATGGAGGGAAGTCCGGCGGATTTGCCCATGGGAAAAGAATACTATGAAGTTCGGGCACAAATGGCAGTGGGAAGCAGTAAGACGGTGGAAGAGATGAAAACCATGATTGCGGAGGCTCTTTTGGAACAGATGGCACAGATGGAGGAGCTGACTGAGAATAATCCCGCCATTACTGCCAGGGTTTCTGCCAGCGCGTATCCCTCCGGCACATGGGAGGCGCTTTTAAACGATCTAAAAAGCAGAATCATTTCTGATTTTCCAGTTCTTGGCGAGGTAAGTTACGAAGTCAACACGGTACATCCTTCTTTGCAGGAACATTTAAATCCGGCTTTTTATCTGATTCCGCCCCTGGACCGGGCCAAGGAGAATGTGATTTATATCAATGAAAGCCCGGAGTATGACCAGTCTGATCTTTATCTTACCCTGGCACACGAGGGATTTCCTGGGCATTTATATCAGAATGTCTATTTCGCAGAGAAGCAGATGGAACCCGTTCGCTATGTCCTGGGATTTCCAGGGTATTCAGAAGGGTGGGCTACATATGTGGAAAATTTGGCCTATGATTATATGGATACCATGGAAGAAGAAGAAAGGGAATTCTTGCGGGCCAATTCCTTTGCATCGCTGGGACTGTATGCCCAGATGGACATAGGGGTCAATTATGACGGCTGGAGTCTGGAGAAATTGAAGGACTTCATTGAGCTGTATTTTGATGTCAGCGACGAAACGGTTATCCAGGATATCTATGATATGATGACCAATGATCCCGCCAATTATTTGAGCTATTTTGTGGGGTGTCTGGAATTTGGAGAACTGCGGGAAAAAGCGCAGCAGGTGTGGGGAGATGGGTTTTCTCCCTTGGAGTTTCACAAACGGATCCTGGATATCGGTCCGGCGCCGTTTGATGTGGTGGAAAAATATCTTCTGTAGAGGAAGCGCCTTGGACAATGAAAAACGCGTCCCCCAATATGCGATCTGTTGGGACGCGTTTTTCATTTACTCATTTTGAGGAAAAATATCCATCCAGTTTTTTCAGAGTGAGGATAAGCACATGGAGCTGCTCTTCTGTCAGCTGGTTCATCACGGCATCAATCATTTCCTGGTGGAAAGCTTTATGGTGGTCATACGCTTTTCGGCCCCTGGGAGAGAGACGGATCAATACCACCCGGCGGTCTTTGGTGCTGCGGCTGCGCTCCACATATCCTTTTTTCACCAGGTTATTGACGGCTATGGTCAGGGTTCCCACGGTGACAGACAAAGTGCGGGCCACACTGCTCATGTTGCGGGGTTCATCAATGCCAATGGCCTCGATGATATGCATATCATTATTGGTGATGTCGGAAAATTCCTCTGTGATGAGCGATCTTTGCTCAATATCCATGATGTGGTTGAACAGCACCACAAGCATGTTATTTATGGTTTCATAGTGATCCAAATTATGCCTCCTTCCCGTGGTCTGGAACCGTTGAGCTCACAGCGCTGTCGGAGTACAGTCTACATAAGCCGCCGGATCTCTTGGTACAGACGGGCAATGGGGAGTCCCACCACGTTGCAGTAATCGCCTCGAATCTCTTTTACATGGATGGCAAAAGGGCCTTGGATGCCGTAGGAACCGGCTTTGTCCAGGCAGTCATTGGTGGCGGCGTATCGGCATATCTCCTCCTTGGACATGGGATATAGGGTAACATCCGTTTTTTCCGCAAAAACAACCGTCTTTTGTACGATGGGACGGGATGTGTCGGGGGGACAGATGCAGGACAAAATGGTGACGCCGGTATAGACCTGATGGGTTCGCCCCTGGAGATGAGAAAGAGTCCGAATGGCATCGGCATGATCTTTCGGCTTTCCCAAAATGACGCCGTCCAGGGAAACCACTGTGTCGGCGCCGATGATGAGAAACGGACAGGACGCAGGCAGAAAAGCCAGACACTCTCGCTCCCCCTCCCCAATGCGCGCCGCGATTTCACTGGCTTTTTGAAGGGACAGTTCCTTTACAGTATCCTCAGGTGAGGTATGGCCAATGTGTTCTTCGCCTTTACTCGGCATAACAGAAAAAGAAAAACCGGCCCGGGCCAGGA
Source organism: uncultured Lachnospiraceae bacterium (assembly GCA_904420225.1). GTDB lineage: Bacteria > Bacillota > Clostridia > Lachnospirales > Lachnospiraceae > Fimimorpha. The sequence goes on from CAJFUP010000041.1 coordinate 11,998, forward strand.
GTTCTCTTCTTCTGGGGGATGCAGATGCCAAAATACAGTAGGGAAAAGACAAAACGGGCAGCGGCATTTTCCCTCCTTCAAAGCAGATGGGCCGTACGGAACCGTTTTCGGCCACATATCCTTCTCCGTACAGGGTAGCCGTTCCATTCTTTAAATATACGTAGCTTCCGTCTGGAAGGGCATAAATTTGCCGTCCCATACTGTCTGGCAGAGTGATGTCTTCCACCACCCGCAGGCCATCCAACACAGCATTTGAAAGCTGCTGAAAATGGGGCAGAATCATCAGATCCGTCAGTCCCAGTCCGGGGAAAAAGCGGTCATAGAGGGGATCCGATGCTTCCCCCGCCAGTTCCGGCTGAGCGTATACTGTGGATGCGCTATTCATGCTTCCGGCGCTGATGCCGATGATCAGGCCTTCATAGTCCATCAGCAGATTTTTCAGTCCCAGAGAAGAGAAAAAACGATTCTGGGTGGGCACATGGCCGCCGGCCAGAATCAAAACGGAAAAGGAGCGGATGACGTCGCCGTTTAACTTAGAGGCGTTTCTCTCATCGCAGACAGACAGCTCTTTCACCGCAAGGCCGCTCAAGGCCAATGCCTGGGAAAACATATCTTTTATTTTATCATTTTGAGGGAAGTCTTTGGGATCAGAGCTGAGAATCAGGCATCGGGCCTGCGCGGGCCAATCCTGTTTCAGCCGCTCCAAAAATCCATTTCTTTCGTCCAGGGGGCAGGGAATGCAGATATCATGATCCCAGTGAAGACCTCCTGGATTGCTGGTTAAATATACAATCATGGCAATCGTCCTTTTGTAGTTTATTGCTGCGGGCAGCGAACCAAATGAAGCTCATAAGGTTATTGTACCACGGCTTGGCAAAAGCCGCCAGTGTAAACTATAATAGGATTCTTATTATAAAAACCATTCTCCGACGCCAATGGCAATCAGCAGGCATGAGGAAAAGGGCGCTAGATAAGAAAGAAAACGGCCGTTAAAGGCAGTGGCTCCCAGCCGACTGCCAAAATACATGGATAAAAATGAAAAAAGTGCGGAAAATAGCCCCATAGGCAGAGGGTTGAGTCCTGCCACCCCGGCGGAAAAAGCAGGCGGGATACAGTTAACAGCCAGCATGATTCCCAAAAGGCAGGTATCTTTCACACTTACAAGACTTACTTGAGGATCTTCCTGTCGGCAAAGAAGCTCTGATATCAGAGAGTAGATGCCGAATAGGATCATAATCAGGCCTCCGAAGATATTGGTATAGCGGATAAAATCACCTGTAATCATACGGGCCGCTGCTGTAAACAAAAATGTGAAGCCTCCTGTGAGGGAGCAGATGATGCCGTTGGATGCAGGCGAGAGTTTTTGGCCACGGATGCCCAAGTGGACTCCAATGAGGAAATTATCCAGATTTACGGTGATTGCAATCAGGAAAGTGAGGAAAATTGACATAACACGCTCCTGTCTGCGGGCGGGCCGGGCAGGATGCCATGTCCCGTCCGCCAAACTTGATGGCGGGATGGCCGCTGGCCTCCCTTTATACAATATCAAGGAACTGAGGAATGCGTGACAATTTTCGGGATGGCCAAAGTTTAGTACGGTGGAACAGGAGGAATCTTTGCTTGTCATCTGCCTGGCGGTATGGTATGATAACAGAGTCAAAAGGTCATGTAGGACATGTTTGCTTTAGGAAAGGAGCGATTGCCATGAAAAGATATGTATGTGAAGTATGCGGATATGTTTACGATGAGGCGCAGGGCGATCCGGACAACGGAGTAGCTGCTGGAACCAGCTGGGAGGATGTGCCGGAAGACTGGGTATGCCCTCTGTGCGGCGTAGGCAAGGATCAGTTTGTGGAAGAGTAAAACCAGAGAAAAATGCAAAGATGTCAGCGGCGGCGGATGTATCTGTTTGTCAGGTGTTCAGATTCGTCACCTAAAGACGCTGGATGCAACATTTATTTTTCAAACAAATCCGTATGATTATGGTAAAATTGCCCGGGAGAAATTCCGGGCAATTTTTTTTATTAGGTAAATTTAGACGAGATAAAGGACTGGAGTTTGGTAAAACTATAGACTTGCGGATTTGGCAATTAAAAAATAAATGATTGTTTTTGCGCAGTTTTGGCTCGTAATCGCGTTGAATGTTTGCAATCATATTTGCTATATTAAAGTAAAAGATTTGCGGCGGTTATGTGCAAGATATATAAAATGCCATTTGAAAAGGAAAATTGTGCTGATTTTTAGAAAAATGGGGTGTATGTCAAGTGCGTATCGTGTCAAATTTCATAAATGAAATAGGGAGGACAGATTTATGGCAAAGGGCAAACCAGCCGTGCAAACGGTCAGAACGAAGACCACCTGGGCGAATGCTTTTAAAAGAGACTGGCAGCTGTATCTTCTGCTGCTGGTGCCGGTTGTACTGGTAGTCGTATTCAACTATGCGGCATATCCAGGACTGCGTATGGTCTTCATGGATTACAAACCGGCGAAAGGATACGAAGGGAGTGAATGGGTCGGTTGGGAAACCTTCATTAAGGTATTCAATAACAAATCGTTCCTGGAATCTCTGAGAAACTCCATTGTATTCAACTTGTTGGATTTGGTGCTTGGATTCCCCATTCCGGTTATCTTGGCGCTGATTCTCAACGAATTGAGATTCCCGCGGTTTAAGAAAGTGACGCAGACCATTCTGTATCTGCCCCACTTCCTGTCCTGGGCCATCGTAGGAAGCGTTGCCTACCAGCTTTTCAAACCCAGCACAGGCGTTGTCAACATTATTTTGATGAATGCGGGATTGATTGACGAAGGTATCCCGTTCCTGACGGAAAAATGGCATTGGGCAGTGACGTACGAATTGATCAACGTATGGCAGACCATGGGATGGGGAACCATCATCTATCTGGCAGCCATCACAGGCATCAGCGGCGAGCTGTATGAGGCGGCCATGATCGACGGCGCCGGCAGATGGAAACGTATGTGGCACATTACCCTTCCGGGCATCAAGGGAACCATTGTTACCTTGCTGATCATGAATCTTGGTAAAGTCATGAACAGTAACCTGGAACGTCTTCAGGCTCTTGGAAATACACAGGTAAGAGATTTCCAGTATCAGCTGGCTGTATACATTTACGAGAGAGGTCTTAACAACGGTAAGTTCAGTGAAGCCACCGCAGTTGGACTCTTCCAGTCTCTGGTTGGTCTCGTGCTTGTGCTCTTATCAGATAAAGTGGCGAAGATGCTGGGTGAAGAGGGATTGCTGTAATGTCTTTTCACCAGATAGAATGCGGTATCTCGGCCGCAAGAACGGAGGGTTAAAATGGCGAAAAAAGATAAGAGAAAAGATGAAGAATTCAGCGTCGGCGGCAGCCGCGCCATAAATAAATTCCGGCTGAGCGATGCGATCATGATGCTGGTGATCATCGTTTTATGTCTGACATGTATCGTGCCGTTCATTCACTTGGCGGCGAAATCCATTTCCAGCAATTCAGCGGTGGTGGCAAAGCAAGTTTTCTTCTGGCCAGTGGACATCACCTTTGAGACATACGGAACACTGTTTAAGGACGGTACCATGGTGTACTCGTTTGTATACAGTGTGATTATAACCGGTATTTTCACCGTGCTTGGTATGATTGCCTGTACATGCGCGGCATATCCGCTTTCCAAGAAGCGTCTGAAAGGAAGATCCTTCTTCACTTTCATTTTGATGTTCCCCATGTACTTTGCAGCAGGTATGATCCCCACCTACCTTTTGTTCAACGATCTGCACCTGATCGATACGCCGTGGGTTTTGATTCTGCCTCTGATTTATTCACCGTACAACATGCTCATCATGAAGACTTACTTCCAGTCCAGTATTCCGGACAGTTTGGAGGAGTCGGCATTCCTGGACGGAGCCACCAACTTCCAGATCCTTGGAAAGATTGTTCTTCCCCTTTCCAAGCCCATCATTGCCACACTGTCTCTGTTTTACGCAGTGGGACGTTGGAATGCGTTCGCGGATAACATGTACTACATCAAGTCTGATGAGCTGAAAACCGTTCAGTATAAACTGTATCAGATGGTGGCATCGGCCACAGAGGCGCAGACGGCCAGCCTTTCCGAGGCTTCCGCCGCCCAGACGACGCCGGAGGTACTGCAGGCGGCATCCGTTATGTTTGTAACCATCCCCATCATCTGTATTTATCCGTTTATCCAGAAGTATTTCGTAAAGGGTATTATGATCGGCGCGGTGAAGGGCTGATTGGATCTACATAATGCGGCAGCGCTGTCTGCCGGATGAGACTTTGACTGAATATTAAGAATTTCCCGAATACGGTGCCGCCGAGACGGTGAATCGGTTATTTGATCAGCCGTTTTCGCGGTGCGGTCGGGAGTATTTTTAATAGAGGGGATATCCCCGAAAAAGAAATTAGGAGGTAAATTTATGAGAAAGAACATTCTTAAGAAAACGCTTTCCGTAGCCCTGGTGGGAGCCATGGCGGCAGGCGCACTGTCTGCCTGCGGCAATGATTCTGCCACAACCACGGCGGCTGCCACTGAAGAAGCCACGGATGCCGAAACAGAGGCAGGAGATGAAACAGAAGCTGCCGATGAAACTTCAGGCGAAGACGAGACCAGCGGCGGAGATGTTGCCGCAGCTGAGTGGGAGCCTTTTGCCGACAACGTTACTCTGACTGTTCCGGTATACGACAGAGGTATCGCCGGCGTGCCGGATGTAAAGGATAACTACTGGACCCAGTGGATCCAGAAAAACTTCGGTGATAAGTATAACATCACTGTGGAGTTTGAGCCCATTCCCCGTACAAACCAGATGCAGACATATTCCAACCTGGCAGCATCCCAGGATCTGCCCACGCTCTGCATGGAGTACGATTTCCCCAAGCTGGCTCAGTGGGCCAATGACGGATACTTGACTTCCTATGATCTGGAAGAGTTCAAGTCCATCGCTCCCACATACTACAGCAAGATGGAAGAACTGGGACTGCTCCAGTATACAACCATGAACGATGAGACTTACTTCGTCCTGGCTGAGAGACCGTACTATAACACCAACTTCAACTTCATCAACTTTGTCCGCATGGACTGGCTGGAGGAAGTGGGATATGATCATGTGCCCATGACCCGTGACGAGTATGTGGATGCCATGACAAAGATCCAGGAGGCTGGCATCTCAGAGCATCCCGGTGGAGGCATGATGCTGTCCGGCAACGGCGCGGACCAGAATGATGGCTACAGAAGTCTGCCTCTTGACGAAACCGAGTGGGCAATGTATGGCGATTTCAGTATCCCTGCTCTTGGATGGGAACCCAACTATAAGCTGTTGAAGAATGCCAATGCAGATTACAACGCAGGTATCACCGATCCTGAGTACTATATCACAGATCAGGCAACATCTGAGGCTAATTTCGTAAATGGAAAGAACTATCAGTACGGCGCTTATATTTCTGCCGATATGCCGGTTCTGACTTCCTTCTATGAGACAAACCCGGACGCTAAGCTGGCGGTTATTCCGGCTGATGCTGCTACAGCTGAGACAGAGCTGTACCGTACAGATAACCCCTTCGGTATGATGATCGGATTCTCCTCTCAGGCAACTGAAGACGAGATCAAGGCCGGTATGATGTATCTGGAGTGGATGGTACAGGAAGATACGCTGTTCACCCTTCGCTGGGGTGTAGAAGGCGAGACCTATAACCTCAATGAGGAAGGCCTGCCGGTAAGCGTAGCTGACTACGAAGGCGAGTACAAGCAGGGCAATGCCAATAATAAAGACTATTTCTGCTGTGCAGTTGAAGCTGTCAATGCAGGAACCGTTGAGCAGCAGATCGATTCTCTGTTCCCCAACAACCTGCCCCAGAGCGATGAGCTGAAAGAGCAGATCCTTGAGTTCTACAACACCCGTGTAGAGCAGGCTGAAAAAGGCTACGGCATCAGCCCGTGTCTGTTCAGTACAGTAATCGAGGCGGAGGCTGATGAAGGAACCGCTTTGACAGAGCTTTATGTTTCCCTTCGTGATGAGCTGACCATGTGCTCACCGGATGAATTCGATGCCAAGTATGAAGAGGCAGCGCAGGGATACCTGGATGCCGGATATCAGGCAGTTATCGATGAGAGACAAGAAGCTTATGAAGCTGGAAACAGCACAACGCTGAGAGAGGATCAGAAAAACTAACCAGATAATGGATAGAATTTGATTCATACATAATGAAGCCCCCCGCAGGGTCTGACCTTGCGGGGGGCTTCGTTTATTCCGCACATTCAGTTGGATTACAGCTTTTCCGGATGAGTCCATCCGTTGAAATCCAGGATGATTTGTTTATCCTTGGTCTCCTGGCTGGCGGTATGGATGAGATTTCTCCATGATCGGGGAGAGTGTCCTGTGATTTTGGAGAAACAGCGGTTGAAGCTGGATATGGAATGGAATCCCACCTGTTCTGAGACAGCGATGACGGACAGCTCGGTGCTGCGCAGCAGGTTGCAGGCTTTGTCGATGCGGGTGCTCATGATGAAATCCAGCGGACTGTATCCCATAATGGAGTGAAATAAGCGCCGAAAATGAGTCTCGCTTAAGTGGCATTTTTCTGCAAGTTCAGCGATGGAGAAGCTCTCCATATAGTGAGTCTGAATATAGTCCAGAGCGGGTGTGATGACCATGGCGTTATCAGAAACCGATCGCTCCTGAGGGGGAAGGGTTTTCTCGATACGTCCCAGCTCTATGCAGATGGTCATGAGCAGGCCTTTGACCGCCAGTTTAAAGTTTTCCGGTTTGGCACGCAGCTCACGAATAACGCCCAAAACCAGGGAGAAGAAAAAGCTCTCATCCCGCTGGTGTATCTGATAGCAATAGTGGCTTTGATATCGCTGCGGAGCAGACAAAATTTGAAGATCCTGTACGAATTGGTTGGAAAACAGCATTTCCGGGTCAAAAAAAATGTACGACCAAAGACTCTCTTTTCCGTGGTCGCTGTATGTAGTGTGGGGCACATAGCGGGGAACACAGATGATATCTCCTGCCTCAAAATGGACGGAGTGATTATCGAATTCCATGGTCCCGCTTTCTGAATGACAGATCCCCAGCTCCATGCAGTTGTGAAAATGCAAACGGGAAGCTTTTGTGGGAGAAATTTTCCAATCCTGACCGGTGATGAGTACCACAGGGAATTCCATGGGAAGATGATAATGGCGGTATTCCACCACTTCTTTTGCTTTTCTGGCCATAAAAATCCTTTCTATCTAATTAATAGTAATATCACGATCTGCCTAAATCCAGATATTATCATTATAATGCAAAAAATCGTTTTTTACAATACTTGTTCATATTCTATTCATAAACCAGGCATACAATAGGGTAACGGTTCCGTTCTCTCAACGGGTCCATGTATCCGGATATGATATCAGGATACAGAGGAAAACGAATACTGTGTACTGGGGTTGGAGTTATGAAACGAATGGTCTTTTCTCCCCACGGGAGACTGTATGTCCAATATCAAGAATCGGATCTCAACCATGATATGCCGGTTCAACATTATCACGATGCCTACGAAATATATTTCCAAACAGAG
>CAJFUP010000042.1 GCA_904420225.1 uncultured Lachnospiraceae bacterium
CTGCACCAGCTGGCCCACGCCCACCTGATCCAATCTTGCGAAGGGATCAGACTCATAAATTTTAGCCTTATAATAAGCATCCAGGAACTTTCCGGCATCGTCGCGGGAGAATCCAAATGTCATCTGTGTCAAATCGTTGGTTCCGAAGGAGAAGAACTCAGCTTCTTCTGCGATGGCATCAGCTGTCAAAGCGGCGCGAGGAATCTCGATCATGGTACCAATGTGATACTCAATGTCAGAATTCTTTTCTTTCTTCACCTGCTCTGCCACTTCTACCACAATATCCTTGACGAACTTCAGCTCTTTCTTCTCGCCTACCAGCGGAATCATGATCTCGGGAACGATATCGTATCCGCACTCTTCTTTCACTTCGATGGCGGCTTCCATAACAGCTCTCGTCTGCATCTTGGCAATTTCAGGATATGTGACAGCCAGACGGCAGCCTCTGTGACCCATCATGGGGTTGAACTCATGAAGCTCATCACACTTAGCCTGTACCTGTTCCGGCGTCAGGCCCATATCCACGGCCAGCGCTTTGATATCTTCCGGATCGGTGGGAACAAACTCATGGAGAGGCGGATCCAGGTAGCGGACCGTCATGGGTCTGCCTTCCAAAGCCTTATACATAGCCTTGAAATCACCCTTCTGGAACGGAATCAGCTCATTGAGGGCTTCTTCTCTGGCCTCAACAGTGTCGGAAAGAATCATCTTACGAATCTTGGGGATTCTGTCCGGCTCGAAGAACATATGCTCGGTACGGCAAAGTCCGATGCCTTCTGCGCCCAGCTTCACGGCATTGATGGTATCAGCCGGAGTATCGGCATTGGTGCGCACCTGGAGTGTTCTGAACTGATCAGCCCAGGCCATGATTCTGCCAAAGTTTCCGCCCACAGATGCCTCCACAGTCTTGATATCGCCTTTGTAAATCTTTCCTGTGGTTCCGTCCAGGGAAATATAATCTCCCTCATGGAAAGTATGACCGCCCAGCTCAAACACCTTGGCTTCCTCATCGATCTTAATTTCTCCACATCCGGATACACAGCAGGTTCCCATGCCGCGGGCTACAACTGCGGCGTGAGAAGTCATACCGCCGCGCACGGTCAAGATACCTTCCGATGCATGCATACCTTCAATGTCTTCGGGAGAAGTCTCCAGACGAACCAGGATGACTCTCTCGCCCTTTTCGTGGGCTGCTTTCGCCTCATCGGCGGTGAAATAAACCTTACCAGCAGCTGCTCCCGGAGATGCCGGAAGGGCAGAACCGATGACCTCACCCTTCTTCAGCGCATCTGCGTCAAATGTGGGATGAAGCAGCTGATCCAGGGACTTGGCCTCGATGCGGCATACAGCCTCTTCCGGTGTGATCATTCCTTCATCCACCAGATCACAGGCAATCTGGATGGCAGCGTTGGCTGTTCTCTTACCATTTCTGGTCTGGAGGAAGAACAGCTTGCCTTCCTGAATGGTGAACTCCATATCCTGCATATCGCGGTAATGAGTCTCCAACTTCATGGCGATCTCCATGAATTCCTTAAAGCATTCCGGCAGATCCTCAGCCAGCTTGGTAATGGGCTGCGGTGTGCGCACACCAGCCACCACGTCTTCGCCCTGGGCGTTGATCAGATACTCACCGAAAATACCCTTGGCTCCTGTAGCCGGGTTTCTCGTAAAGGCAACGCCTGTACCGGAGGTATCGCCCATATTTCCGAATACCATGGTCTGAACGTTTACAGCAGTTCCCCAGTCACCCGGGATATCATTCATACGTCTGTATACGATGGCACGGGGGTTGTCCCAGGAGCGGAATACCGCTTTTACCGCTTCCATCAGCTGTACCTTGGGATCCTGAGGGAACTCTTCTCCGTTCATCTTCTCTTTATAGATAGCCTTAAATTTAACAATCAGCTCTTTCAGGTCGTCAGCTGTCAGCTCAGTGTCATAGTGAACGCCTTTGGCCTCCTTCATCTCATCAATGATCTTCTCGAAATAGGACTTGGGCACTTCCATAACCACGTCAGAGAACATCTGAATGAATCTTCTGTAGGAGTCATACGCAAATCTCGGATTGCCTGTCTTCTTTGCAAATCCCTCCACAGATACGTCATTTAAGCCCAGATTCAAGATGGTATCCATCATACCCGGCATGGATGCTCTGGCACCGGAACGAACGGAAACCAACAGCGGATCTTCTGTATCGCCGAACTTCTTTCCGTTTTCGTTTTCCAGCCAGCTGAGGGCCTCAAAGATCTGTCCCTGGATCTCATCTGTAATCTTCTTACCACTGTTATAATAATCCGTGCAAGCCTCTGTTGTCACAGTGAATCCCTGAGGGATCGGCAGACCCAAACCTGTCATCTCTGCCAGGTTGGCACCTTTACCGCCAAGAAGGTTGCGCATACCTGCATTTCCTTCTTTAAACAAATAAACCCATTTTGCCATAGTAACCTCCTAAATTCAAATAGAGTTCTATTCCGTCCCGTACGGAATAAGCCGTTATTATTATAGCATAATCTAATCGTTAGTAAAGGCATTTTTCCATTTTTCTTTCAATTTCTTCCACTTTTTCTCTGCCAATCTTTTGCAACTCTTCCCTTTTCCCATTCTTTTTTGGGCATTATGACGATTTTATTCGTTACTTTTTTGTCAAATATTACAATTTTTTGTCATAGTGCTTTTTACCACCTGTCACACCTTTCTCTGCTTTTCCTCCACTTTCGTATTGACTCCCTACCACAATTATTGTACAATTTTTCTATCTATCCATTTACATCACCTTCATATCCTGTCCTTTGGGCATGTTATAAGAAAGAAATCGAGGGATTTTATGAATCAGCATACATTTACAGGGATGCCCCATGACCACGGCGATATTCACGAGGTGTTGGAGCGGCTTCCGGATAAAGAAATCTGCGCCATTACTGCAGATACATTCAAACAACTGGGGGACGGTACCCGTCTTCAGATTTTCTGGCTGCTGTGCCACAGCGAAGAATGCGTGGCCAATATTGCTGCCGCTGTTGATATGACGCCTCCCGCAGTCTCCCATCATTTGCGCTGTCTCAAACAGGCTGGCCTGATTCTCGGACGGCGGATCGGCAAAGAAGTACGCTACTCCCTTGCGCAGACCGAGGAAGCAGTTCTGATGCACGCCATGGTAGACGCACTTCTAAAAAGCAAGTGTCCCACCTGCAAAACCTAATCTGCTTTACAATCCATACAAAACATGAATACTTGTAGAAAAGAGGTTGCCATGAATCTGCCAAAAGATCCCTTCATACTACTCAGCTATATAAATACACAGCTGCGTGATTTTTACCCGAGTCTGGATTCTTTCTGTGAAGAAAACGGTCTGAATCTCTCACAGATTATCCAGCTGCTTGCCGATATCGACTATACCTATGATGCCAGCCGCAATCAGTTTATCTGACCGTTGCCCCTTTCGGGGCTTTTTTATTTTCTTTAGCCAAAATCCGGAGTCCTCTCTACTTTCAAAGTGTAATTTGGGATTTTAGATAGTTTATATCAAATAACTTCTTGTCTAATTTTAATAAATCAGGCTATTATCCAGTATTTTTCCATCAAATACAAATTCGTCTTCAAACACACCATCCATATCCCGATCATTTGATATTTTTGTGCTTTCTTTAACGCCGTCATCATTCGTGTCATAATATTTTCGGGATTGCATCCAATCGATTGTTCCATCTCCATTAAGATCGCGGAAAAGCTGCTGCTCGTCAAACGGACTGTTCTCCGGCAAAGTAACTGCCTGAATAAACTGTACTCTGTTTTTGTTTGTGTAATCCGCTTTTCCCGTATCAAAATCAATATCGCTGAAATCACCATAGAGATATTGCGTACTAAAAACGCCCTTACCCAGATCGTCTGTGTTGGTAATATGGATGGTTACCTCATCCATTGTACCGTTCTCATCATGATCTCTCCACTCAATTCGAAAGTCTATCGTTGAATCAAAATTACTTTCCAGGGCAACACAAAAATCAAAATTTCCATCACGGTTGTTATCTTTAAACGCCCACATAACGGTGTCACCTATTCCGCGAACCTCGTCTATATATCCATCGTTATCCGTATCTCTTTCTTCTATGGATACATCAGCGCTCAACTTATCGAATAATAAACCACTGCAATCAAACACCTCGTAACTTATCATCGGCATATTTTGATGGTAATTCCCCTGCATGACAGAAAACACCGGAACATCTCCCATGGGAAACACATACTCTCTTAGACTAAAAACAGGTTGCGCAGGCGCAGACGTCTCATGCCGTTGGACATAATTGTCATTTTGAGCACTGTTTTTTTCTGTCTCAAAATCTTCTTGCAAAGACTGCCCCTGCTGTTGGGTATAACTATTAGTCTGACGACTGCTTTCCTCCGTGTCAACAATCTCGTCATCCTGCTCACTCTCGTATTGTCCATCGTTTTCTGGCAAAGACAATTTGAAAGAACCACAGCCTATTGCGGAAAGCAGCGCAAACATTTCAGCGACAAGCAGGAAACCAATCGCCCCTCTTCTCTTTTTCATTATGTTCGCCCCTCTTTTACATTCTTATCCAATTTGGCCTTCGCGAAGCCCTGTAATTAATATTTTTTGAAACAGCCCGCCTGTATCTCTCCTCATCGTATGTCACCTAACTCCAGAATTTTACAGGCCGTAAGGAATCCATATGGAAACATTCTCTATCTTCATGTGTTTCGCAGTCACTTAATTCTAAAAAAAGCAAAGAAACAAATTTATTGAATACGACGATGGGCCAGTTCCACCATCATACAGTAAAAACCAAATAGTTTTTCCTAATCTGCTTTCGTAAACTGGCCCATCCTATTCATTATTTGATTTTTGATATTTATACAATACCCTGAGCTGTCATGGCATCCACTACCTTTTCAAAACCTGCGATGTTGGCGCCGGCCACGTAGTTGCCTTCCATATCATATTTCTTAGCCGCCTCGCTTACCTTCTTAAAGATATTTGCCATAATCTCCTGAAGTTTCGCGTCCACTTCCTCAAATGTCCAGGAAAGTCTCTGGCTGTTCTGGCTCATCTCCAGTGCGCTGGTGGCTACACCGCCGGCGTTGGCAGCCTTGCCTGGCATAAAGACAATGCCGTTTTCCAGATAGAAATCCGTAGCAGCCTGAGTGGACGGCATGTTGGCGCCTTCTGCCACCAGGAAACAGCCATTGGCTTTCAGAGCCTTGGCATCTTCCAGATCCAGTTCATTCTGTGTGGCACAGGGAAGAGCAATGTCACATGGGATGGTCCAGATGCCTTTTCCTTCTGTGTATACAGCGGAAGGTCTCTTTTCCACATATTCTTTGATTCTTCCTCTTCTGACTTCCTTGATTTCCTTCACCACATCCAAATCGATGCCGTCTTTATCATAGATATAACCGTTGGAATCGCTGAGAGCAACTACCTTGGCTCCAAACTGCTGCGCTTTTTCTGTTGCATAAATAGCCACATTTCCGGAACCGGAGATAACCACCGTCTGGCCTTCCAGGCTCTTGCCCTCTGCCTTCAGCATCTCCACTACCATGTAAATCAGGCCATAGCCTGTGGCTTCGGTTCTTGCAAGGGAACCGCCGTATGTGAGTCCTTTTCCTGTCAGAACGCCTTCGTACAGTCCTGTCAATCTCTTATACTGTCCGTACAGATACCCAATCTCTCTGCCGCCCACACCGATATCACCGGCCGGAACATCCGTATCCGCTCCGATGTATTTGTGGAGTTCTGTCATGAAGCTCTGGCAGAATGCCATCACTTCTCTATCGGATTTGCCCTTAGGATCAAAATCAGAACCTCCCTTGCCGCCGCCGATGGGAAGACCAGTAAGAGAATTCTTAAATACCTGTTCAAATCCCAGGAACTTGATGATTCCCTGATTTACAGAGGGATGGAAACGAAGACCTCCCTTATATGGTCCAATGGCACTGTTGAACTGTACACGGAAACCGCGATTTACCTGTACCTGTCCCTTATCGTCCACCCACGGAACACGGAAGGATACCACCCTCTCTGGCTCACACAAACGCTCCAGCAGAGCATCTTTTCTATACTTTTCTTCGTTTTTCTCAATGACAACACGCAGTGACTCCAAAACCTCTCTCACCGCCTGATGAAATTCCTTTTCACTGGGATTCTTGGCAATCACGCGCTCCAGCACTTCATCCACATATGACATTTGATGTTACCTCCTTAAAATATACAGGCACAACCATCCTGCTGCTGTACGAAAGCGTTCTTTTTGCTTTCGCCTGATGTGTATTATAGTAATTTAGTGTATTAAAGTCAATAATTTTTCTTCAATTCCTGCGATTTTGTCAAATCCCACAACAAATGACAAAGGAGAAAGGGGCAAGACGTCTATTTTGCTCATACATTTGTCCGCACCAGAAAGACACCTCGCGCCATTCTCATATTTTCCACCATCCCATGGAATTGGCAATGGAGGACAACAAGATCAAAATAATGAATATTGGAGCAATATATTGAATAAATATCTGAAAAATCCTTTTACGGCTGAATTTTCCATTTAATTCCACCTCATCAATGACCGCCTTGGGTTTGATTACATATCCCACAAAAATACAGGTAAGGAATGCTACTATTGGCATAAGCACACTGTTACTGATAAAGTCAAAAAAGTCAAGAATACTAAATCCCAGAGGCTGTACATTACTCCACACACCGTACCCGAGGGAAGACGGAATACCGATGAGAATTCCCCACAACGCAACAATAATACAGGATACGGACCGTTTCCAGCGAAACCGATCCATCAAAATAGATACAATGGTTTCCATCAGGGAAATGGCACTGGTGAGGGCCGCAAAAAAAACAAGGATAAAAAAGACCGCTCCCAACACGCCACCAAGACTCATGTTAGCAAATACTTTTGGCAGTACCACAAACATCAGTCCCGCTCCCGCCTGTAGATCATCTCCGCTGCCAAATGCAAACACAGCGGGAATAATCATAAGTCCAGCCAAAAATGCGATGCCAAAATCAAACACTTCAATTTGCTTAACGCTTTTCTCCAAATGCACCTCTTTTCTCATATAAGAACCATACGTAATCATAATACCCATGGCCAGAGAAAGAGAATAAAACAGTTGCCCCATGGCTCCCAGCACAGTCTTGGAAGAAAACTTACTAAAATCCGGCATCAAATAAAAGCGCAGCCCCTCCCTGGCTTCCGGACGGAACACAACAAACGAAGCCACCGCCACAGATAAAATCACCAAAATAGGCATCATCACTTTACTCGCTTTTTCCACTCCCTTTTCCACACCGAATATAACAATGATCAGCGTAGCAAAAATAAACAGTGCCAGCCATAAAATAGGTTCTGTCTCCTGTCCAATAAAATTACTGAAATACTCACTGCCCGCTGCCGCCTGCGTCTGGCCAGTGATAAAAACCGTAATATATTTTGTAACCCATCCGCCGATGACACAATAATACGGAAAGATAATAATCGGCACCGCTGATGTCAATTTCCCCAAAAACCCCCATTTGGGATTCAAATTGGAAAAAGCCTCAATGGCGCTTTTCCCGGTCTTTCTGCCGATGGCAATCTCCGCGATCATCAGCGCAAATCCAAATGTAACCACTAAAATCAAATATACCAGCAAAAAAATCCCACCGCCGTACTCGGCTGTCAAATATGGAAAACGCCAAATATTTCCCAATCCCACCGCCGATCCGGCAGCAGCCATTACAAAACCAATTTTACCGGAAAAACTGCTTCTTTTTTTCTCCTCCATTATCCTCTTCTCCCATCTGTATCATCTAAAAATCCGCTGGTTACAGAAACAATCCCAGAACCAACATGAATATAAAGATCCCCACCGGCGCCACTGCCGCCGCTATTTTTCCATATTTCCCCGCCGCGTCAAAGAATACTTGGGTCTCCTCCCGCTTTCCCATCTGATGTTCACAAACCACTGCAGCGGCCGAAAGTAAAACCACCACTGCCGCCATTCTCCAAAAAGAAGACCCCAGACTGACACCGGCAGCCGTATCCATATGAAACAGCCGATAAATAATGGATGGAGTCTCCACCGCAATGACAGCTTGGCCCACTTTCCAGACAATGGCCTGAATCAAAACCAATCCTGCAGTGACTGCTGCCACATGAATCCAATATCGTCTTCCTGTCTGCTCTCTAAGCTTCTGATACTGGTAAATCATCACAGCCAAGACCATTCCCAGCACCAACAGCATGGCGAAAACCATGCCGATGACGCCTCCGGGAAACCACGCCGACACCGCATTCCTGCTCTCTCCGTGAATCACTCCTTCGTAACCGCCGCCCGATAAAATCCCCGCTGCTGCGGCCATTAGATTGGGAAGCAGGCAGACGGCACCGCTGAATGCCGTCCACTCCCTGGCATGGCGGGATAAAAACAAAATCACGCCCGCCACTGCCACCACCAGGGCCAGTCCCAAATAGGCTGCGACTACCCATGTCAAAGCCCTCCCACTGCGGTAGAAAACCGTGTCCCGATAACGGTCACGGATATTGTGGCGTCTGCGCAACGCCAAAAGATTGGCGGCCAGCGCCACACAGCCGGTTCCCACAATGGAGCTGGCCAGCGTCACATACATTTTTGCATCTATACTGATCCCCACTGCCTCTTCTTTGGCCCACCACACCGGTACAAAAGAAGTGACAGCAAAGAAAAATACATAGAGCGCCAGCACACACCCCACAGTCAGCGCAGTCTCCCGAGGGCTCATGGGTTCCCTGTGGATCCATCTTAGAAAAATCGTCCATGCCGCCTTAAAGGATAAAAATGGGATCAGCGCCAAAATCAAAACACTCAGGCTAACCGTGGCGGTGGCATCGCTGGTTACCCCCACGGCCGTAAAATGTATGGATAAAACAGGATCGTTGAAATATGCCATTTTAAGCACAGCAAATCCATTGACAACGTTGGCCTGCTCCAATCCCGTCACATTGATTAAGCGAGTCAGGGAATTTCCCACTAGGAAAGCCAAAAGAAAAGACAGTACCAAACTAACCGCCAGGCTGATGGCTGACAAAATAAAACTGTCAGTGATCACCCGATTTCTTCCTGTCATGAGTCCCATCCGCTCTTTCCAAGGAGTCTGCTGCCGCCGTACCTCTTCTCTTCGCACCTCCTGGGCATGTTCCTCGCCTTCCATTCGGACTTTTTTTCGAAATGCCGCTTCCGCCCTGCGGCAGTCTGCGCAGATGCCATCGGGATTTTCCGTCTCATTGCCACATCGAATACACTTCATAATCATCCTCTCCAAAGCCAAAAAGGCTGCCGCAAAATGCCTCTTGCCTCATTCTGCAGCAGCCCTTATCTTCTTGTCTCTCCCAATCTGTCATCCTCTGCGCCTCAGCTCTGCCAAGGGCTGTGACAGTCAGAATTCCAGCTTTTCTTCAAAATATGCTTTCAGATCTTCGATTTTCACCCGCTCCTGCTCCATGGTATCTCGGTCACGCACGGTAACCGCCCCGTCTGTCTCAGAATCAAAATCATATGTCACACAGAATGGGGTTCCGATCTCATCCTGCCTTCTATATCGCTTTCCGATATTTCCTCTGTCATCGAATTCACAATTGAAGTATTTGGACAGCTGAGCATGGACGCGAAGCGCCCCTTCGTTGAGCTTTTTGGACAGCGGAAGCACCCCGACTTTCACAGGAGCGATGGCGGGATGGAAATGAAGAACTGTGCGCATATCTCCGCCCTCCAGTTCTTCCTCATCATAGGCAGAACAGAGGAATGCCAATGCCACACGATCCGCTCCCAGCGACGGCTCAATGACATAGGGAATGTATTTTTCTTTCTTCTCATCATCAAAATACGTCAAATCCTGGCCGGATGTCTCCTGATGTCTGGTGAGATCGTAGTCTGTACGGTCAGCAATTCCCCACAGTTCTCCCCACCCAAATGGGAATAAGAATTCAATATCTGTGGTCCCCTTGGAGTAAAAGGAAAGCTCCTCCGGCTCGTGATCCCTGGCGCGCATTTCATCATCCTTGATGCCCAGACTCTTGAGCCAGTCAATGCAGAACTGTCTCCAATATGCAAACCACTCCAGATCTGTGCCTGGCTCACAGAAAAACTCCAGCTCCATCTGCTCAAATTCGCGAGTACGGAACGTGAAATTTCCCGGTGTAATCTCATTGCGGAAAGACTTGCCGATTTGACCAATGCCAAAGGGAATCTTTTTGCGGGAGGTGCGCTGTACATTCTTGAAGTTGACAAAAATGCCCTGTGCCGTCTCCGGACGCAGATAAATGGTGTTCTTGGCGTCCTCTGTTACTCCCTGGAACGTCTTGAACATCAGATTAAACTGACGGATATCGGTGAAATCTTTCTTGCCGCAGGTGGGGCAACAAATTCCCTTGTCGTCAATGAATTGTTTCATCTGCTCTGTACTCCAGGAATCCACCGATGTCTCCAGTACGATCCCCTGTTGCTTGGCGTATTCTTCGATCAGCTGATCGGCGCGGAAGCGCTCGTGGCAGCTGCGGCAGTCCATGAGGGGATCAGAAAATCCACCCAGATGGCCGGATGCCACCCACGTCTGAGGATTCATCAAAATAGCACAGTCCACACCCACATTGTAGGGGCTCTCCATAATGAACTTTTTCCACCACGCCTTTTTCACATTATTTTTCAGCTCAACGCCCAAATTGCCGTAATCCCACGTATTGGCCAGGCCGCCGTAGATCTCCGACCCTGCGTATACAAATCCTCTGGATTTGGCCAGAGCCACGATTTTCTCCATTGTCTTTTCCATGATTCTATATCCTACCTTTCTTTCTCCCAGCCGCTCCGTATGGAGACGGCTGCGCCCATGGGCGCCTGGGGATTCCTGCTTATCGCTTAAAATCACTTGAATATGATAAAAGATCCCTGTCCCGCCTGGGTGGTCACCGTATTTTTCGTCAGACAGCTGACATTGGTGGAAATGTACTTCACTGTCCCATTGACAGTTACTGTAGCGGCAAAATCCAAGTATATGACATGGTATTCTCCCTTCTCCATGATCTCGGAAATCTCCACTGGTTTTCCCTTGATGGTCACAAAGGAGCCCTCTATGGCTGTGGGAGACTGGTCCACAGTTCCCACCGACAAAGTGGTTCCTCCATTGGTACCGATGTCATCACTGTTATACGTCACATAATCCGCTGCCGTGGCATAATCCAAAATGGCAACCAGATTATTGGTATTTTCCTCATCCATGGCGATATTTTCGATGGAGATGGGCAGTACCGTGCCTTCCTGCTCTTCGCCAAGCTGCTGTGCGGAATAATAGTTCAGCCCTGCCTTTTCCTGATTATAGGCGGCGATCTCCGCCTGAGCCATGCTCTTTAACTCATCCAGATTCAGGCCCTCTCCGGAAAAATCTTCCACATAGGAGCTTTTCAATGTATGGTCATCGTTTACATAAAGCCCGCCCTGTACCGGGCTGAATTCCACATCGCCGCAGGCAGACATCGTCAGCGCTGCCGCAACGGCCAAAATCGCCGCTATCAAACGTTTCCTTTTCATCATTCTCCTCCATTAAAACGGAATTGGGACACGGCTCCCCTTTCTGGGGTGGCCTCTGCCAACAGTTCATTTTATTTTACAGGGTTTTTTTCATTTTGTAAAGCCTCCAGAACCTTAAGGGAATGAAATTTTTTGTCCACGAAAGCCGATAATCCTGCCGAAACCACTTGCTCCATTTCCCGAAAGGCTTCTTCCTTCAGCGTAAAACGGTAGAGCCTCTGCAGAGGTGCCGCAGCCGCATATCGCAGGGCGTGAAGCGCCGCCTGCCCCAGAAAGAGTTCCCCCTCCCGTGTTTTTTGGCAGTGAGGACAAAGAATCCCCTTGCGCGTTTTGCTGTAAATCCCCTCCTCGGGTTCCT
Organism: uncultured Lachnospiraceae bacterium; assembly: GCA_904420225.1. Classification (GTDB taxonomy): domain Bacteria; phylum Bacillota; class Clostridia; order Lachnospirales; family Lachnospiraceae; genus Fimimorpha. Next base: position 11,924 of record CAJFUP010000042.1, read on the forward strand.
CCCCGCATTTCATGCAGGTGAAAATCTGGGGATATTCTCCGTTGATCACCATGGCACGCATCTCAAATATCCGCCGAACCAGAGGACGAGGCACCCATCCGGCAAGCAGCGCCTTGATGGATACGTACAAAAGATTCAGCATCTGGCTCTCATCCACATTTTCCCTGGTATAATATTCCGCCAGCTCAGCGAAATAGCAGGCATAGGACACCGCTTCCAAATCTGTACCCAGCTGATCAAAATATTCCGTCACTTCCGCGCTCTGAAGACTGTAGGAATTTCTCCCTGGAAATAGGGAGAACGTTCCCAGCACAAAGGGCCGCGTGCTGGCCAACAGCGGGCTGTTCTGCCTCCTTGCCCCACGGGCAAACGCGGTGATCCTTCCCAACTGTTTTGTCAGCAGCACGACCCGCTTGTCATACTCGCCGATGGGCATGGCCGACAGCACCATGCCCGACGCAGCTATCACATCCCGCATGTCATCTCCTCCATGCCTTCTCTTTATCGACAGGCCTGTGCAAGCAAACCGCAAAGATTCCCACAATAGCCGGTCTTTTTTACGGTTCCTCCCGGTATCCGTAGTTTTTCAAAAATGTATCGCTGTCTCTCCAATCCCTGCGCACTTTGACCCACAGCTTCAGATTGATCTGCTGCTCCATCATACGCTCAATCTCAAACCGGGCAGCGCTGCCAATCTTTTTCAGCATGACGCCCCCTTTTCCGATGATGATTCCCTTGTGGGATTCCCTCTCGCATACGATGGATGCCTCAATGTCCACCAAACCATTGGGCCTCTCCTTCATGGTTTCCACGGTGACGGCAATGCCATGGGGGATCTCTTCGCTGAGACACCGAAGAGCCTTCTCCCGGATCAGCTCTGCCACAATTTGGCGCATGGGCTGATCCGTCACGGTATCTTCATCGTAATACATGGGCCCGTAGGGAAGATAGCGGAATATCTCATCCAGTACCGCAGTCACGTTGGTGCTGCGCAGGGCTGAGACGGGAATGACGGCGGCAAAGGGATACTGGTTCTGATACGCGGTGATGGCGGCAGCCACCGCCTCCTTCTTCACCGTGTCCACTTTGTTGATTACCAGGATCACCGGTGTCTTTGTCATCCGCAGCTTGCGCAGGATCTCTTGCTCTCCTGCGCCGATGTATGTGGTGGGTTCCACCAGCCAAAGGATTACATCCACCTCTCCCAGCGTCTTGCTGGCCACATGCACCATATATTCCCCCAGCTTATTTTTCGCCTTGTGGATACCTGGCGTGTCCAAAAAAACGATCTGTCCCCTCTCATCGGTATACACGGTCTGGATTCGGTTTCTTGTGGTCTGAGGCTTATTGGAAGTAATGGCGATCTTCTGACCGATGAGATGATTCATCAGCGTGGATTTTCCCACATTGGGGCGGCCAATCAGCGTGGCAAAGCCGGATTTCTTTTTGTCTGTTTTATTTTTTTCTTCCGTCATACTCTCTATTCTCCTGTTTGGAACAGCTGCTTCACTTCCCCGAACATGGAGGCGTCCTCGGCGATCTTTCCGTCGTTTCCCACAACGCAGAGATAATTCTGCCCAAGAATTTCCTCCACAGGATCCGCCAATGCCCGAATGGCCTCCTGATCGGCGCTCAGAACTTGGCCGCGCTCCCGACGAAGCATCTCATATGTGACGCCGGACAGCCACGCGTTGAGACTGCGGCTTCCCACACCATTGGGCGTCAGCGGTGTATCCATATCGCTGATGGTTCCAATGATATATTTGGTCATATCTCTGTCATCCACTGTGAAATTTCTCAGATACTGGGGAATGCCATCGTAGACTTCATTGGTACGGCGCAGGTTGGGATCCCGGTAGGACACAAAGTATCCCTCCCCGTCTCTGGACAAGCCGCTCATGCAGCCGTATGCCCCTCCCTTGACGCGCAGCTGGATCCAGAGATAGTCATAGTTCAAGATCACCTGCAGGATCTTCATGGCGCCTGTGTAAGCATAGCCGCCCTTTTTGAAATCACCGCATCTGGCCACATACTGTACCTGGGAGGATGTCTGGAATCCCTCATTTTTTCTCTCCGACGGATATTCCCTGGGAGCTTTTTTCCTCTCGCCCACAGGCAATGCGGCAAAGAACGCTTCCAGGTGCGGCAGCAGCCGCTCATATCCTTCTTCATCAGCCGTATAGCTGATGAGAAGATTTTGTCTGACAAACACCTGTCCCAGAACCTTCTTCAGACGGGCCTTCATCTCTTCCTTCTCTTCCTGGAAGTTTTTATCCAGATGTTCCAGGAAATGGTAATATCCGATTCCCCCCGTCAGTTCTCCCAGATATGCCTCCGGCTCAAAGTAAGAAATAGCCCGGTTCACCGCCGCCGAATGACCGCTGGAAAGAAGACGCGCCTGGGCTCTGGATCGCAGCTGTGCCACAATCTCTCCCAACCTTTTATCATCCTCCAGGCTGGATCCGCTCACAATCTCTGTCATCAGTGCCGTCATCTCTCCCAGCTTCTGATACAGGGCTTTTCCCTGGATGGAAAATACTGTAAACGGATGGCCCGTGTCCTTGACATTGGTATAGTGGGACAGGGAGGAACCAATGCCTCCGGTATGGATATTAATTTCATCGGCCAGTTCCTGATAGGTGTAATTTTTCGTATCCACAAAACCCAGGATGGATTTCAGCAGGGAAAGGTAGGGCAAATCTTCCATCTCCACACAGTCGGCGTTAAACACCGCTTCCATATAGCCGATGCCGCCTGTAAACACGGGATGAAACAGCACCGGAATTCCGCCTGCGGTCCGCTCCTGATTGATGAGGGGCAGAGGATCTTTTCCGATATCCTCCACATCCAGCATGGGAATGGCTTCCAGTTCTTCTCTGGTGGACGGAGCTTCCTGGAATGCTTTCAGCTCCCGGGTGGCTTTCACCAGCTCACTCACCTGTTGGGGTGAGAGGGACGCTTTATACGCCGCCAGCTTTTGAGCCGTCTGTTCTTCCATCTGGCGGATATAGCCCTTCTTGGGCAGCACCGTCAGCACCACGCCGTGGCGATTGTCCAGCAGTTCTTCCAAAATCAGCCGCTCAAAATATCCCTCATCCACGGCTTTTCGCAGAAAGGCAAACGTCTCATTATAGGCCAGATGGATCATGGCCGCCCTATCGTCATAAATCCAGCTCTCGCATGCCTGCAAGCCGTACATGAGTCCCTTGGGGAATCGGCCATAATCGGCCTCCCGGCAGCGGAACTCACTGTTGTTGAGACCTGCCAGCAGAGATTTTTTGTTGAGTCCCTTGTGCGCCTGTTCCTTCAAAACAGTCTCGATGATGCGGACAAATTCCTCTTTCTGCTGAGCTTTAACTCCCTTGGCCGCCACAGTGAAGGTGGGCTGCTGCAAATCGCCGTCGTATCCGCCGAACACATCCCGGCCAATGCCCGCATCCAGCAGGGCTTTTTTCACCGGCGCTCCCGGCGCGTTTAAGAGAACGTACTCCAGAACCTGGAAGGCCATGTATTGTTTGGGGTCCAGCACGGAACCGACGGCTTTACTCCAGGACAGATAGGCGCCGTCTTCTTCTGACTCACTGTCTGTGATCCCATAATAGATGGTCTCGTCCTTCATGGCCTGGAAAGGCGGCTCCAGGGGAATGGCAGAGTCCACCTCCACAGCATCGTACCGGCTCAGATACTCCCGATCCATCCAATCCAGTTTTTCCTCCATATCCATATCGCCATACAGATAAATATAACTGTTGGAGGGGTGATAATATTTCTTGTGAAATGCCAAAAACTCCTCATAGCTCAGCTGGGGTATCACCTCCGGATCTCCGCCAGACTCATAGGCATACGGAGTGTGGGGGAACAAAAACTGTTTATTATAGCGTCCCATGACCTCCTCCGGCGAGGAAAACGCTCCCTTCATTTCATTGTAAACCACCCCGTTATAAATCAGCTGGCTGTCCTCACTCTCCAGCTCATAGTGCCATCCCTCCTGCCGAAATAGCTTTTCATTGCGGTAGATATTGGGGTGGAATACCGCATCCATATAGACCGACATCAGATTTTGGAAATCCTTGTCATTGCAGCTGGCCACCGGATACATGGTCTTATCGGGATATGTCATAGCATTTAAAAATGTATTGAGAGATCCTTTGACCAATTCCACAAAGGGATCCTTGGACGGATATTTCTCTGAGCCGCACAAAACGCTGTGCTCCAGGATATGGGGAGTACCTGTGCTGTCTTTGGGCGGTGTCCGAAACGCAATGCTGAACACCTTGTTTTTGTCGTCATTTTCCAGTAAAAATACACGGGCGCCGCTTTTTTTATGGCGCAGAACATATGCCTGGGAATTTACTTCCTCCAACTTTCGTTCCTCCTCCAGCTCGTAAGCCGGGATATGCGCGATCTCCATAATCCATCAACCTCCATTTTCTTTCCAAATTTTCGATCTCACAACTCTTTTCTGCGCAGAATATCATACTCCTCCAGAGGCACGCCCAGATCCACATAAATCTGCTGTTTGGCATGGGGCGCGCTATCCATGACACGGCCCTCTTCATCGACGATCTGACGCACCGTCGCCTCTATATTTTCTCCGGACGGCTTCATGACTTCCACCATCTCTCCCACGGAAAATTTGTTTCTCTGCTCCAGGCCATATCTGCCCTGCCTGTCCTGTCCCCCCACACTGCCCAGATACGTATAGTTTTTCCAATATGTGCTGTTATCATAAATCTGCGTCGTCTCATCGGGTTTTCCATAGTAGAAGCCGGTGGTGAATTCTCGGCAGGTACATTTCCCAATCTCTTCTTTGTACCAATCCATGTGGGCAGCATAAAGGGCCGGGTCTCTCTGATAATCATCCAGGGCTCTTCTGTATGTCCTGGCCACGGTGGCCACATAGAGCGCCGTCTTCATTCTTCCCTCCACTTTCAGGCTGTCGATCCCTGCTTCCAGCAGATCCGGGATGTGCTCAATCATGCACAGGTCCTTGGAATTGAAAATATAAGTCCCCCGCTCATTCTCGTAGACCGGCATATACTGTCCCGGTCGAGTCTCCTCTGCAATGCTGTACTTCCAGCGGCAAGGATGGGTGCAGGCTCCCCGGTTGGCATCTCTCCCGGTAAAAAAGTTGCTGAGCAGGCAGCGGCCGGAATAGGATATGCACATGGCCCCGTGTATAAAGCTCTCTATCTCCAGATCATCCGGAATATGTTCCCGGATTTCCCGGATTTCCCGCAATGACAGCTCTCTGGCGGAGACCACCCGCTTGGCTCCCAGTCCATGCCAAAAAAGATACGTTCCATAGTTGGTGTTATTGGCCTGGGTGCTGATGTGCAGTTCCATATCCGGCAGCACCTCTCGGGCAATCATAAAAATGCCCGGATCCGATATAATCAGCGCATCCGGTCCCACCGTTCTCAGCTCTTCAAAATAGGTGCGAACTCCCTCCAGGTCTTCATTATGGGCCAGGATGTTGGCTGTCACATAGACTCTGACTCCCCTGGCATGAGCAAAGGCCACGCCCTCCCTCATATCCTCCAGAGAAAAATTTTTTGCCTTGGCCCGCAGCCCGAAAGCCTCCCCACCGATATATACCGCGTCTGCGCCGTACACCACGGCCGTCTTCAGCACTTCCAGGCTGCTGGCCGGAATCAGTAATTCAGGATGTCTCATACGTTCCTGTCCTTTCTCTTGGTGGTGACTGCCACCCCGTCCCCCATGGAAATGAGAGAAGTGACAAGTCCCTCCGTATGTGTCAATGTATACAGATACTCCCGCATCCTGCTGTGGATGGTGCGGTTTCTCCTGGTCACTGCAAAGCGGGATTCCATCACATCGCCGTCCTGCAGAATATTGTCAGAAATCAAAAGTCCTCCCTCCGCCAGCAGGCGTATGACCTGCTGAAAGAAGTGAATGTACTGTCCCTTGGCTGCATCCATGAAAATGAGATCATATGGCCCGTCCAATTGGGACAGCCACCAAGCGGCGTCTCCCTCCAGCAGGGTAATCACATCCTGTTTTCCGGCGCGGATAAAATTTTCCTTGGCGGCGCTGATTCTGGGCTGGTATTTCTCAATGGTGGTGATTCTGGCCCCCGGCGGCATGACTTCGCTCATCAATATAGCAGAATAGCCGACCGCAGTCCCCACTTCCAGAATCTGCATCGGCTGTTTGAGAGAGACAAGGAATCTCAATAGGCTGGCCGTCTCGCTTCGCACAACAGGCACCCGAGCCTCAAGAGCTTCTTTTCTAATCTGTTGACTAACCGCGCTCCCCGGTGTCTCCAGGGAATTGATATACGCGGTGATCCGTTCATCTACAATCATATGTTACCTCGTTACAAAAGCTTTGGTGGCAGTTGGGGACATGATGATTTCTTCATCAAGTGACATTGCCCAGTATCCGAAGAATCTCCCGGGAAGACATGCCGTCCCCCAGCTGGTACGTCCCCGCCACAATTCTGGTCTGAAACAAAAGAGACTGCAGCCGGAAAATCAACGCGCTCTCAATGAGACCGGACTCTTCCAGCTCTTGGGCCACCTGTGCCGTACTTTCTCCCGCTTCCACCGTAAACGTGACAGTGACTCCCTCTGAAGCCCCATAGGGAGCGTCAGAGAAAAGCTGATATCCCATCTGGTATCCTCCCACCACGGCCAGATACAAGAGAACGGCCAGCAGCACGGCTGCCACCAGCCGTGCCGTCGCCATCAGGACTCGATATGTTGTTTTTCCGGAATCCACCGCATGTCTGCCGTTCTTTTTCTGCTTCTTCGCCATGTCATCTCCTGTACTGCCGCCTTACTGATTCACTTCCATGATAATGGGAAGAATCATGGGGTTTCTCTTCATCTTCTTCCACAGATAGTCGCCCAGTCTGTCTCGAATTTCATTCTTGATCCGACTCCAATCGCAAGTTCCTCTGGCCAGGCACTCATCCACCGCCGCGGTCACCACATCGTGCGCTTCCTCCATGAGATTTTCTGATTCACGCACATAGACAAATCCCCTGGACACAATATCGGGCCCAGCCAGCAGCTGATTGGAATACCGTTCCAAGGTCAGAACCACAATGATGATACCGTCCTGAGACAAATTCTGACGGTCGCGAAGCACGATATTTCCCACATCGCCCACGCCCAGTCCGTCCACCAGGATACCTCCATGGGTCACCTGATCCACCACGGCCGCTCCTTCCGCCCCCACTTCCAGCACTTCACCGGAATTGAGCATGAAGATTTGATCTTTGGGAATTCCCAAGCTCTCGGCGATCTCCGCCTGGGCCATACGGTGCCGATATTCCCCATGAACAGGAACCGCGTATTTGGGACGCACCAGAGAGTAGATCAATTTTATCTCTTCCTGGCAGGCATGCCCGGACACATGGGTATCCTGGAAAATCACATTGGCGCCCTTCATCACCAGCTCGTTGATCACCTTGGATACTGCCTTTTCGTTGCCCGGAATGGGATTGGAGCTGAAAATCACCAAATCCCCCGGATTGATGGAAACCTTCTTATGGATGGAGGCAGCCATGCGGGATAGTGCCGCCATGGCTTCCCCCTGACTCCCCGTGGTGATCAGCACCGTCTTCTCATCCGGATAATTCTTCAGCTGTTCAATCTCAATGAGACTTCCTTCCGGAATTTTTATATAGCCCAATTCACTGGCAATGCCGATGATATTGACCATGCTGCGGCCTTCCACCACCACCTTGCGCCCATATTTGTACGCGGTATTGATGATCTGCTGCACGCGGTCCACATTGGAGGCAAACGTAGCGATGATAATCCTCTGATTGGTATGCTCCGCGAAGATATGGTCAAACGTCTTTCCCACGGTCTTCTCCGACATGGTAAAGCCCGGCCGCACCGCATTGGTACTGTCACAGAGAAGTGCCAGCACTCCTTTCTTGCCCAATTCTCCAAAGCGCTGCAAATCCGCGCTGTCACCGAACACTGGAGTGTAGTCAATCTTAAAATCTCCTGTGTGAATGATGGTGCCTGCCGGGGTAAAGATAGCCAGAGCCGCCGCATCGGCGATACTGTGATTTGTGCGGATAAATTCCACTCGAAAGACTCCCAGATTCACCGACTGGCCATAACGGATCACTTTTCTCTTCACCGTTTTCATCATATTATGCTCTTTCAGTTTACTCTCAATGATGGCCATGGTCAGCTTTGTGGCGTAAATGGGCATATTGAGCTCCCTAAGAATATAGGGAATGGCGCCGATATGATCTTCATGACCATGGGTAATGAACAATCCCTTGACCTTTTCTGCATTCTGCTTGAGATACGTCACATCGGGAATGACCAAATCAATTCCCAGCATATCGTCACTGGGAAAAGAAAGGCCGCAGTCCACTACGATAATGCTGTCGCCAAACTCAAACGCCGTCATATTCATGCCAATTTGTTCCAACCCGCCCAGGGGTATGATTTTCACTGTCTTTGTTCCATCTTCTGCTGTCTTTGCTGTTCTCAAAAAAACACCTCCGTTAAAATCTTGCACCAGAAACACAGAACCGCCAAATGGGTTCTGTCTCTGAACCAATGGTATGTATTTATTGTTTAATCAGATAACCGTCCATCTGATTATTCTTTCGCTGTTGCTTAAAACCGTCAAACGATTTCCACATCATCCATGAGCTGAGCAAATACCTTGGAAAGCGCATCCAGCTGCTCCGGATCTTCCACCATCTCATACAACGCCTCGGGGTCTCCTGCTTCTGATGTGTCCTGAAAAATATAGCAGTCCGCCTCCTCTTCCTGGGAGTCTGCTACCAAAAGATAATTGACGCCGCCGATCTTGGTCTGTTCCAGTATAAAAAATTCTTCGTCTCCGTCATCTGTATGAAATACGATCTTTTCTTCCATGTTCTTCCTCTTTCTTTTGGCCTCAGAGAGTCACTGCCAGTCACTCCTGCCCATGGTCTTTCCCGCCCATTCTCTGGGCATCCAAATATCCCTGCAGGATAAAAGAAGCGGCAATCTGATCCACAAATTCTTTTCTGTGTTCTCTGCGCACGCCGCTTTCCATCAAAGTCCGCTCCGCCGCCACTGTGCTCAGGCGCTCATCCCAAAGTACCACAGGAAGACCGGTGCGTCTTTCCACCATGGATTTGAACTCCATCGTTTTTTCTGCCCGGTCTCCCAATGAATTATTCATATTTTTCGGTAAACCTAATACAATGGATTCCACTTCGTACTCTTCGACCAACTCCTCAATCCGCGCCAGAGTCCTGCGCAGCTTATTTTCCTCTTTGCGAACAATGGTCTCCACTGTCTGTGCTGTAATCTTCAGCGAGTCGCTGACTGCCACTCCCACTGTTTTTGAACCATAATCCAGCCCTAAAATACGCATCCGCTCTCCTCGTCTCCCGTCTGTCTGCCGGATTATCCTCAAGCCTCCAGCTTCGTATCAATATAGTTCCTCATGAGCTCTTCCAAAATTTCATCCCGCTCCACCTTCATGATCAGGCTTCTGGCATTCTTGTGGCTGGTGATGTATGTCGGATCTCCAGACATGATATATCCCACTATCTGACTGACAGGATTATATCCTTTCTCTTTTAGTGCATCGTAAACCTCTGCCAAAACCTCGCTGACGCCCATGCGCTTCTGCGGTGTTCTGATAAATTGTGTATCTGAATCTGCCATAATTCCCACGTCCTTACTCTGAGATTAATCCCTAATACCCATATTGTAATACAGAAAAAAGCATTCGGCAAGTTCTTTTTACCTGTTTTTCCCATGTCCGCTGACAGCAAGGTTTCATGGCCTGTGCAGCAGGACGATATCATCCTTAATCATCCCCGACGCCCTGGCTGTAACCAGACGGTTGGACCAGGCTGCCTCATCTTCCCCAGGTCTCAGGGGCCAAGCCGCTTTCACATACTCCCTGGAATGTCCCACCATATAGAAAGCATCCCCCAGGCGCACACGGTTTTCCAACAGAATTGTCATTTCATTTCCCAGGAAACTCTCTCTATACCTTAACGACTGCTCCCTTTCCAGCTGAAGCAGCTGACTGCTCCTGTCCGTCTTGATATGTTCCGGTATCTGCCCATCCATGGCGGCAGCCCGTGTTCCTTTTCTGGGAGAATATTTAAAAATATGCATTTCAAAAAAGTTCACTGCTTCCAGGAACGCCTTGGTTTCCAGAAACTCTTCCTGCGTCTCTCCGGGAAAGCCCACGATGACATCGGTGGTAATGGCCGGATTGGAAAATACGGTTCTGAGTATGCCGCATCGTCTCAAGTATTCCCCAGTGGTATAATGTCTATTCATCCGTTTTAATACCGCATCGCAGCCGCTTTGTAAAGACAGGTGAAAATGAGGGCATATTTTGGGCATACTGCCCAGGGCTTGGGCAAATTCCTCTGTGATAATCCGCGGTTCCAGGGAACCCAAACGAATCCTCTCAATGCCGGAAATTCCATGGATCAGTTGGATCAGTTGAAGGAGGCCGTCATCCACTCCCATATCTTTTCCGTAGGAGCTGAGATGAATACCGGTCAGCACCACTTCTTTGATACCGCTCTGGGCCAGACGCGCCACCTCCGCTTTGACACGTTCCGCTTTCCTGCTGCGGATTCTTCCTCTGGTATAAGGAATGATACAATAGCTGCAGAACTGATTGCAGCCATCCTGGACCTTGATGTAGGCTCTGGTATGGTCCACCACCGTGCTCAGCTCCAGTTCTTCATATTCTCTGGTTTCCCCGATATCGATGACCGCTTCTCGTCTTTTTCCATCCAGATACGCATCTAAAATGGCCACAATGTCTTTCTTTTTATTATTTCCTATGATCAGATCCGCCCCCGTATCCTCCATGGCCTTTGCCGGATCGGCCTGTACATAACAGCCCACTGCCACCACCACTGCCGCCGGGTTCATCTTTCTGGCCCGGTGCAGCATTTGACGGGATTTATGATCTGCCATATTGGTGACAGAGCAGGTATTGATAATATAGACATCCGCCCCCTCCTGAAACGGCACAATCTCATACCCGCCCTCTCGCATCATTTGTTCCATGGCATCGGTCTCATACGTATTCACCTTGCACCCCAGCGTGTGAAAGGCGACTCTTTTCTTTCCTGTCATCTTTCATTCCTTTCCCGGCTTTCTCTTACGGCGCCGCAGCCGCCCGAACAGCGCAACCATTTTTCGGCACCATTCCATGCTTTGTGCATCAAAATTAATGCACTTTTTCTATTGACTTTTTATCCCTTTATCGTTAGTATTAAGGTAGAGTTTGCTAAAAACCCAATGTCGTGCAAACAATAATTCTATTAGGAGGATACACGCTATGACAACCGTAAAGATTTCTTTAAACTCAATCGATAAAGTAAAATCATTCGTTAATGATCTGACGAAATTCGATACTGATTTCGATCTGGTTTCCGGAAGATATGTCATTGATGCGAAATCCATCATGGGAATCTTTTCCCTGGATCTGTCCAAGCCCATTGACTTAAACATCCATGCGGAAGACAATGTGGATGAGATCCTGTCTATCCTGGATCCCTACATCATTAAATAAGAAGCCGAATTCAGCATCGACGCGTTGGGCCCTTTGGGGCAATCACAAAAAGGTGCCGCAGAATCCTATGAGATTTGCGGCGCCTTTTTGATTGTGATTACGGTTCACAAACCACCACTTCTGCCGTCTCGATGGCTGTCTTTACCATTTCATCAATTCTTTCTTCCAATTTCTTTTCGGAGGCACGGATAATGTTCACATTGGGCTTTGTGACAGGATGCTTTGCCACAAATATGGTACAACAATCCTCAAAAGGCTGAATGGATGTCTCAAATGTGCCGATTTTTTCTGCCAGTTCCACAATTTCCTGCTTATCAAAGCCAATGACCGGACGAAATACCGGCATCGTACATACCTCGTTGGTGGCGGCCAGGCTCTGCATGGTCTGGGATGCCACCTGGCCGATGCTCTCTCCGGTGATCAGCCCCAGCGCCCCGGTTTCCCTGGCAATGGACTCCGCGATGCGCATCATGTAACGGCGCATAATAATGGTCAGCTCATCATGGGGACACTTATCATATATATAAAGCTGAATATCTGTGAAGTTTACAATGTGCAGCCGGATGGGACCGGAATAGCGGGCCACCAACCTGGCCAAATCCACCACCTTCTGCTTAGCCCGCTCACTGGTATAGGGCGGCGCATGGAAATAAGTGGCGTCCAAAAATACCCCTCTCTTGGCGATCATATATCCCGCCACTGGGCTGTCGATTCCGCCGGAAAGCAAAAGCATGGCCTTTCCATTGGTGCCAATGGGCATGCCGCCGGGACCTGGTATATCCAGGGAATATACGTTGATGAACTGCTCCCGCACTTCCACCTTTAGCATTATCTGGGGATGATGGACATCTACGCGCATCTGCGGAAATGCATCCAAAATTCTTCCTCCCAGCTCCCGATTCATCTCTTGAGAGTTGAGAGGATAATTTTTACGGCTTCTGCGACATTCCACCTTAAATGTCAGGTTTTTATCCGGATACATTTCATCCATATAGGAAATAATCTTTTGGGACAAATCATCAAATCCCTCATCCGCCATCTGAACCACCGGACAAATATGGACAATGCCGAACACCCGCTTCAGTGCTTCCAGCAATTCGTCATAATCATACGACGATTCGGCATTGACATAAATGCGTCCCATGGCTTTCGTCACCTGGAAACTCCCCTCCACATGCTTTAGGGCGTGGCGGATTTGTTTTACCAGAGCATCTTCAAATAAATAGCGATTCTTACCTTTGATGCCGATTTCGGCATATTTAATCAAAAACGATTGAAAAACCATATAATTCCTTTCTCTATTATCTCTATTTACCCTCTCCGATAACGGCGCAACATGGGCAGCAGCTGCCGCAGGGTATCCACGGTATATGTGATTTCATCCATGACTGTCTCCATCCCAAAACTGAAGCGTATCGTGGAATCCAAAAGATCCCTGGCCACGCCAATGCTCTTAAGTGTCGAACTCACAGACGGATGATTGCTGGAGCAGGCGGAACCGGAAGATACATAGATTCCCTTTTCCTCCAGGGCATGGAGCAATACCTCGCTCCTGACCCCCTCGAAGCTGACACTGACAATGTGGGGCGCCGAATCTCTCCCGGTGAGACCGTTGACCACCGTGCCATCCAGACTGGCCACACCATCCACCAACGCTTCTTTCAGACGGTATAGCCGCTCCACCTTTTCCTGGTGATCCCGATACATCTCCTGAGCAGCCAGGCCTAGTCCGGCAATCCCCGGCACATTTTCCGTGCCGGAGCGCAGATCTTTTTGCTGTCCTCCTCCAAAAACAATGGGCTTGATTTTTACCGAATCCCCCACATAGAGAAATCCAATTCCCTTGGGGCCATGGATCTTATGGCCGCTGACAGACAGCAGGTCAATTCCCTGCCTCTTGGGACGGATTTCATATTTTCCATACGCCTGAATAGCGTCCACGTGAAACAGGATATCCGGCTTTTTTCTCTTGATCATTTGGGCGATTTCTTCCACAGGCTCCACCGCCCCCATCTCATTATTGACGTACATGACCGATATCAAAATGGTGTCCTCCCGGATGGCGTCTTCAAGGGCGTCCAGACGGATTTTCCCCATCTGGTCCACTGGAAGGTATGTGACGGAAAATCCCTGTTCCTCAAGAAAACGCATGGGCTGACGCACGCTGGCATGTTCCACGCTGCTGGTTATCAAATGCATTCCGGCTCTGCGGTTTGCCATGGCTGCTCCAATCAAAGCCATATTATTGGATTCTGTCCCTCCAGAAGTGAAATAAATGTTCTTTTCCGCCACTTTCAATGTTTTGGCGATCCGTTCCCGTGCCAGACGAACCTGTGCTTCCGCTTCCACTCCTTTTTTATGAAGGGAAGACGGATTTCCGTATTCCACCTCCATAACTTCCACCATCAGATCCTTCACACACGGCAGGACCCTGGTAGTTGCCGAATTATCCAAATATGCTTCCATTTTTCTCGTTCCTCTTTTCTCACTCTTCGGTCTGCGGCGGCGCAGTATCCTCCCCATGGATCCTCTGGCCGCAGCTTCCCCTATCTCCAGACCCGCACGGCAGACACCGACTGTCCGTCCAGCTCTTATATATAGCCCAGCGCGCGCAGCACAAACAGCCAGCCCGTCAAGGTAAACGCGCTGAGACAAGTGGTCACCATGACAACACTGGAAGTCAGCACACCGTCATGGCCCATATTTTTCGCCATTACATAACAGCTAACCGTGGTAGCCGATCCCAGCATGATCAGCACAGCCACCAACTGCTCTCTTTCGAAGCCCAACCAAACCGCCGCAGGCAAAAAAACAGCGGCCAGAATCACCAGCTTCAAAGCGCTGGCCGCCATGGTGGGTTTTACCATGGCCAGAGCCTTTTTTCCCTCAAAACCGGCGCCCATGGCCATAAGTCCCATGGGTGTCGCCAGTGCGGCCACGGAATCCACGCTCTTTTTCAGAATCTCCGGCTGCGGAATCCGGCAGAGAGACCAGATAAGCCCCACCGCAATTCCCCATAAAATCGGATTGGTCACAATACCCACAGCCGCTTTTTTCAAAGCCACTTTATCCAGCTTCCCGGCTGCGGGATTCATGAAGGATAAAACCAGAACTGCCATGATATTATATAGCGGCACAGTTCCTATGATCATCAGCGGCGCCATCCCCGCATCACCGTATATATTCTGAATAAACGCGATACCCAGCAAAGCGGCGCTACTGCGGTAAGAAGCCTGGACAAATTCTCCGCGAATCTCTCTTTTTACGAAAAATCTGGATACCACTGCAATGGCCATGATACTAATCAATGTGGCAAAAAAGCAGAACGCCACAAACGCGCCGTCCCAAACCTCATAAAAATCCTCCCCCGCCAAGTCCTGAAACAAGACTGCCGGGAGAGCAATTTTGAATACGAACTGATTCATTTTGGAGGCAAATTCCTGATCCATCAGACCGATCTTTCGGAAGGCCATGCCCAGCAGCATCATCAGAAATACCGGCACAGTGGCATTGAGACTGAAAATCAGATTGTCCATTCCATTTACTCTTCCTTGATATCAAACCGTCTGCGGATCATGGATATCTGTTCCTTCATCAGCGGAAGATTAAAGCTCTGAGGATTCAGCATATATCCCTTGGCATCCTTCATCAATGTTTTCTCCAGCTTGGCAAACGGTATCTTCAGCGGCTGAATTTTGGCATTTCCCTGACCGAATTTTTGAAATTCAATGAAATCCGTAAACAGGGGCTGATACATGACGCCGTCTTTATTCTTCAGCAGCATGAAACGGAAACGCCGTTTGCCCTCCGGCTCCTCCTCATTTTTATCTTCCATTTCAATGGGACACAGATACTCCGCTCTGGCCAAATTCACAGACAGCTCTTCATCCAGTTCCCTGATATTCTGCTTTTCTTCGATCTTTCCTGGTTTGCGCAGTTCTTGAAGGAAATAAATGGCTGTCAACTGCAGCTGCGGATTCATCAAAGGCCGCTGCTCCTTGGGAAGCGCATCATACCCCGGCTGCTTCACGATCTGATCCACTTCCAGCTCCATTTCGCCGTCATCACAATAAATCACCGTATTCACGCCAATGGACACCAGAGTGCCGAAAAAGTTCAGATACTGGCGGTTAAATGTGCGGATAGCCATCAAAGCCACTCCCTGCTCCGCCTGCTGCTTCACGTAGCTCTTCACATCTTCTTCTTTTCTAAATATATAGACCTGGTCATTGAATGTCTCCGGGTCGCACACCACATAGGGCAGATTCGTCGTCCTGGCAAAAGCCGTATACAATTCATCTGCTGCCAACAAATTTCTGATAACCAAACGCTTGTCAATCGTCATATTCCTTTGCCTCACTATCTTTTAACGTACAAAATGCCATCGCTATTAGCATACCATATTCCCAGGATTTTGTCACCCTCCCTTTTTGGTTGCGTTTTCCGCATCATGCCGGTATAATATAACCGTGAATTACGGATATTTTAAATCAACATGGGAGGTCAGTTATGTGGTTAGCGAACCAATGGAAGGAATATGAAGTGCTGGATACCTCATCCGGCGAAAAACTGGAGCGCTGGGGGGATTACACGCTCATTCGGCCGGATCCTCAAGTCATCTGGAACACACCGAAAACGCTTCCCGGCTGGAAAAAGCCCAACGCCCACTATCACCGCAGCAAAAAAGGCGGCGGAGAATGGGAATTTTTCCAGCTCCCCGAGCAGTGGGATATTCATTACAAGGGACTGACATTTCATTTGAAGCCATTTAGTTTCAAACATACCGGGCTTTTCCCCGAACAGGCGGCCAACTGGGATTGGTTTGGAGAAAAAATCCGCCTGGCCCATCGGCCCATTAAAGTGCTGAATCTATTCGCCTACACAGGAGGCGCCACATTGGCCGCTGCCCAGTCGGGCGCAGCTGTCACCCATGTGGATGCATCCAAGGGTATGGTCACCTGGGCCAAGGAAAATGCCGTGTCCTCTGGTCTGGGTAATGCTCCCATCCGCTGGATCGTGGATGACTGTCAGAAATTTGTGGAACGGGAAATCCGGCGCGGCAACCGTTACGATGCCATCATCATGGATCCCCCTTCCTATGGGCGGGGTCCCAAGGGAGAAATATGGAAAATTGAGGATGCCATCCATCCTCTGGTGCAGCTTTGCAGCCGCCTATTGTCTGAGCGTCCCCTGTTCTTTTTAATCAACTCCTACACCACAGGCTTTGCCCCATCTGTTTTATCGTACCTACTGGGCACAGAAGTGGTTCCCCGTTTTGGGGGCAGCGTCATGGCAGATGAGGTTGGTCTTCCCGTCACCCACAGCGGACTGACGCTGCCATGCGGCTCCTCTGGCCGCTGGGAAGCCATCTAATTTCTAGTTAAAACCGCGGAATCCCTTTCCGATGATCTCACTGGAATTGGTGATCATCATAAAGGCTCCCGGCTCTGTCTTTTTTACAAAATTGCGCAGCTGCACTGCCTGGCCCCGCTTCAGTACCGTGAGAATCACGGTACGGGGCGCATGGGTAAAGGCTCCCTGGGCCTGGTAGACAGTGGCGCTTCTTTTGAGCTCATCTCGGATAAAATTACAGATGGGTTCGGGATCATCGCAGACTACGTTGAAACACTTACATCGGTTAATGCTCTCAATGACATTGTCGATGACCAGCGATTTTGCCAAAAGTCCCGTGAAAGAGAATAATCCCGTGGTCACATCAAACACGAAACAAGAAGCCACCACAATTCCCAAATCCACCAAAAACAGCGCTGTGCCAATATTGACTGGCGTATATTTTTTAAGTATCATGGCCACGATGTCGGTTCCCCCGCCGGAAGCGCCGATATTGAATAAAATGGCTGAGCTGAGAGCGGGAAGAAAAATGGCAAAAATCAGTTCCAAAACCGGCTGCTGTGTCAAAGGCGCCTCCATGGGAAACAAGGTCTCCATGGCAGAAAGCCCCACTGACATCAGCACACTGACATAAACAGTTTTGATGCCAAAGCTTGTCCCCAAAAACAAAAATCCCACTGCCAGCAGCCCCATGTTGATAATAAACGTATACGTGCTGGCCGAGAGACCAGACACTTCCGCCAATACCACCGCAATTCCGGTCACACCGCCAAATGAAAAATTGTTGGGAAATTTGAATACATACACCCCCACCACCAAGAGCAGGGTAGCCATTGTCAAGATCCCGTACTCTCTCACTGTCTCCGTTTTTTTCATTGTCATTCGCAACATTTCTTACTCCTTTTCCCCCTTACTCACCAGAACCGTTTCTATTTCTCCAGGAGCACGGATCACGCTTTCTATGGTGCCATCTTTTTTCTTGCTGTGAAAGATATATACTTCTCCATGGGGAGTGGGATATGTGCCCTCCGCCCATTCCAAATCTCCCAGTCTCGGCCAGATCTCCAACCTGCGGCAGCCAGCATCCATAACGCGAACCCCCAGTATCGTCTCTGAAATCCAAGGCGTCACACCAGCGGACCAGCCATGGCACAGACTGTGGCGATATCCTTGATAGCAGTAGTTCCCATACGTGCCATGGACATCCACACCAGAGCGGCCATCCCCTTTGTCCTCTTCCAAAACCAGCGCGTCAATTGGTGAAGCGCGCTCCATCCAGCGGATATCAAAATCCTCCCAAAACGTGGTGGCGCCCAAAGCCAACATTCCGCCCCAATATTCACGGACACAGTCAAGACACCCCAAAATATCACCGGCCATGGCTCTGGCTGTCAGAATATAATATCCCATGAAGGTGGAGAGCCCCTGGGCTCTGCCGACTCGCAGCAGCCTTTGGTTAACTGTTTTGGCGTCTTCCTGTCCGGCCAAAACCATCAAAGCTGCCGCCTGCTTGGCCTCTCCGCAGTTTCCCTTCCACCGCCGCAAACGTGCCACATCCTCCCGACACCGCTTGGCCCATTGCGGTTCCTGCAGCACCTGAAACAGTATCTCCATTTTCTCTTCTGCCAGAATGTGAATGGCCTGAAGTCCCGCATCCACCACATCAGCGTTCTCCGATGTGGGCCAGTCCACAAAACGGACTTGGGGCGTCGTATCCCTTCCATCCGCGCCGATACATGCGGAGAGCTGTTCAGCCAACCCCATCAGATATGCTCTCTGTTCTTTCAGATACGCCAGGTCACCCGTGTGCCAATACCAGTCATATTGGGATATCACCCACCACATGGAGTAGGAAGGGAATCCATTCATCCATCCGGGCAGTGGTGTCTCATCCCGGACAAAATCCAGACTTTTGGGCACCGTCTCGTCAAAACCAAAAACGGCTTCTATGGTGGCGATTTCCGGATGCATATCCCCCGCCCATATGAGTCGATCTCTTTTGATACCGTCCCACAGATAGTTCTGCATGTTTAAATGCACCGTATAAGCTCCTGTATCCCAAATCCGATTCAGCAGGGCATCACTGGAGCGGAAACTCCCTCTATACGGAATATCCCTGTATACCAGCACTCCCTTCACGGTTTTCAGCACAAGACTGGCGTTTTTTTCCAGCAGATCCAGACGGACAAAGCGAAATCCCGTCTCTCCCACCGGCGTCATACTCATACTGTGAATCATAATGGTCAAATCACGCAGCGCATGGTCATTGGTGGCTGTTTTCCCCTCTCCCGTCTCACTCATGGCCTCCATGGCCGATTCCCCAAAACGGACACGGACACAAACTCCATCTCCTTTGGTCTCCTGCCAGGCGGCAATCACTATTCCCCCGTGAATTTCACGACCAAAGTCCAGAAGCACAGATGCGGTCTTCCCTCTATTATGAAGAATACAGGGATTCTTTGCCTGAAGGGAAATCTGGGGCGATCGATTTTCCAACAAATAGTGGCTGTTTTCCACCATTGCGTCTTCTTCCTGCGTCATCCAGACCACTTTGACGGGTGTCACATATGCGCGTCTCCGCTTATCTTGTTCCAAATTTTCCAGCATCATGAGATTTGTCATTGTATCCGGCCTCCTGATCCGTCATATCCCCCCACTGTCAGATCTTTATTTTCATTCTATTCCAGCCCCCATGGGAAGTCAAGAAGAAGGTTCTTGCGCTCTCCCTTATTTCCGTGCATTAAGAAACCGCAATCCCTCGATTTCTCAAGGGATTGCGGCACTGGTTTTTGAATATTGGATTCTATATCAATGATTACTCAAGGATAGATACAACTCTACCGGATCCTACTGTACGTCCGCCTTCACGGATAGCGAAACGAAGACCCTGCTCCATAGCTACCGGATGGATCAGTTCGATGGTCATCTCCACATTGTCGCCAGGCATGCACATTTCTGTACCAGCAGGAAGCTCGCAAACGCCTGTAACGTCAGTTGTTCTGAAATAGAACTGCGGTCTGTAATTGTTGAAGAAAGGAGTATGACGTCCACCTTCATCCTTTGTCAGAACGTAAACCTGAGCGGTAAACTTGTTGTGGCACTTTACAGAACCGGGCTTTGTCAGACACTGTCCTCTCTCGATCTCGTTTCTCTGAACACCACGAAGAAGAGCACCGATGTTATCACCAGCCTGAGCCTCGTCAAGGAGCTTACGGAACATCTCAATACCTGTTACAACAACAGTTCTGTTCTCTTCCTTGATACCTACGATCTCAACGCTGTCGTTGAGATGAAGAGTACCACGCTCTACTCTACCTGTGGCAACTGTACCACGGCCTGTGATGGAGAATACATCCTCTACAGGCATCAGGAACGGCTTATCGGTATCACGTACAGGATCCGGAACGTAGGAGTCAA
>CAJFUP010000043.1 GCA_904420225.1 uncultured Lachnospiraceae bacterium
ACTGTTCATGATGCTGTTTTACAGCCCGCTGCTGACAGCCATTGCCATCGTTCTTTCTGTTCTGCCTTTTCTGGCTTCCATGACAGCCGGACGCAGAATGGAAGAGGCGGAGACGCTGGTTTCCGACAAAAATGCCAGTTTTGTGGCCTCCCTAAAAGACAGCCTGAGCGGCTTTTCTGTCATAAAAAGTTTCCGGGCCGAACAGGCCATATGCTCCCTTTTTTCAAAACACAATCATGATGCGGAAAATGCCAAATGCCACAGAAGGAAATTGGCCTCCCTCATTGGCATGATCGGCTCGGTGGCAGCCATCACGGCCCAGATGGGTGTGTTTTTGTCCGGCACATGGATGGCTCTGTCTGGAGACCGTATCACCGCCGGTGTCGTCCTTTTATTTGTAAATCTGATGAATTTCATCATTGATCCCATTGCGCAGATGCCCTCCATGCTGGCCAACCGCAGAGCCGCTCTCTCCCTGGTGGATAAGCTGGCTGCGGCCCTCCACACCCATATCCGTGATCAGGGTGATTCCATCCCCAACCGGTTGGAAGACGGCATTACCCTGGAGGATGTCTCTTTTGGCTATGAGCCCAATACCCCGGTACTGCACCACTTGTCCCTGCGGTTTGAAGCCCAAAAAAGCTACGCCATCGTCGGTACTTCCGGCAGCGGCAAGTCCACCCTGCTGAATCTGCTGATGGCAGCCCACGATGACTATACGGGTACCATCCGCTACGACAGCCACAGTCTCTCCCAGATCAGCAGTGAATCCCTATATGACCTGGTATCCGTCATTCAACAGAACGTATTCCTGTTCAACGCTTCCATCCGTGACAATATCACCATGTTCCGTCCCTTCCCCAAAGAAGACGTGGATCGGGTCATCCAGCTGTCCGGTTTGGCTCCCCTCATCGCCCAGAAGGGCGAGGACTACCTGTGCGGGGAAAACGGCTGCGGCCTGTCCGGCGGTGAACGGCAGCGCATCTCCATTGCCAGAAGTCTGCTTCGCCGCTGCTGTGTCCTGCTGGCAGATGAGGCCACCGCATCCCTGGACAAAGAAACCGCCAACCATGTGGCCAATGCCATCCTGGATCTGGACGGCCTGACCCGTATTGTGGTCACTCACGCCCTGGACGCCTCCCAGCTGCGCCGCTATGATTGTATCCTGACCATGAAAAACGGCAGGCTGGAAGAAATGGGGAATTTCGACACTCTCATGGAGCAAAAAGGGTATTTCTATTCCCTGTATACCGTATCCGCCTGACCGATCTGGTGATACTATCCCTTTTGGCCGTCCCATGTCCTCCCATCCACCTCATCCTGTTGGCCATAAACCAAGAGGGTAGCCATCATTTCATCTTTCTATATACCCTTGTCTCAAACGGCCGGAGCACACTGCTCTCTCCTCCGTCTCCATAATTTGCCAAAATCATCTCCGCTGCTTCCGGATCTTCCGCCCACGTTTCACCCATGGACGTAACAATCCTCTCCTCCCCGGCAAAGGAGCAAACGACCAGCAGCGTATCTGTCCCATCCTCCCGAACATAGGCCATTACATCCGGCATTCCCGTCTCCAGGAATCGGATGCCGCCTTCGGCGATGACGGGCAGTTGCTTGCGCAGAGCAATGAGCTTCTGATAATAGTGGAAAATGGAATCCGGATCCCTGCGTTCTGCCTCGGCATTGATGGTTTCATAATTGTCTGTCACAGAGATCCACGGCTCTCCCTGGGTAAATCCGGCATGGGGACCGGCATTCCACTGCATGGGCGTGCGGCCATTGTCCCTGGAGCGGGCGCCCAGGATGGTCAGCGCTTCTTCTTCCGTCTTTCCCTCCTCCTGCAGAATGCGGTAATAATTCAGACTCTCCACATCCCGATAAGAGGCGATCTCCTGAAATCCCGCATTGGTCATGCCCAGTTCTTCTCCCTGGAAGATATACGGCGTCCCCCGCATGAGATGAATGGCCGTGGCCAGCATTTTGGCGGATTCCTTCCAGTATGTTCCCTCATCTCCAAACCGGGATACGATCCGCGGCTGATCATGGTTGCACCAGAATACGGCATTCCATCCGCCGCCTCGCTCCATGCCCTCCTGCCAAGTCCGAAACAGACGTTTCAATTCGGCATAATCCGGCTCCGTCAGCACCCACTTCTGACCGTCTTTGTAATCCACCTTCAGGTGATGGAAGCTGAAGCACATGGAAAGCTCTTTTTCCCGGGGGTTGGAATAGCGGATACAGTTGTCCAGAGATGTGGACGACATCTCTCCCACAGTGATCATCTCATCAATTCCCGTGTCCCTGGTCAGCTCTTTCAGATATTCATGGATATGGGGACCGTCTGTGTAAAACCGGCGGCCGTCTCCCTGGGTGTCGTCCTCCCACACCTCAGGCTTGGAAATCAGGTTGACCACATCAAAGCGGAAGCCTTTGACTCCTTTTTGCTTCCAAAAACCAATGACATTTTTGAGTTCTTCCCGAACCCTGGGATTTTCCCAATTGAGATCCGCCTGGGTCACGTCAAACAGATGAAGGTACCATTTTTTCAGGGAGGGCACATATTCCCAAGCACTGCCTCCAAACTTGGAGACCCAGTTGGTGGGGGGCGTATGCGCCGGGGCATCTCGGAAAATATAATAATTCATATATTCCGGATCGCCCTGCAGTGCTTTCTGAAACCAGCGGTGAGCCGTGGACGTATGGTTGAATACCATATCCAGCATGATGCCCATACCCCGCTTATCCGCTTCCGTCACCAGCCGGTCAAAATCTTCCATGGTGCCAAACATGGGATCCACGCTCTCATAGTCTGCCACATCGTACCCGTTATCCCTCTGGGGAGAGCAGAAAAACGGGGTCAGCCAGATCTCATCCACTCCCAGCTCCTTCAGGTAATCCAGTTTTTCCGTCACGCCGTTCAGATCGCCGATCCCATCCCCATTGGTATCGCAGAAAGATTTGGGATATATCTGATAAACCACCTTCTGATGAAAACGTTCCATGCCTCACACCATTCCTTTCTTTCTATCCGAAAGCTCTCCCATGGGATGCCGACTTTTCTCATGGATAGACTTCCCCTATATTTTTGGTATCCATCTGAAACCCCGCGGCCCATGGGCCGCGGCAGTTCCAACTTCGCCGGGCACTCAGCGAATTTCAGCAATGATCGTCTCCCCGGCTGTGGCATGAATACCCGTATGGAAATCCAGCTCTTTTCCGTCCACGCCGTCGGTAAAGACCATTATGGTCACCTCCCTCTTTCCTGCCTGACGGATCTTTTCCCTGTCAAACCGAATCAGCGGCGTCCCGGCCTCCACTTCCTGGTTCTCCGTCACCAGATACGCAAAGCCATCGCCCTGCATCTGCACCGTATCCAATCCCACATGGATCAGCACTTCTTCCCCGTTTTCCAGAATCATGCCCACGGCATGGCGGGAATCCTGCATCAGCGTGGCGATTTTTCCCTTGGCAGGCGCCAGTACTGTATCGCTCTCCGGCTCAATGGCCAGACCGTCTCCCAAAATCTTTTCCGAAAAAACACCGTCTCCCACTTCCTCAATGGGAATGACCTTCCCGGAAAGAAATGCGCAAAGCTCTGCGGCACTGCCTGACTGTCCGGCTTTTTCCTGATCTGCGGACTCGGGGGCGCTTTCTGCTGCCTCCGGCTGTGCCAGCCCGCGGTCAGTCATGGAAAGTTTCTTTTTGCCCACAATGGAAGTAAGCACAAACGGGATCACGATGGCCGCCACCATGGCTATGGCAAATGGAATCATATACTGGGGCTGAATGGACAGGATCCCAGGGATACCGCCCACACCCACGGCATTGGCCGTCACCATAAGGCTGACGGAGATCACCGCTGCCACGGCAGAACCGATCATACCGCACACAAACGGGAATACATACTTTAGATTGACACCAAATATGGCCGGCTCTGTGACACCCAGATAACAGGAAATGCACGCAGGGACATTAACCTCCTGGGCTCTGGCATTTTTCTTCTGAAGGCGAACCATGGCCAGTACTGCCGAACCCTGAGCGATGTTGGACAAGGCGATCATGGGCCACAGCATGGTCCCTCCGTAGCTGGCCACCAGCTGAAAATCAATGGCATTGGACATGTGGTGAAGCCCTGTGATCACCAGCGGCGCGTAGAAGAAACCGAAAATAGCCGCGAATACCACTCGGAAGCTGCCGGTGATACCCGCATAGATGACAGAAGAAATGGCAGAACCGATCTTCCAGCCGATGGGCCCCAATACCCAGTGGGCTGCAATGACGGACAGCAGCAGACTGAAGAACGGAACCACGATCATGGAAATTGCCTGGGGCGTAATCTTCTTGAAGAACCGCTCCAGGTACACCAGAGTAAATGCCGCCAAAATGGCCGGGATTACCTGGGCTTGATACCCAATCATGTTGATCTGGAAAAATCCAAAGTCCCACTTGGGGATATCGGCCGCCGCTGTGGATGCCACATCGTAGGCATTCAAAAGCTGGCCGGATACCAGTGTCAGACCCAGGACAATACCCAGCATCTCTGTGGTTCCCATCTTTTTGGCCACAGACCAACAGATTCCCACGGGGATACCCACTTGGAATACGGCCTCACCGATGAGCCAGAGGAACGAATCCACACCGGTCCAGAACTGGCTGATGTCACACAAAGTCTTGGTGCCGTTTTCAAACAGGTACAGGCTGTCGATGATATTTCGAAAGCCCAAAATCAAACCGCCTACGATGATGGCCGGAATCAGCGGCGCGAAGATCTCCGCAATGACGCCCACTGCCCTCTGCAGCGGATTCTGATTCTTTTTGGCTGCCGACTTCACGGCGTCCTTGGAGACGCCTTCCACCCCCGCCTCCTTGGTGAAATCATTGTAAAACTCTGCCACAGTATTTCCGATGATGACCTGGAACTGGCCGGCTTGGGTAAAGCTGCCCTTGACCACCCTCATCTCCTCGATGGCTTTCACATCCGCCAGCTCCGGCTTATTGAGCACGAAACGCATTCTGGTCATGCAGTGGGACACTGCCGCGATGTTCTCCCTTCCGCCTATCAGCTTCAAAAGCTGTCTGGCGTCCTCTGTGTACTTCCCCATGTTACCTCTCCTTCCGCCGCTTTTCGGCCGTTTTCCTGGAACATCTGCTGCTCCAAACTTGTTTAAACATCCATGTCTTCTTTATAACACACTTGTTTGAACATGTCAACAAAGTTTCCGGCTTTTCTATTGACTTTTTCCTCCTTTTTTTTTATGGTAGACATAGATACAAATCCTATCTCTCCTGGCCATATCTCACTTGGCTCTGGAATCGTTACAGGCTGGCGGCTTTGGATCTGGTTAGGTCCAGCTACAAACATTCATACCGGAGGTTTCCTTATGCCCAAAGCAAAATTTGACTTGATTTACAAAGACCTGAGACGGAAAATCGAGGCGGAGGAATATCCTTTTCAGTCCCTTCTCCCATCGGAGCATACCATGGCCGCTTTCTATGGATGCTCCCGCAACACCGTCCGCCGCGCCGTATCCGCTCTGGCAGCGGAAGGATACGTCCAATCCCTCCACGGCATCGGTGTGCGCGTCATCTTCCAGCCCGTGGAACAGGCGGTTTTCACCATGGGAACCATCGAATCCTTCCAGGAAACGGCTGCCAGAAATCGGCTGAATATCACCACAGACGTGATCCGCTTCACCCAACTGACGGCAGATGCGCGCATTTCTCAAAAATATGGTTTCCCAGCAGGCTGTGAATTATACTATATTCAGCGTGTTCGCCGCCTGGACGGCAAGCCGCTGATTCTGGATATCAACATGTTTCGCAAAGATGTGGTCAAAGAGCTCACTGAGGAAATCGCTTCCGGTTCCATATACGACTATCTGGAACACAACGTAGGCGTCACCATCGTCACCAGCAAAAGGAAATTCACGGTGGAGCATATCACTGAAATCGATGAGAAATATCTGGAGCTCAATGATTACAACTGTCTGGCCGTGGTCACCAGCCAGACCTTTGACGCCGACGGCATCATGTTTGAGTACACCCAGTCCCGGCACCGCCCGGACTATTTTTCCTTTCACGACACAGCTGTGCGCAGATGCCCTGCCAGGACGCAGCAAACGGCAGAAAAACGCGTTTATCATAGGGGCAAAAACCCTTGCCCCAGCATCAATGGACTATAACAGAATGGAGGCATAACAAAGTATGAATCGAGTAGAAGAATTAAAAAAGAAAATGGACAGCGGCAGACTCGTCAAAGGTTTCTTTTTGACCATGGCAGATCCCATGGTCAGCGAAATGGCCGGATATGCCGGATACGACTATGTATGGATTGACGCCGAACACGGACCTCTGGGACGGCAGGAAATTCTCCACCACATCATGGCAGCTCAGGGAAGCGGCTGCGCAGCCTTTGTCCGGGTACCAGGCGTGGACCGCTCCATGCTGAAAGCCATTCTGGACATGGGACCGGACGGAATCATTTTTCCGTTTACCAATTCCAGAGAAATCGCCGAAGAAGCTGTCCGGGCCTGTTCCTATCCCGATTTCGGAGGAGTCCGGGGTCAGGGGCCCATCCGGGCCATCCGCTATGGCTTGTCCGATGAGGGAGAGTATATTCAAACCGCCCATGAGAACGTTCTGAAAATCGCCCAAATCGAAACCATGGAAGGATATGAAAACCTGGACGAGATTCTGCAGGTAAGGGGAATCGATTCCCTGTTCATCGGTGCGGCGGATCTGTCCCGCTCCATTCAGGGCCGAAACGACGGAACCGATTTGAATACCGTATATGAGGATATCTGTCGGCGTGTCCGCCGCTGCGGCAAATATTTGGGGGCTGCCATCGGAGCCACTGCCCCAGAAGCACAACGGGTGAAAAATCTGGGCGTCCAGTGGGTGGTCTTCGGCCAGGATGCCAGGGCTCTGGCGAACGCTTTAAAAACCAATCTGGACGCCATAAAGAATTATTAGTCAGGCACCTTGACCGGACGCGCGGCGGTGCCATAGTAAGACCCGGATGCTGCCCCATTACCCAAGGCGCTGTCCGGGTCTTACTATGCCTTATTTCAATTCCGCTCTCCGCAGCATCAAATAGGAAGCTAGGGAGACCGCCGCCGTCACAGCCAGAAAGGTGAGAATGGGATACGCCATATGCGCCGCACCGCCGTCAAATCCCATGAGTTTGGCCAAAAAGGGGAACACGGCATCAGCGATGGCGCCGTCCAAGGCCATATTGATGGAGGGGAGCAGCACCACCAGCGCCAATCCAATCGTCAGGCATCCCAAGATAAACGCCACCTTTCCCACCCGATTCTGAATGAGGGTGAACAAAAATGCCGTATTGACAATCATCAGATACACCACAAATCTCCAGAGCATTTCCACACCCACAAAGTAGCTGTGGCCATAAATCAGATGGAACATGGATTCGTATCCTGCCAGCCAATGCAGAAGAGCCCCCATACCGGTTTCCACCAGCATCATGAACAGGGAAATCAGAAAAAACTGCGCACACTCGCTCTGAAAGATCATCCGCCTGGTCATACCGTTCTGCAGAAAAAATCGGAAATCCTCCACGAAGGAAAAGACGCCGCAAAACAGAAGAAAAACCATGGTACTGGATTCCATGCCGCTGAATCCCCCCACATCAGCCACCGCTCTGGAAATCACCAGGGTGATTCCCACCAGACCATATAGAATCCCATAAAAAATAGCCAGCGGCTTGATGCTCTCCGTGATCTGATATTTCATTGATGTCTTCCACTTCATCCCTCTCACCCGTCCTTTCTCATGGCATTGTTTTCTGTCAGTTTCACAAACAGCTTTTGCATGCTGATGGTGGACACCATGAGACGACCCAAACTATCCTCATCCGCCTTCCCCATGATGTAGGCCACCTTGAGGCCGCCCAGTTCATCGATGCCAATGACAGTCCTGCCGCGGCAGTAGGCGTCCACATCCTGCGCCGGTCCCGATACGCTGTATCCCTGCTCCATCAGCTCCTCCGAGGATGCCTGCAGAAGGATGCGGCCTTTATCGATGATGACAATCTCCTCAATCAGACCCGCCACTTCCTCAATGAGATGCGTGGCAATGATGATGGTTTTGGGATGTTTCTCAAAATCATTCAGCAGCAGCTTGTAAAACAATTCCCTGTGATTGGCATCCAGCCCCAACACCGGTTCGTCGAAAATCAGATACGGCAAATTCAGCGATAAAGCCACAATCAGCTTGAATATGGAACGGTATCCGGTGGAAAGACTGCCGATACTTTTTTTCACATTGAGTCCAAACATCTCACTGTAGTGCAGGGCCTGTTCCTCATCAAACTCCTCATAGAATCCGCTGGTCAGCTTAAAAGCTTTCTTCACCTTCATGCTCCTGGGATACAAATCTTTTTCACTCATACAGAAAATCTTATCCTGCGCCCGGCCATTCTCCGCCGCATTCTCTCCATCGATGAGCACACATCCGCTGTCCGGAAATATGCGATTGGTGATCAAACTGATCAGCGTGGATTTTCCCGCCCCGTTTCGCCCCAAAAGTCCATAAATCTTTCCCTCCTCCATGCGGAAGGACACATGGTCCAGCGCTTTCACATCTTTATACCGCTTTACCACATCATTGATCTCAATCCCGTTCATCCTCATATCCCCTTTCCACCATGGCAATCACCTGCTCCTTGGTCATATGCAGCTTTTCCGCCTCCCGGATCATGGCCGCCACATACTGATCATAAAACGCATTCTTTCTCTTGGCTCGTATCTTCTCCACTGCCCCTGTTTTCACATACATGCCCAAACCTCTCCTCTTATAGATGATATCCTCCTCCACCAGCCGGTTCATTCCCTTTAGTACCGTGTGAGGATTGATATTCAGCAAAACAGCCACCTCGTTGGTGGAAGGGATCTTTTCCTCCTCGGGAAAAATCCCGGTAAAAATGGAATCCTCAATCTGCTCTGCGATCTGGATAAAAATCGGCCTCTCGCTGCCGGAATCAATTTTCATGGAACACCTCCTCACTTTTCTAGTTTGCTACTTGAGTAACTAACTATCTTACCAAAAGAATACTACATTTTCCCCATACTGTCAACCTCTTTTTTGTTCACGCGCTCCCAAAGTTCATCCCAATCAAATACCCGGCATTTTGGCCTGCGTTTCTGTGTACCCCTGCGGCAAAGAAAAAAGAGACCCCGTATTTCTTTTGCACACGTTGTCTCTTAACAGTCGATTCCCAGTTATTTTCCTAATTTCTGGAACACTTTTCCGCATCAATGGCCAACACCAGCATGAGGGCGCATAATACATCCTCCTGCCGTTTCACGTCCAGCACATACGTATCTGTCCAGTGGAGGATTTCCTTTCCGATGGACGCCACGGTTCTGCCGACACTGTCCTGAATCTCATAATCCCACTCGATGAAATTTCCCTCCACCTGCCATCCATTGAAATCAATGTGAAATTTTGGCGTCAGGAAGGAAAATTCCTTTTTAATGCTGCCCGCCAGCCTGTCGCCGATATAAATCTCAAACTCCGGAAGAAAATGGAAGACCTTCTCCTTCACAGTGGCAACATGCTTTCCCGACGCATCCATCACATGAAAACAATGGCCAAAGCTCATTTTCCCCTCCACCGTATATACCGTCGTGCCGTCCTCATCGTAGATGTCATAGCTGTCCAGCCACGAAAAAAATCTCTGCTTAAATAATAATTTCATTTGTCCTCCCATTGGTGCTTCAGTCACCGTTCCTCTCACCTGCAAAGCCCGCTTTCGCATCCAGCGACTCTACTGAGCATCTTGTAAAGTCCGCAAAAGCAAAATAGCCTCCGCCGGAATCCGCAGCGTCTCCGGGACGGAAAATGTATGGGTGTATTCCCCCGCATGTTTGGGCACCTTCCACCAAAGGCCATTCTCCAGCGTCACATACCATTCAAATGGCATCTCCCATACCTGTGCCCTGCCTGTGGGCACCCGATTTTCCCCCGCCCCGTCGTGGCCTGCCTCAGTGGAAATCATATCATGGGCGCGAATTCCGATATGAGTCACCCCTTCATCCACCGTCTGTTCTGTGGTCAGCTCCACATTCCATGCCAAAGCTTTGACGCGGCGGGGACCCATCCGAACAATGGGCGAAATATTTTTGCACCCTGTAATAACCGCCGCCTCCACGGTACCGGGGCTGCGAAACAGCTCTTTGGTTTCGCCGCCTCCGATAATACGCCCCTGATCCATGAGAATCAGCCGATCGCACAGCTGATACGCCTCATCTCTGTCATGGGTGACCATGACGGCCAATCCGCTGTACTCCCGCAAAATCTCTTTCATCTCCAGCCGCAGCCGTTCCCGTAAATGGGCGTCCATGGCGGAAAAAGGCTCATCCAGCATGATCATTTCCGGCTCATAGCACAGGATCCTGGCCAAAGCCACGCGCTGTTTCTGGCCGCCGGACAGCTTGGCTGGATACTGTTTTTCCAGTCCTTCCAAACGAAACAGTCGGATCATCTCCGCCGTCCTGGCCTCTCTGTCGCGGCCGGTCGGCAGTCCGCGCCGTCGGTATTCTCCTGTCTTCAATCCTGCCATTATGTTTTCTTCCACGGTCATATTGGGAAACAGTGCGTAATCCTGAAACAAATAGCCCACCCTGCGTTTCCTGGGCGGCAGGTTGACCCCGGAAGCAGAATCATACAGCAGGCGGCCGTTCAGGCAGATCGTTCCCTCATCCGGCTGGACAATCCCGGCAATGGACTTGAGCATCATGCTCTTTCCGCATCCGGAAGCGCCCAATATCCCCAGACAGTCGCCCCCCTGTCCCCGCTCTGCCGCAAAGGACAGCTGAAGAGAAAAATCCCTCAGCCTTTTCTTTATCCCAACAGAAAGCGCAGGGAGCTCCCTCTCCACTGTCCCACTCCCCTGCGGTATCCTTTCCAAACGTTCCTCGGCCGTGTCCTTTCCCGCCAGATTCCTAGTCATCCTGTTCTCCCTCATTGTATTCTCCCATGCCGCCGCTTACTCTGCCGCCCAAGACTTTGCCTCTCGCTGCTGCCGCCATCCCCGGCCTTTTTCCCGTCTTCTTTGCGCTCCTGTCCCTCCGCATGGTTCGATTTCCCGCCAGATTCATGAGCAGAACGGCAAAAAAGGCCATCACCACGATGATCAAAACGTATTTTCCCGCCTCATCCATATGCCCGGCGGCCACTTCCGAGTAGACGGCCAGAGGCAGTGTCCGCGTCTTCCCGGCGATGTTTCCAGCAATCATGGCCGTGGCCCCAAATTCGCCCAACCCCCTGGCAAACGCCAGCACGCCCCCGGACACGATACCGGGCACCGCATTGGGGCACAGCACACGGAGAAAAATCTGACCCTCCCCCATTCCCAGCGTTCTGGCGGCAGAAACCAAATTTTCATCCACCTGTTCCAAGGCTCCCCTGGCAGACCGGTACATGAGCGGAAACGAGATCACCACCGCCGCAATGACCGTAGCGCCCCAGGAAAACGCGATCTTGATGCCGAAATAATCCACAAAAAACTGCCCAATGGGCCGTTTCACCCCCAAAAGATACAGAAGGAAAAATCCCATAACCGTGGGAGGAAGCACCAGCGGGAGAGTCAGAATCCCATCCCAAATTATCTTCATGCGGCTGCTTTTCAGGCGCATGACCATCCACGCCGTCAAGAGTCCCAGAAAAAATGTGATGACAATGGCCACGGATGCCGTTTTCAATGAAATCCATATGGGCGACCAATCCATAAACGTCTCCTCTCCCGTATCTCCCCTGTCATTCTGCCGGAGAGAATCCGTAATCTTCAAAAACTTTCATGGCTTCCTCACTCTGAAGGAACTCCACAAACAATTCCGCCGCTTCCCTGTGGGCAGAGTTTTTCACCACTGCCACCGGATAGATAACCGGCTCTTCCAGACTGTCGGCCGGGGCCTCCGCCACCACGCGAACCTGATGGGTGGTGGCCGCGTCGGTGGCATATACAATTCCCGCATCAGCGCTGCCCTCGGCCACCCAGTTTAGCACCTCCGTCACATTGGTTCCAAAGCTGGTCTTGGGTGTCACTTCATCCCACAAATTTAGATTCGTCAGCGCTTCCTGGGCATACTGCCCCACCGGTACGCTTTCCGGATCTCCCAGAGCGATGGTGTCCGCTTTCACAATATCCTCAAAAGAGACAATCCCGCTGTCTGCCCCCTCCGGCACGATCAGGACAATTTTATTTTCCAGCAGCTTCACTTCATCGGCCTCGTCCACATAGCCTCCGGCCTCCAGATCCTGCATCTGCTTCATGGCAGCAGACATAAATACATCCGCCTCCATGCCCTCCTCAATCTGAGTCTGAAGCTTACCGGAACTGTCATAGGTACCTTCCACCGTGATCCACGGATAGCGATCCTGAAACATGGGAATCAGTTCCTCATCAAATGAATACTTCAGGCTGGCCGCTGCCGCTGCCAGAATCGTCACCGGCTCCTGCTTTGAAGTATCCGCTGCGTTCCCACAGGCTCCCAAAAGTCCCGCCGTCACCAGCAATGCCAAACATCCCCGTGTCCATTTTCTCATCTTCGTTTCCTCCATTCCCATCGCCATCGCGTAATACACGGCTTTCTCCTCACTTGGTGCTTCCCAAATTCCATCGCCTCCCATCTCCTCGGACCGCCGGAAACCCAACCGCGCCGAGACTGCCCTCATCCCCCGATACGCCACATTGCCCTTTGTCCGCTGTCCGCACAGCTTGCCCCACTTCCGCTTTCCCCGCAGCTGCCAAACCCGTGCCGGGCAGGCTTGCGCTTCACCGCTCTTATGATGGCCTCCCGGATTTCCTGATCCGTCTGCTTGTCTCTCACCATCTGTCCCAGGTCGATGCCATCCTCATGGGCCAGACAGAGGCGAAGCTTGCCGTCCGCCGTCATCCGAATCCGGTTGCAACCGGAACAAAAAGGCTGCGTCACGGCATGGATCACCCCCACCTGCCCTTTCCAGCCCTCTCCCCGGTAATATTCCGCAGGCCCGTTTCCCAAGTTATCTGCGATTTGATGGAATCCCGGCGTCTTTTCTCCTATACGCTTCAATAAATCCCCTGTGGGGACAGTCCGAAAGCGGCTTCCCTCTCCCATGGGCATCATTTCAATGAACCGTACCGACAAAGGCTGCTTCGCCGCCAGCCGGACAAATCGCTCCAGCTCCTCCCCGTTGATGCCCGGCATCAGCACGGTGTTGATTTTCAGCGGAATTCCCCGATCCATTGCCAAATGGATGCCGTCCCAGACGATTTTGAGAGCCATTTCGCCGTTTTTCAGCCCAGTGATCTTGGCATACCGCTGCGGGACAAAGGTATCTACACTCACATTAATGCCATCCACCCCGGCCGCCGCCAGCTCATCCACAGCTTCTCCCAAAAGCAGCCCATTGGTGGTCAGCGTCACCTTTCCAATTCCCTCCAGTCCCTTCAGCCGCCCAATCAACTCCACGGCTCCGGGCCGCAGCAGAGGCTCACCGCCTGTCACCTTGATGGTTGCTATGCCAAGCTGGGCAAAAATCCGGCACAGCCGCAGGATCTCCTCCACAGAGAGGGCGGCCGCCCAATCCCTCCTGCTGTCCCCAGCTGTCTTTGCATTGGATTCCACGTAAGGATCACCGGGGCGGCAGTACAGGCAGTGCAGATTGCATCGGTCCGTGATGGAAAGGCGCAGATAGTCTATCGTTCTGCCATATGCGTCAATCAGCTCTGTTTTCTTCCTTTCCCACAGCTTCTTTTCTGTAGACACCGCTCTTTCCTCCTTTTTTCTCCAGAAGGCAGATATCGCTCAGAACCATTCCCCGATCCATTGCCTTACACATGTCGTAAATGGTCAAAAGCGCCCCGCCGACCCCGGTCAGCGCTTCCATCTCCACCCCGGTTTTTCCCGTCGTCTTCACGGTGCAGACCGCCTCAATCTGACTGACCTGTTCATGCATTACAAAAGACACCCGGCAGGAGGTCAACATCAGCAAATGGCACATGGGAATCAGCTGGCTGGTTCTCTTGGCAGCCATAATCCCGGCCACCTGGGCCACCGCCAGCACATCGCCTTTCTTCACCGTCTTATCCCGCACCGCCTCAAACACC
>CAJFUP010000044.1 GCA_904420225.1 uncultured Lachnospiraceae bacterium
GAAATAATATAGGAGGGAAAATCCATGGCTAAGACTTCAATGAAAGTTAAGCAGTCTCGCAAAGCTAAGTTCTCTACACAGGAATACAATCGTTGTAAGATTTGTGGTCGTCCGCATGCTTACCTGAGAAAATACGGAATCTGCAGAATCTGCTTCCGTGAGTTAGCATACAAGGGCCAGATCCCTGGCGTGAAGAAAGCCAGCTGGTAAGGAAAAGGTTGAAAGGAGGACAACAAAATGACAATGAGTGATCCCATCGCAGATATGCTTACAAGAATTCGTAACGCAAATACTGCTAAGCATGATACAGTAGATGTTCCCGCTTCCAAGATGAAGGTGGCCATCGCCGACATCCTGCTGAAGGAAGGATATATCGCCAAGTACGATATCGTAGAAGACGGCAATTTCAAGACAATCCGTATTACTTTGAAATACGGCAAAGATAAAAATGAAAAGATCATCACAGGTCTTAAGAGAATTTCCAAACCAGGTCTTCGTGTTTACGCCAACACAGAGAACCTGCCTAAGGTACTGGGAGGTCTGGGTGTTGCAATCATCTCAACCAACCAGGGCGTTTTAACGGATAAAGAAGCTAGAAAGCTGAACGTAGGTGGAGAAGTATTGGCGTTCGTTTGGTAATCAGACACCAGGAGCGCAGTTTTTGAGAAGACAAGTGCGGCAGGCGGTCTGTCAGCATACTGTTTTACATGAAATATAGAATAGAGAGCCTCCGTCTGCGCGGCAAAAGCCGAATGTGAGACGGCAGGCTCACCATAAATAGGAGGTACGGGCATGTCACGTATAGGAAGAATGCCAATCGCGGTTCCCGCAGGCGTAACTGTGGAAATTGCAGAAAATAATAAAGTGACGGTAAAGGGTCCCAAGGGAACACTGGAGAGAGTGCTGCCTGCTGAGATGGAAATCAAGAAGGACGGCGAGGAAATTGTTGTTTCCAGACCCAATGATTTGAAGAAGATGAAATCCTTACACGGCCTGACAAGAACTCTGATCAACAACATGATCGTCGGCGTGACCCAGGGATACGAAAAGGCTCTGGAGATCAACGGCGTTGGTTACAGAGGACAGAAGCAGGGCAAGAAGTTAATTCTTTCTTTAGGCTATTCTCATCCGGTGGAGATGGAAGATCCCGAGGGTATCGAGACTGTTATGGATGGTCAGAACAAGATCATCGTAAAGGGTATCGACAAGGAAAAAGTCGGACAGTTCGCAGCTGAGATTAGAGAGAAGAGAATGCCGGAGCCTTATAAGGGCAAGGGTATCAAGTACGTGGATGAGACCATCAGACGTAAGGTTGGTAAGACCGGTAAGAAATAATAGTAAGGAGAGTGAGAAAGAATGGTTAGTAAGGTATCAAGATCAGAAGTTCGCCAGGAAAAGCATAGAAGGCTTCGCAGACACATCAATGGTACACCGGAAAGACCTCGTTTGTCCGTGTTCAGAAGCAACAATCACATGTATGCACAGATCATCGATGATACAGTTGGAAAGACCCTTGTATCAGCTTCTACTCTTCAGAAAGATGTTAAGGCTGAGCTGGAAAAGACCAACGATGTTGCTGCAGCGGCATACCTTGGCACTGTGATCGCTAAGAAAGCAGTGGAAGCCGGCATCAAGGCGGTCGTATTCGACAGAGGCGGTTTCATTTACCAGGGAAAGATTCAGGCATTGGCAGACGCAGCTCGTGAAGCTGGTCTGGAATTCTAGTCTAGGAGGAGAACAAATGAAACGTGAAATTATTGATGCCAGCCAGTTGGAGTTGGAAGAAAAAGTAGTGGCAATCAAGCGTGTCACCAAGGTAGTAAAGGGCGGCCGTAACTTCCGTTTTTCCGCTCTGGTGGTTGTGGGTGACAGAAATGGACACGTAGGTGTGGGTGTCGGCAAAGCCGCTGAAATCCCGGAAGCCATCCGCAAGGGAAAGCAGGATGCTGAGAAGAAGCTGATTGCGGTTCCCATTGATGAAATCGGAAGTATTCCCCATGATTTCCTTGGCAAGTTCGGAAGCGCCACAGTGCTGTTGAAGAAATCTCCGGATGGTACCGGTATCATCGCCGGCGGCCCGGCCCGTTCCGTGTGTGAGTTGGCAGGCCTGAAGAACATCCGTACCAAGTGCCTGGGTTCCACAAACAAGCAGAACGTGGTACTGGCAACTCTCGCAGGTTTGTCCAGCTTGAAAACTCCTGAGGAAGTGGCTAAGCTTCGCGGCAAATCTGTAGAAGAGATTTTAGGCTAAGGAGGACAAAACGATGGCGAATAAGTTAAAGGTTACATTGGTGAAATCCCCGATCGGCGCTGTTCCGAAGCACAGAAAGACAGTTGAGGCATTGGGTCTTCACAAGGTATACAAGTCTGTGGAACTGCCGGATAATGATGCGGTTAGAGGCATGATCTGGCATGTGAAGCATTTGGTAAAAGTGGAAGAAATCTAATAGACAGACAGGAGGTGCAGTGGAGATGAATTTGTCAAATTTACAGCCTGCAGTGGGTTCCACACATAATGATAATTTCAGAAGAGGCCGTGGACACGGTTCAGGAAATGGTAAGACAGCCGGTAAGGGACACAAGGGGCAGAAAGCTCGTTCCGGAGCTCCGAGAATCGGTTTTGAAGGCGGTCAGATGCCTTTGTACAGAAGAATCCCCAAGAGAGGATTTACAAACCGTAATACAAAAGTGATTGTGGGCATCAATGTGGATGCGCTCAACCGCTTTGAAGACGGCGCAGTGGTAACAGTGGAAAGTCTGCTGGAGACAGGGATCATTAAGAATCCCCGCGACGGCGTGAAGATCCTTGGAAACGGAGAACTTACCAAGAAGCTTACAGTTAAAGTAAACGCCTTTTCCGAGGGCGCCAAGACGAAGATTGAAGCGGTTGGTGGAATTGCAGAGGTGATTTAATGTTCAAAACACTTCGAGAGGCATTAAAGGTGAAAGATATCAGAAAACGTCTGCTTTTTACCTTTTTGATGCTGGTTGTGGTCCGTTTCGGATCACAGCTGCCAGTCCCGGGTGTGAACAGATCCATCGTAGAGGAGTTGTTTTCCAGTTTAAACCAGGATGCGTTTAATCTGTTCAACTCCTTCACCGGAGGATCTATGGAGAACTTTTCCATTTTTGCATTGAGTATCACCCCGTACATTACTTCTTCCATCATCATGCAGCTTCTGACCATCGCGATTCCGCGGCTGGAGGAACTGCAGCGTGACGGACAGGAAGGTAGAAAGAAGATTGTGGAATATACCCGTTATGTGACAGTGGCGCTGGCTTTGATTGAAGCCATTGCCATGACAGTGGGATTTGGAAGTCAGGGTGTGCTGTTGGAGTACAACTGGTTTACCATTCTTATGACTGTGTTTACATTGACTGCGGGTTCCGCGTTCTTGATGTGGATTGGTGAACGTATCACAGAGAATGGAATCGGAAATGGTATCTCAGTGGTTTTGTTAATTAATATCCTTTCCCGAATTCCGGACGATATGGGCGTTATCTATGAGCGCTTTATCGCGGGCAGAAGCATTGCCGCAGGCGTGGTGATTTTATTAATTGTTCTTGCAGTGCTGATTGCAATCGTACTGTTTACCGTATTGCTGAATGCGGCGGTCAGAAAGATTCCTGTGCAGTATGCGCAGAAGATGCAGGGCAGAAGAAATGTGGGAGGCCAGCAGAGCCATATTCCTCTGAAGGTCAACACTGCCGGCGTAATCCCGGTAATCTTTGCGTCCTCTCTTATGACGACTCCGTATATGATTGCTCAGTTCTTTACTGTGGATTATACCAGTATTGGCGGACAGATCCTTCTGATGCTGCAGTCCAGTTATTGGTTTAGAATTGAGTATCCGTGGTATTCCATTGGTGCGGTGATTTACATTGCACTGATTATTGTCTTTGCTTATTTCTATACTTCCATCACATTCAATCCGTTGGAAGTGGCCAACAACATGAAAAAGCAGGGCGGATTTATTCCGGGTATTCGTCCAGGTAAGCCAACCTCAGACTATCTGAATAAGATTCTCAATTATATCGTATTGATCGGCGCGGTCGGGCTGGTTATTGTGGCGATTATCCCCACGATCATCAGCAGTATATTTAATATCAGCAGCCTTTCCTTCCTGGGGACATCTTTGATCATTATCATCGGTGTCATCATCGAAACGCTGAAGCAGATTGAGACAAAAATGGTGGCCAGGGAGTACGACAGTATATTTTAATTAGGAAGGAAGTTTCCCAGTGGAGGGAAGCTCTTTCAGGGATATTATGAGCGAGGGTGTTTTCCGGATCTCTGCGGAGGGGGGAGGACACCCTTTGTATCAATTGGTGAAACATTTGCACGGCTGTGTGTCTGTGCAAAGTTCCCCGTGATTCAAATGCCGCATATGCGGCGGAATGGGAGGGAAATATGAAGATTATCATGTTAGGAGCCCCCGGCGCCGGAAAAGGAACGCAGGCAAAGCAAATTGCCGAGAAGTACCATATTCCCCATATTTCCACAGGAGATATTTTCCGCGCCAATATCAAAAACGGAACCCAGTTGGGGAAAGAAGCCAAGAAATATATGGATCAGGGTATGCTGGTTCCCGATGAGCTGACCACGAATTTGTTGGTGGATCGGATCAAAAATGCGGATTGTGAAAATGGGTATGTGCTGGACGGATTTCCCCGCACGATTCCCCAGGCGGAATGTTTGGATCAGGCGTTGGCCAAGATGGATGATGCGGTGGATTATGCCATCAATGTGGATGTGCCGGATGAAAATATCATTCGCCGTATGTCCGGCCGCAGAGCCTGTTTATCCTGCGGCGCCACCTATCATATTCAGTACCATCCGCCCAAGGCTGATAATACTTGTGATGTGTGCGGAAGCCAGCTGGTTCTGAGGGATGATGACAAGCCGGAGACAGTGAAAAAGCGTTTGGAAGTATATCATGGGCAGACGCAGCCGTTGATGGATTATTATGCCGCGAAAAATATTCTGATTCAGGTGGATGGCACGCAGGATATCGAAAAGGTCTTTGCGGACATTGTCCAAGTTTTAGGAGAATAGCGTTATGTCAGTATCAATCAAATCTGCAAATGAATTGGAACTCATGCGGGAAGCAGGACGGCTGCTGGCCCAAGTCCATCACCAACTGGGAGAAGCCATAAAGCCTGGAATCAGCACATATGAGATCAATCGTATCGGAGAAGAGATCATCCGGGGATTGGGCTGTGTTCCAAACTTTCTTCATTATAATGGATACCCGGCATCCATCTGTACTTCTGTCAATGAAGAAGTGGTCCATGGTATTCCCAGCAAAGAGAGGATCCTGAAAGAAGGGGACATCATCAGCCTGGATGCTGGTCTGATCTATAAGGGATACCATTCCGATGCCGCCAGAACCCATGCGGTGGGACAAGTCAGTCTGGAGGCCCGCAGGCTCATGGATGTGACAAAACAGTGCTTTTTTGAAGGTATAAAGTTTGCCAAAGCTGGAAATCATTTACATGAAATATCAGCTGCCATCCAAAATTATGCGGAGAAAAATGGATTTGGCGTTGTCCGAGAGCTGGTGGGTCACGGAATTGGAACCCATCTCCATGAGGACCCCCAGGTGCCAAATTTTAAACCGGCTGGCCGGGGACTGAAGCTGAGGCCGGGGATGACACTGGCCATTGAGCCCATGATCACAGCGGGAGATTTTGCCGTCAGATGGCTGGATGATGATTGGACTGTGGTGACCAGGGATGGATCCTTGGCATCCCATTATGAAAACACCATTGTAATCACAGATGGGGAGCCGGAAATCCTGACGATTTATCATGAGGATTGAAAGCGGGAGGAAATACTATGGCGTCATGGAATCCAGGAACATTTGCCGTATCCAAGGCGGGGCATGATAAGGGGCAGCTCTATGTCATAATCCGCGAGGAAGGTGAATATATATATGTGGCTGACGGAAAGACCCGTCCCCTGGATAAGCTTAAGAAAAAAAATAAAAAGCATGTGCAGCCCATGAACCGCGGGGACGTGTCTGTGATGGAAAAACTCAAAAACAGAGAAACTGTCAGGGATGAAGAGGTAAAAAGGGCAATCAAATGCTGCCTTTTGCAGAGTGGGAGGAAAAAATGTCAAAAGCAGATGTAATTGAAATTGAAGGAACCGTTGTGGAAAAACTGCCCAACGCCATGTTCCAGGTGGAACTGCAGAACGGGCACAGGGTCCTGGCACATATCAGCGGAAAGCTGAGGATGAATTACATCCGTATTCTGCCGGGAGACAAAGTGACCATAGAACTGTCTCCATACGACCTGACCAAGGGAAGGATCATTTGGAGAGATAAGTAATTGGATACTGCAGGCATCCGGTCCATTTTGAAGGGATATTTTCAATGGCTGGATGCCCGTTCCAGGTTAGGCACCCATAGGTGTGCGGGCACATTATAATGGAAAAAAGGTCTTGACTTATCTATCGGCAGGATGCTATAATGTAATGCGGACTTTTGAAAACAAGGTGGTGCAATAGAAAGGAGAATGTGCTGTGAAGGTTAGATCATCTGTAAAACCGATTTGCGAAAAGTGCAAAGTAATCAAGAGAAAAGGCGCAATCAGAATTATCTGTGAGAACCCAAAGCATAAGCAGAGACAGGGTTAATCGCATTCTCCCGCCTTAATTTTCTCCGGTATAGGAGAATGATATGGGGGAGG
The DNA here is from genome assembly GCA_904420225.1 of uncultured Lachnospiraceae bacterium. Taxonomy (GTDB): domain Bacteria; phylum Bacillota; class Clostridia; order Lachnospirales; family Lachnospiraceae; genus Fimimorpha. The sequence goes on from CAJFUP010000044.1 coordinate 6,697, forward strand.
AAACCGCTTCAGGCGGATTTTTTGTTGTTGGGAACCGCCAGGCAGTGTTGTTCTCAACGGATAGAGTTATTTGTACTATTTTAAAGTTGAAATCTATTAATGGAGGTGTAAAACACACATGGCTCGTATTTCAGGCGTTGACTTACCAAGAGAAAAACGTGTAGAA
>CAJFUP010000045.1 GCA_904420225.1 uncultured Lachnospiraceae bacterium
CGGAGACGGTGGGATTCGAACCCACGGAACCAGAAAGGTTCAACTGATTTCGAATCAGTCTCGTTACGGCCACTTCGATACGTCTCCCTCTCAAACTGCCTATTCATTATGAAGGATTTGCGGATAATTGTCAATAGTATTTTTCACTTTTATCGAAAGGGTTCGTTGGAAAATGGAAACCAGCAGCGGTTTCGCCTCTTCAAACCGCTGCTGTATTTCCCCATTGAGCGCGTATGCGTCTGTTAGAAGACAAGTACCACACGGCTATCCGCATCCTTGGGCACCGGAACCAACACTGCTTTTCCATGCTCCTTGTGGGAAACCCGAATGTCATTTACATACACTTCCCGCACTGACTTTTCCGGAACCGCGACCACATAGGAAATCCCCGAAGAACCACTCTTTCCTTTAAATGATTTCAGCTGTATTGCCATCCCTTTATCCCCTGTTTCTGTTTTGGTCACCATCAGGTTAACGGGCGCTGTAACGGTTCCCTTCACATAGAATCCATAATACCATGATACCACCGGTGCCGATAGGCCGCTGAAATTATGCCATCCGGCTCCTCTTCCCGACTGCACCATAAAATGTTCATAACAGTGATACGAGGCATCGGTCTCATGTTTCCAGAGATTCAGCGCTGTATCCGCAATGCGAACCGCATACTCCGCGTAACCGTGTTCCAACATTCCCAAGAACACAAACCATTGATGGGGCATCCACACAGAACCATTCCAGTACCCGTCTGGGCGATAGTAGGAAGCCGACTGATCCACCACAGAAATTCCGATGGGCGTCCACATATGCGCCGCTGACATAATCTTTTCTGCCAACGCCTGTTTTTGTGTCTCTGTGCACGCATCTGCCATAAATGGATACGCTCCATCCAGACCTTTATTTCGGTTTTCTCCCTTTTCTGTCTGAAGTTTGGAAACGCCATCCTCTCCATGAACCACATAAGAAAAGTAGCCGGATTCGGAATCATAAGAATACGTCTGCAAAGCATCTTTCCAATTTTTGATGTCTCTCCGATACCCTTCTGTTTCTTCTCCCAGCAGCTCGCCTGCTTCTGCCATGATTCGGGCAAAATTCATGGCCTGACATGTATTGATGACCGGACTGGTATACCCGGCCATGCCATGACTCACGATATACTTCTGCGGCGGATAATCATCCCATCCTCCTGAATTGTAAAAATAATCAAATGGCCGCAAAAGCCCCGTCTCTTCCATCCGCATATGAGACCGCGGATCATGGCCCGCATAGAAATCATAATACTGCTTCATGGACGGATAATACGTCCTTAAAAATTCCAAATCCCCGTTCTTTTCAAATATGGTTTTGTATACATAGGCCTGAACAGGCACCATGCTGCCATGGTGCACAAAAGCCGCATGACGGTTGCCTGGTTCCATTAAATACGTATTCAGACAATCCTCTGCCAGCTTGGCATTGAGCTGCACCAGTCCCAAGGCAATAAATCCATTGTCCCAGGTATAAAGAGAATCCCACCATTTCCCCGGCGTAAAATGGCGTATATAACTGCCCTGCAGACGTACAGGAAATACCACATTGGTCATCATCACAGCCCGCATCCGTCTCTGCCCTGCCTCGTAGGGATCTTGAATGTTCTCTTTTGCCCCTAAAAATATCTTCTGCTCCAATGGTTTGGCATGTTCCAGCATTTCTCCTGCCTCCCCCTTTTGACCGCAGACTATTCTTCCAAACAACGTCTTTTTTTCACCGGCTTTCAGGAAAATGGGCCGTATAAAAATGTCAATATACTCATCTTTTCCGTCATCTGTCAGCACTTTGCTCACATGGTTATGCGTCATAAACGGCATGAACGTTTCCGGTCTGGATGTGCGGAATTCGCGGACTTCACTGGTATCCCCTTCCCAAGCAATCCCATACTCGGTTTCCATATCTGGATAAGATATTACCAGTCTGTTTTCCTTTTCCTTCAGATCCGGCAGTATAGCGTCCATTCTGTCAGTCACGGCAGGAACCTCACAGCTCAAAGCAATACAGTCAACCGCAACCCCGGAACCGGCAATGCATTCCAAAACCAGTTTTGCCGTGCTGACCTCTGCCGCGGGAAGATTGTAAAACATGGGCTGATCCCCATCGATCTCCACGGATCCGCTGCACATGCCGGACACCGCAAACTTCCCTTTTCCTTTGGCCCGGATATAAATATTTTCTCCCTTTTTTGCGCATCTTCCCAAATCATAAACCACCCGATCCCCAGGTGTCTGTCCAAAAAATCCCGTCATTCCATAGGGGCCTGCCAGGCCGGACAATGCATGCCCGTGAAAGTATTCTGTCCCTGCCATTTCACCGGTCAGCGTGCCGTCAAAGTTCAATCCCTCTCTTCTCTTGGGCGACTTTAATTCCAATTCTTCATACATTAGCCCATCCAGAATCACGCCTTGATCCGGCACCTGAATCATTACCCGTTCCCCAACGGAGCGATGCATGAGATAGTGGAGTACCTGCGCCTGAGATATATTGGTATTATTGACAAATTCTGCTTTTACGCCGATACTTCCATCATCCAGCCTCACATACGTCACATCGGTATAAACTTGATCCTTCCATTCCAGTTCAAACCGATACGTATATCGGCTCTGATCCGTTTCGGCATCCCACGGAATATAATTGCCCTGATAAATTTCCACGGGAAGCTGTGTCATCCCGCGATACTGGGATGGAAAAACTGAAAACTCCATCAAGGTCCCTTGATCCCTCTCCGCGATGTGGGAAATACCCGCCCATTTTTTGGAATAAGGCCCCCAAACACTCAGTACTTCATCTCTTTTCTTATGAACTGTTGGATAACTGCGCATAAAACACCTCCATTTAAAATTTGCCACATCCCCATAACAGTATCTCTTTCATCGGCCTTTCTGCAATAGAACATGAACGCCAAATGGCCAATTATAATAAAAAGCCAACTGCACAATCCATTTTCAAGCCGATACTCAAAAGGATTCTGCAATTGGCTCTTCTGTCATCATCCGGCCTTTTCACAGGAAAGTCACTTTCTGCTTCTAATCTTATTCAGCGTAGTCTGAATGGCAGTTTTCAATTCTTTGTTGGACGGATCCGCTTCCTGATACATCAGCTGTAAATTGGCAACCGCGTGATCGGTTCCAACCACCCCAAGGGATTTCAGCGCTTCCAGCACCACTCTCTGGTCCGTCGCATTCAGCAATGCCACCAATACATTTACAGAATCATCTGTATTGGACTGGCTGCAGGCTCTGGCCAGCATGCACAGTTCATCTGCCCCGCTGCTGTAAAGATACTTATTCTTAATCTTTTCCCATTTCCCCCTCTTCACCAGCTTTTTCATTTTTTCCTCTGTGGATCCAAACATAAAAACTCCTTCTTTCCCTTAAAAATCAAGGTACTGGTCCTTCAAATCTTCTCCAAAATGCCTTGTATTTTTATTATAGCACCCACAGGTTTCAAGTCAACCATCCTACAATTTTTTCATAAATTTTACTGAAGTTTAATATTTTATCCGCTTTCGTATCGTCTCTCCCACAATGCATGCCATTGCGATTTTCACTGCGTCAAAAATCAGAAACGGGAAGACGCACACACTTAAAGCATACCACAAATCGCTGGTTTTCATGAGAATCATGTACCAAACCGTTCCAAACGCATAGAGTCCCATCATGCCAATGGCCATTCCCGCCGCGTACAAGAGCCGTTTTCCCGGAAACCTTTCCACAAAAAAACCGCCAATCCATGTCAACAGAAAAAATCCCAAAAGATACCCGCCGGTGGGGCCCACCAGCTTTGCCGGTCCTGCTGAAAACCCGGAAAACACTGGAACCCCCGCCAGTCCCATAAGCAAATAAATTAAGAAGCTAAAGCTGGCCTTTTTCTTTCCCAAAAGAACAACACTAAAACAAAGCACCAAATTCGTCAAAGATACCGGGATGGGTCCCACCGGCACAGATAACGGCGCCAAAATACAAGTTATGGCAGTCATCAAGGCCATACAAACCATGGCCGTAGTATTGGCCCAGGAACCTCTTATCCATTCTGTCTTTTTTTCCATGATTCTCCCTCTTTTTCAATTTTCTTTTTTGAATACTGTTTTCAGTATACCGTTTCTCCCTCCCGACTGTCAACTATTTTTTATTTTAGGTTCACAATCATATTTATCCTTCTGGTGACTTTGTTGACGCTGCTTCGGCCTGTAAGTACTTTGTTCTCTTGAAATCACCTTGTATTTCTGCCTTTTTCTGGTTATACTGGAGACAGAATGAACATACAGGAGGACAACAGATGTTAAATCGCGATTTGTACCAGCAATTTCTCCAGGAAATTCCGGTTTTTGACGAAAAGATCCATGCCTTTGAAGCCGGAGAAATAGACAGGAATACATTTAAAGGAATATCCGGCGGCTTTGGAAGCTATGCCCAGAGAGAAGGGGGATATATGCTCCGTCTCCGCCTGCCGGGAGGAAGAATCACCAAAGACATCCTAAGCTTTCTGGCCCAGGAAATATCCAGCCGTCATATCAATCTTTTGAAAATCACCACATGCCAAACCATCCAGCTGCACAACTTGAGCGCCGATGACACAGTGGGCGCCATGCGAAATGCCCTGGAGGCGGGCATCATCACCAAAGGCGGCGGCGGCGACAATCCCAGAAACGCCATGGCCAGCCCCCTGTCCGGCGTGGAGCCCGGAGAGACTTTTGATGTGCTCCCCTATGTCCAGGCAGCGGGAGAATATCTACTGAGCCGGATGCCCGGACTGCATATGCCCCGCAAACTGAAAGTAGGCTTTTCCAATACTGCCGCCAATGAGACCCATGCCACCTTCCGGGATCTGGGATTTGCCGCCAGACAGGACGGCAGTTTTTCCGTCTACTGCGCCGGAGGGCTGGGACCCAATCCCAAACTGGGCGTCCATGTGGCAGACGGTGTCTGTCCCCAGGAGATTTCCCACTGGATCAGCGCCATGATCCGTCTGTTCACCGCTTACGGCAACTATGAATCACGCGCCAAAGCCAGGACCCGCTACCTTCAGGATACGCTGGGACCGGAGCGTCTGCGGCAGCTGTTTTTAGAATTTGTAGAAAAAGCCAAGGCAGAGGAAAATGCCTGGCCCATTCCCGAGCCTGCGGCAATCACAAAAACCGGCAGCAAATCCATTTCCGGAAAGAGAATTGTCCCGCAAAAACAGAAAGGACTCTACGCCGTTTCCTATCACCCACTGGGAGGCTGTCTGCCCCCGGATAAACCGGCTCAGCTTTTAAACGTGATCCGCGGCATGGAGCAGACGGAAGTGCGCCTTTCCCCAGACGGCACCTTGTACATTATCAACCTGACAGCCGAGGAAGTTCCCGCCGTCTTAAAGGCCACAGACGACGGCGCCCAGACTCTGTTTGAATCCAGTGTCAGCTGCATCGGCTCTTCCATCTGCCAGCACGGACTCCGCAATTCCCAGGGCCTTTTGGCAGCATGTATAGAACGCGTTGGCCGGGAAAATCTGGAAGATAACGTTCTTCCCAAGATCCATATTTCCGGATGTCCCTCCAGCTGCGGCAGCCATCAAGTGGCAGTCATCGGCCTGGTTGGCCATTCTAAAAAAGTGGATAACACTGTCCGCTCTGCATTCCGCGTCTTTGTCAATGGATGTGAATCTGATC
>CAJFUP010000046.1 GCA_904420225.1 uncultured Lachnospiraceae bacterium
ACCGCCGACACCGATTACAATAATCTTTGCTGAGCTTTCAGACTCATTTATCTTAATTTCTAACAAGGGAAACTCCTCCTTCTAACCTCATTTTCATTTTCTGTATGACAGCTCCAAAAGGAATATAAGCACTCCTATATCCCACAGCTAAGTATTACTCTATATACTATATTATCTTTTTCAAAAATAATCAACCGTTTCTTCAAACTTTTTTTGCTCTTTTTGATAAACATTTTTTAGTCTGTCTCGACATCAAAATAATATTCGGCATCTTGACGGGATTCATCGTAAGTTTCCAAATGCAATGTCCCCTTCAAATCTCCGAACTTTTCCTGCATGACAGCCAGCTCTGCAATTTTTCCCTCCATGTTATCACTACTTCCCAGCTGCACCCGCACATCGCCCATGACCAGGGCTGCCTGATCCCGCTCATCATACAAAATACGGTCTACCTGGATTTCATGTTGGGACAAAAGCTGCGTCAGTGTCATAACGGTATCAAATATCCCCTCCTTTTTCGCTGAAATTTTCTGATACAGCACCGCCTGATCGAAGTCAATCCCCTCGATGATGGGAATCCCTGGATACGGCTCTGTGCGGCTCTCCACAATCAGACCATCCCGGTCAAAATACATATAGGATCCCATATGGCTGATGCACCCAACCAGTTTTTTTTCCTGTACTGACACCGATACGGACTGGATACCGGTGAATGTCAGCGTGTAGGATTGAAGAATAGGAATCTCTTCCTGGTTTTTATGTATCAGTTGTCTCAAAAAAAGAAGCAGCGACCGCCTGTCATTCTCTGTGGAAAACAGCATGTCCGCGATCTGCTGACCCGAATAGCGTTCATTGCCTGTCACCTGAACTTCTGTGACTTTAATATTCCAGATTCCCATGCAGACAGCAGCAAAAAATAGTACTGCCGCCAGCATGCGGAACATTTTTCTTCGGAATTTTCGTCTCATCTCAGCCGCTCTGCGCCTGACTCTTTGTTCCCTGTTCATTTTTTCTCTATTATTCATCCGCTCCTCCGGCAGAAAACCTATGCATCTCAGGCCTGCTGTGCTGCCTGACCATAATCGGCCCGGATATCCGCGCCCAGCTGACGCAAATCCGTCTCAATCCCCGCATACCCTCTGAAAATATGGCAGCAGGAATCGATATGCGTTTTTCCCTCAGCAGCCAACCCGGCGATCACCAGCGCAGCCCCACCCCGCAAATCTCGGGCTTCCACCAACGCGCCGTGCAGATTTCCTGCTCCGTGTATCACCGCCAGCCTGTTGTCTATTATAATATCTGCCCCCATCTTTTTCAACTCCAAAGCAGTATTAAATCTTCCCTCAAAAATGGTTTCCTGGATGGAGGAATTCCCACGGGAAAAGCAGAGTGTGGCCATGAGCTGGGATTGGACGTCTGTGGGGAATCCCGGATACGGCTCCGTTCGAATGAAGGGAATGGGAGACGGTTCGCCATCAGAGAGCACCAAAACCCTGTCTCCTTCCGACTTCAGGCGACATCCCATGCGTCTCATGACATCCAGGGATGCCCCCATGTAGGAAACGGGCGTTTCTGTCAGCATGGCCTCTCCGCCGCAGGCGGCAACCGCCATCAGATATGTGGCCGCTACAATTCTGTCGCCGCAAGCGCTGACACAGCAGTCCCGCAGTCTTTTCACCCCCCGTATCCTCAGAATCCCGCTGCCCACTCCATCTATACAAGCCCCCATCTGCCGCAGCATCCGACAGAGTTCCACAATCTCCGGTTCTCTTGCCGCTCCCCGTATGCACGTTTCCCCATCTGCCAACACAGCCGCCAGCACTACATTTTCCGTGGCTCCCACAGAGGGAAAAGGAAGATCGACACACGCCCCCACCAGCCTTGCCGCACGGGCCTCGATGCGATCCCCCTCCACGTCAAATGTAACGCCTAATTTTTTCAACCCTTCCACATGCAAATCAATGGGCCGAGCGCCTATGGAACAGCCGCCGGGATAATATGTGACCGCTTCCCCGCATCGTCCCACCAGTGCCCCCAAAATCATAATGGAGGAACGCATCTTACCTGCCCATGCCCAGGGAAGCTCATGGGATGTCAGGCAGGACGCATCCATGGTCAGAGTTCCGTTCTCATATTTTACCCGACATCCCAGGGCATTTAAAATTTTAATCATATGGCAGACATCCAGAATATAGGGCACATTCTGAATTACAGTGATTCCTTTATTTAGTAAGGCAGCTGCCATCATTGGCAGTACCGCGTTTTTCGACCCCTGTACAGAAAGACTCCCATACAGATTTCTGCCTCCATTGATCTCCAAAAAAGACACGGTATCCCTCCTTTACCCAAATGCTGCGAGCAAACAGTTCCGAAAGTCTGCATCACAGCCCCATATTACTTTATGTATCACATGAGAGATTGGTGTCTTTTCCTCTGTTTCAGCAGCGCCGCCTGGACTGAGAGGCGACATTTAGGACAATTCCCATTTCAATCATGAGGAACATGATGGAAGAGCCCCCATAACTGATGAAGGGAAGGCTGATTCCCGTATTGGGAATTGTATTCGTCACGACTGCAATGTTCAAAAGCACCTGAATGGAAATATGCGCCATAACTCCAGAAACAATCATCATCCCCTCAAAATCCACCGCCTGACTGGCGATCGCCATAAACCGCCAGATCAACAGCATAAACATCACTATGAGAAGTGCCGCGCCGAAGAGGCCCAATTCTTCGCAAATGATGGAAAAAATCATATCATTCTGCGCTTCTGGAAGATATCCCATTTTTTGAACACTTTCCCCAAGCCCCCGGCCAAAGATCCCTCCAGCGCCGATGGCATATAGCCCTTGCAGTGTTTGAAACCCATTGGTGGAGGCATATGCCTCCGGCTGCTGCCACGCATAAATACGATCCATCTGGTAGGCATCCAGCACTTTTTGGAGAATACCAGACTGATATAAAAGTATAATCAGCCCCACCCCCGCCGCTGCGGCTACGGCAAATATCCATCTTTTTTTGCTACAGATAAACGCCATAATACCGGCAATGGCAAAGATGATGATGCCAGAACTCAAGTTTGCCGACACCACCGGCAAAAATATGGGTAACGTCACAATCCCAAACCATAGAAGAATCCAGTAGGATTTGGAGAGGTGATACAGCCGCTCAGCCAATGCCGCCAAACAAAGAATCAAGACAATTTTGGAAAATTCCGCAGGCTGAAAAGAAAGGGGCCCCAGAGCAAACCACCGCTTCTGGCCGTTGACTTCTTTCCCGAAAAATAAAACGGTAATCCCCAGGATAACGGCGACCGGATAGGCAAATTTTGCATACCGTACCAGGATGTGGTAATCCATGCGGGAGACAAAGAACATAACCACCAGGGCCGCCGCTGTAAACACTGCCTGTTTGGCCGCGGTATAAAAGGAGTTCCCGGCATGAGCCGCCGCATCTGTATAAGCCGTGGCACTGTAAAGGATCAACAGGCCGAACATGGACAAAAGGAACACGATGATTACCAGACTGTAATCCAGAGAAAATCCTCCGTTTACCTGCTCCTGTTTGCTTTTACCTCGCCGTCTCCATTGTCTCATATTCCTGCCTCCTGTTTTTGTACGGATCCTCATCGTTTTCACAGCCAAAAAGGACCGTGCCCAAAGAACGTCCCTTTTCGTTCTCTTCTGCACGGTCCTTTTTGTAATCCATGGTATATATCAGGAGATGCCACGGATCAATTCCCGGCATTTCCATTCATATCCTCTATTTTATGCCGGATTTTTCATTTTACGCACCAGCTCTTTAAAAATCCTTCCTCTTTCTTCATAGTTTTTAAACATTCCCCAGCTGGCGCAGGCTGGCGAAAGCAATACGGCGTCTCCCGCCTCCGCTTCCTGGGCGGCAAGCGCCACTGCCTCATCGAGACTGTCCGCAAAAGTCAGCTGGAAAAAACCATGCTTTCGGGCACAGGCGGCGATTTTTTCGGCTGTCTGCCCCAGAAGGATCAATTTTTTTACCTTTGTGCCAAAAGCTGCAATCCATTCATCATACTCGGCTCCCTTGTCATATCCGCCACCTATGAGAATGGTCGGTCTGTTCATGGCGCGAATCCCCTGGATGGCTGCATCAGGATTCGTCCCCTTGGAATCATTGTAATAACAAACGCCATGGATTTCCTCCACAAACTCAATCCTGTGCTCCACCGCACGAAACGCTTTCACCGTCCGGCGGATAATCTCCATGGGCACCCCGAGGCAGACTGCCATGCCCACTGCGGCCATGATGTTTTCATAGTTACACTGTCCCACCAGGTGACATTCCTCAGTGCGACAGATTTCATATGTCTCGCCGTCCAGAGACAAAAAGATGACGTCTCCATCCATGTACATGCCCTCATCCAATTTTCTCTGGCTGCTGAAATACAGCACATTGACCCCCGCATGTTCTCCAAAGCGGCGGAGCCTTTCATCCTCATAATTGAGAATGCACCATTCCCTGCGGGTTTGGTTTTTTGTAATGGATTCTTTTACCTGCTCGTAACATTCCATGGTATGATGGCGATCCAAATGATCCGGCGTAATGTTCAAAATTGCGGTGACATTGGGATGAAAATCCACAATGGATTCCAGCTGAAAACTGCTGATCTCTGCCACGGTCACCGAATCGTCTTTCATCTGACAGGCCATCTGCGTGTAGGGTATGCCAATATTGCCGACAACAAATCCCCGTTCCTTTCCCACCCAGTTTTGCACAATGCTTCCCAGCAGAGCTGTGGTTGTGGTTTTGCCATTGGTTCCCGTGATGGCCGCAAGCGTCCCTTGGGCATGGCGATATGCCAATTCCACTTCACTCCAAATGGGAACGCCGCATTTTCTCAACACCCCCACAAAGGGAACTTCCAAAGGAATACCTGGACTGATAACGCAGCATTCAAAGCGTTTCGCTGTCTCTTCTGTCAATTCGCCCAGTATAATCTCCAAAGAGGAATCCCCCGCCTGTTCCCGAATCTTATCACGATCCAAATTTTCATTTCCATCGTACAAGACAGCCTGTTTTCCCACCTGTCTCAAAAGTTTCACGGCACTGATTCCGCTGATCCCGGATCCTGCCACCAACACTGCTTTCTCCATGTTTCCTCCAACTTTATGTCGGCTCCTTTGTTCCTTGCAAAGATCGCCCTTTTCGTCTGCTTTTTCTTTTCTCCCCTATACTGCCAGAAACGCAATCAGGCAGCAAATCGCTGTAATGATAGAAAATACTGCCACCACTCTGGTCTCTGA
>CAJFUP010000047.1 GCA_904420225.1 uncultured Lachnospiraceae bacterium
GAAAACACCTGCTATCCGTTTGTCAATTTGCCGCTTCCTTATCCCTATCATGGGCTGGAACCCTTTATTGACCGGGAGACCATGTATCTGCATCATGACAGACATCTTCAAACATACATTGACAACCTGAACGGAATTCTCAGACAACATCCAGGGCTCCAGAAGCTGTCTCTGGAGCGCCTGATTCAGTGTGCATCCAGCTATCCGAAAGAACTGCAGATGGCGATACGGAACAATGCCGGAGGTGTGTATAACCATCGGTTCTTTTTTCGCGGACTAAAAAATCCGGCCCCCGGAGAGCCCATGGGAGCTTTGGGAAAAGCCATACAAGAGCAGTTCGGCGGATTCGGTCAATTCCGGGAGCAATGGAAAGCAGCTGCGCTTTCTGTTTTTGGATCTGGATACGCATGGCTTGTATTGGAGGGAACCTGCCTGCGGATCATCACTACGCAAAATCAGAATAGTCCCGTGGAGCGGGGGCTTTGGCCCATATTAACCATTGATGTGTGGGAGCATGCCTATTATCTGAAGCACTACAATGTCCGTGCCGATTACATTGAAGATTGGATGCACGTCATTGATTGGGAGCAGGCAAAGAAACGTTTTTTGGCCTGCACCTCCTGCCGATGACTGGGAAGGAAGGTTGTATTTCGCCTTCAAGTCTTGTATAATAAGATGCCAGAGTCAAGAGGTCATGAAGTAGCTTGATTATGTTGATGCCGGATTCATGGCCTTTTGTCCCTGGCATCTTATCATGTGGGAAATGTAGGATCAGAATCCGTTCCCATGTGCCGGGGATAGGAAGCGAAAGATTGGGAGGAAAACATGAAAGCACTTGTTTTGGCGGAAAAACCATCTGTTGGAAAGGATATTGCCCGTGTTCTGCACTGCGGCAGGTCCGTTGCAGGCGGCCTGGAAGGGGACAATTATATTGTCACCTGGGCATTTGGGCATTTGGTAGAGCTGGCGGCGCCGGAAGAGTATGATGACAAGTATAAAGATTGGAAGTTGGAAGATCTTCCCATGCTGCCGGAACAGATGAAGCTGGAGGTGATACGGCAGACAGGAAGGCAGTATCATGCTGTGCGGGAATTGCTGAAGCGAAAAGACGTGGGGCAAGTTATTATTGCCACCGATGCAGGCCGTGAAGGTGAGCTGGTGGCGCGCCTGATTCTGTTGAAGAGCGGCTGCCGCAAACCTTTAAAACGTCTCTGGATCAGTTCTGTGACGGATAAAGCCATCAAAGAAGGATTCCAGCATCTAAAGGAGGGCAGTGCGTACGAAAATCTGTATCAGGCTGCCATGAGTCGGGCAGAGGCGGACTGGCTGGTGGGCATCAATGCCACCAGAGCGCTGACCTGTAAATACAATGCCCAGTTGTCCTGCGGCCGTGTACAGACGCCGACCTTGGCCATGATCGCTGCCAGGGAAGATAAAATTCGATCCTTTCAGCCGCAGGCCTTCTATGGAATTCAGGCAGTTTGCCATACCACGGAGGGGAATCTGACGCTGACTTGGCAATCCCAAGATGGAAAAACCAGTAGTTTTCAGGAAGAGAAAATAAAAGAAATCGTTGGTCAGCTGGAAGCTGGGAAGGGCCCCAATTGGGCTGTGATCACAGAAGTGAAAAAAAGCCGCCAGTCGGTATCGGCTCCGGCTCTGTATGATCTGACGGAGCTGCAAAGGGATGCCAATGGGCGCTTCCAGTACTCGGCAAAACAGACGCTGAACATTATGCAGAGGCTGTATGAGAATCATAAGGTTCTGACATATCCCAGGACAGACTCTCGCTATCTAACCAAAGATATTGTGGGAACTTTAAAAGAAAGACTCCGCGCCTGCAGCATAGGCCCCTATAAGGTGCTGGGGGGAAAATTGATTGCCAGGCCACTGCCGGAAAGATTAGCTTTTGTCAATGATGCCAAAGTATCGGATCACCATGCCATTATTCCCACAGAGCAATATGTGGATTTGGCGGCCATGAGCGTGGAGGAAAGACGTATCTATGATTTGGTGGTTCGGCGTTTTCTGGCTGTTATGTATCCTGCGGCCAAGTATGAAAATGTCACAGTGAAAGCGGAAATTGCGGGACAGGTTTTCACCGCAAAAGGGCGCATCATGGAGGATATGGGTTGGAAGATTGTTTATGAAGATAAAGAGGGCGACGAAGAGGAGCCGGTGCAGAAACTGCCGCCCTTGGAAAAGGGGCAGCGCGTACCTGTGGTTCAGATTCGTGTGACCAAAGGTCAGACCAAACCTCCGGCCGCATTTACAGAGGCTACTCTTCTGTCGGCCATGGAAAATCCTGTTCCGTTTTTGCAGGAAAATAACCCGAAAGAGGCCGCCATTCTCAAGAAAACCGGCGGGTTGGGAACTGTGGCCACCAGGGCGGATATCATAGAAAAGCTGTTTTCCAGCTTCCTCATTGAAAAAAGAGGAAATGAGATCCACACCACGGCGAAAGCACGTCAACTTTTGAAATTGGTGCCGGAGGATCTGAGAAAGCCGGAGCTGACGGCTGACTGGGAGGGAAAACTTTCTGAAATTGCCGACGGAAAGAGAAAGCGAGCTGTTTTCATGGATGAGATCCGTGGCTATGCAAAAGATATTGTGGAGGAAATCAAGGGCGGTACGGGGCAGTTTCGTCATGATAATTTGACCAATAAAAAATGTCCTCACTGTGGGAAGCGTCTTTTGGCTGTCAATGGCAAGAACGCCAAATTATTGGTATGTCAGGATCGGCAATGCGGCTACCGGGAGACGGTTTCCCGCACATCCAATGCTCGGTGTCCTGTGTGTCATAAGAAGATGGAGCTGATGGGAAAAGGGGAAGACGCCATGTTTCTTTGCTCCTGCGGCCATCGGGAGAAGCTGTCAAAGTTTAAGGAAAGGCGGGAGAAAGAGGGAGGCGGCGTGACGAAAAAGGACGTGGCCCGTTATATGAAACAGCAGCAAAAAGAGGCGGAGGCTCCTGTGAATACAGCCTTTGCCGATGCGCTGAAGAACTGGAAGAAATAACAGGAAAAAGGTATGCGCACCCATTCTGGGACATACACTGAAGTACAGATAATATGACTGTAATCAGGGAATGGGAGGCGCTTATGTTTGAGAACAAGACCATAAGAGAAACAGAAGACGCGTTGAAGACAGATGCTGTCGCCGGACTCACCCGGCAGGAAGTGGAAAACAGACTGAGAAACGGAAGAAACGAATTGGCTGTGGAAGAGAAAAAAACGTTGCCTGCCATGTTTTTGGAGCAGCTGAAAGATCCGTTGATCTATGTTTTGATGGGGGCGGGCGGTATCTCGGCTTTTCTGGGAGAATGGTCGGATGCGGGGATTATCCTGTTTGTTATTGTGCTCAATGCAGCTTTGGGATGTATCCAGGAGGGAAAAGCCGAAAAAGCTCTGGAAGCATTGAAAAAGATGACCAGCCCCACGGCTTTGGTGAGGAGGGAACATACGGTTTCCCAGATCCCAGCCAGGGACCTGGTACCGGGGGATGTGGTGGTGCTGGAAGCGGGGAGGCAGGTGCCTGCCGATATCCGTCTGACGCAATCGGCCAGTCTCATGGCCGACGAATCGGCGCTGACAGGAGAATCTGTGCCTGTTGGGAAGCGGTTCGACTTTGTGGCTGATAAAACGTTGGCGGTGGGAGACCAAAAAAATATGGTCTTTTCCTCCACATATATTGTTCGCGGCCGGGGGGAAGGAATCGTGACAGCCACAGGTATGGAAACGGAGATTGGAAAGATCGCCGGTGGACTGAGACGCGGGAAGGGGGAGATAACACCCCTTCAGAAACGTCTGGCTGATTTGGGGAAATGGCTTTCCGTTGTGGCAGTGGTCTTATGTGCTGCCCTTTTTGCCTTGGCAGTACTGCAGAGGCGGGATGTATTTGACATGTTTCTGACGGCTATTTCCCTGGCAGTGGCTGCTGTGCCGGAAGGTTTGCCAGCCATTGTGACCATAGTGCTGGCCCTCAGTGTATCCAGAATGGTGAAAGTCCATACCATTGTGCGTCGGTTGCCGTCTGTGGAAACACTGGGCTGCGTCAGCGTGATTTGTTCCGATAAGACTGGAACCCTGACGCAAAATCGCATGCGGACTGTGCAATGTTATATGGATGGCCATATGATGGCGGTCTCTGCTATGGACAGAGCAAGACATGCGCTGCTGGCGGAGGGATTTCTGCTCTGCAACGATGCTTCCAGAGAAGGGGAACATGCGCTGGGAGATCCCACAGAGTTGGCGCTTTTGGATTTGGCTATACCCCTGGGGGTGACCAAGAAGGAGCTGGAAGCCAAGATACAAAGAACCAATGAAATTCCATTTGACTCTGATAGAAAGCGTATGACCACTGTACATAAAAAAGATGGGCAGTTTGTTACCTACGTCAAGGGAGCTTGTGACGGCCTGCTGAAAAGATGTGATCGTGTTTTCTGGAATGGTGAGATTCGTCCCATTGGTTCCGAGCACAAAAAAGCGATTCTTCAGGCGGCTGATGATATGGCCGGGCAAGCTCTGAGGGTATTGGCATTGGCCATGGACCGTAAAATAAATATGAAAGAGGAAAATCTGATTTTCGTGGGTCTGGCGGGCATGATGGATCCGCCTCGCCAGGAGGCTGCCATGGCCATTGAAATGTTTAAAAAGGCTTCCGTGAAGACCATCATGATTACTGGAGATCATGGCGATACGGCGTTTGCCATTGCCAGAAAACTGGGAATTGCCAGGGAAAGGACGGAGTGCTTGACGGGAGCAGAACTGGATAATCTGTCCGATGCCCAGCTGCAGCACCGAATTGGCTCTTTGTCTGTATTCGCCAGGGTTTCACCGGGACATAAGACGAGGATCGTAAAGGCTTTGCAGGAGAATGGGGAAATCGTAGCCATGACAGGTGACGGTGTCAACGACGCACCGTCTCTGAAAGCGGCGGATATCGGAATTGCCATGGGAAAAAGCGGAACGGACGTGGCGAAAAATGCGGCAGATCTTATCCTGACAGATGATAATTTTGCCACCATTGAGCGGGCCATGGAAGAGGGGAGAGGAATATACGAAAATATTAAAAAGACTGTTCTTTTTCTGCTGTCTTCCAATTTCGGCGAAATCATCACCATGTTTTTTGCCATTGCCGCGGGATTGGCATCCCCTCTGAAAGCAGGTCATATTTTGTGGATTAATCTCATCACGGACACGCTTCCCGCTCTGGCTCTGGGAACGGATTACAATGACGGAACTCTTTTAATGGAAGAAAAGCCGCGTAGCCCCAAAGAAAGTTTGTTTGCGGGGAATGGTTTGTTTTGCACCGTTTTTTATGGGTGTATCATTGGACTTATCAGTTTGGTTGCCTTTCTGACCATTCCGCTTGTGCAGATGTTGGGGGAAGGCGGGGTATCGTGGCAGGCTGTTGGGCGTATTTTGGCCGATGAGGCTGTGCTGCAACGCTCCCAGACGTATGCTTTCACCGTTTTGGGATTGTCGCAGCTATTTCATGCCATCGGCATGCGTGAGGTGACAGTATCAATATTTCGAAGAAATCAGAAAGCCAATTGGCTGCTGGTGGCGTCTTTTGCTGCGGGTATTCTCCTGCAGGCTGCAGTGACTGAAATTCCGGCGCTGATCCAGGTGTTTGGAACCGTTCGCCTGAGCGGGGCGGAATGGGCAGGATTGCTGCTGCTGGCATCGGTTCCGCTTTTGGCCCATGAAGCCCTGTGTTTTCGGACAGCGGAGAAATGAGAAACTGAAAAAGTGATTGGATTAAAGGAGCACAAATGATGAAAGTGGAAAACGACTTGGGAAGAGATGATATTAGAAAGCTGGTTCTGCGTATTGCCATACCATCCATGTTGGCACAGTTTGTCAATGTGCTGTATAGCATTGTGGATCGAATGTTTATAGGAAATATTCCTGTGATCGGCGAGCAGGCTCTGGCAGGGGCAGGTATCTGTGGCCCCATTGTGACTCTGATCACTTCTTTCGCTTCCCTGGTGGGAATCGGCGGTGCGCCGCTTCTAAGTATTCGTTTGGGGGCGAAGGATGAGAAAGGGGCTACAAAAATTTTGGCCAATTGTTTTATTATGTTGGTGGCGCTGTCCATATTGATTCCAATACTGGTACTCAGCACAAAGGGAATGCTGCTGCGGGCATTCGGAGCCAGTGACGCCACTTATCCATACGCCAATGAATATATGACGGTATATGTTTTAGGCGCCATATTTGCTCTGATGTCTTCCGGCATGAATCAGTTTTTGATCTGCCAGGGATATGCCAAGCGTGGTATGATATCCGTTATGATCGGGGCAGTCACCAACATTGTGCTGGATCCCATTTTTATTTTTGTGTTTGACATGGGGGTATCTGGGGCAGCCATAGCCACGGTGATCTCCCAGGCAGTGTCCAGTGTATACATTCTTGCCCATTTGCTTTCCAAAAAGATGCCCATTCGTCTCACATTTGGGGGATATGGCATCTCCATTATGAAGAAGATTCTGGTATATGGTCTATCTCCTTTTATCATTATAGCCTTTGACAGCCTTTTAATCATCGCGATGAATGCGACTCTTAAAATGTATGGTGGCAGTCAGGGAGACATGTATATCACCTGCGCCACCATCATGCAGAGTTTCTTCCTTATGATAACCATGCCATTGGGAGGAATAACAGGCGGAACACAGTCCATTTTGGGATATAATTTTGGAGCGGGAAATGTGGAGAGAATCCGGCAGGCATTGCGGATGATTGTTTTTCTTTGCCTGTTGTTCAACGCAGTCATGATGGCCGTTGCATTTACGTTTTCTCCAGTATTTGTTCGTATGTTCACATCCAACGCGCAGTATGCTGAAATTTCTGTCTGGGCCATTAAAATCTCTGTTTTGGGATTGATCCCATTGGCACTGCAATATCCGTTTGTGGATGCGTTTACCGGAATGGGACTTCCCATGTATGCGCTGCCATTGTCTTTTTTGAGAAAATTCAATTATTTTCTTCTTCTGTTTGTGCTTCCTGTAATTTGGGGGGCAAAGATGGTCTTTTATGTGGAACCCATTGTGGATACGACGGCAGGGATCATCACTACTATTGTATTTGCCAGCAAGATCAATGGAATCTTAAGGAGGAGAAAACTGGAAAAAGAAGCGGAAGATGAATTGGAGGCCCATGTTGGATAAAAGACGGCATGGTTTTGGCTTTTTGTTGGCCAAAACCATGCCGATTTGTAGGGGAAAAACAGGAAAATTTAAAAAATAAAAAAAATGAAAAAAAATGTTGACAAATACTGAGAGGCATGATATTATACCATATGTCCCGTGAGGGACGGAAAAGAAAACAATGAACCTTGATAACTGAACAGTATAACCAACCCTGAAGATTCTCGATTGAGAACAATTCAGAACGGTATCCGCAAAAAGCGGATACAACCTAATAAA